>JACVRN010000207.1 GCA_014534425.1 Pyrinomonadaceae bacterium
CGCGGCAAGCAAGTTGAGGAGTTATAAAGATGGCGCAAGAGAAGAAAGAGCAAGCAAACGGCGCAACCATTCGCATACAGTATTACCGCAGCTTCATCGCCGCGCCGAAGACGCACAAGCAGATAGTTCGCAGCCTCGGGTTGACCAAGCTCAACCAGATTGTCGAGCGCCCGGACACGCCCGCCACGCGCGGCTTTGTCGAGAAAGTCCCGCACCTGCTGCGGATAATTGAATAACAGCAATCAGCCGTCAGCATTCAGCATTCAGCAGAAGACAACTTGCTTTTACTGATTGCTGATGGCTGACGGCTGATAGCTACGAACGGAGTGAGTAATGGCAATCGGTCTTAATAATTTGCATGCGGCGGAAGGCTCTACGCATAAGAAGAAGCGTTTGGGTCGCGGCCCAGGCTCGGGTCTGGGGAAAACTGCGGGGCGCGGTAACAAGGGCCAGAAGTCCCGCTCGGGCTATTCCGGCAAGGTCGGGTTCGAGGGCGGACAGATGCCGCTCCATCGACGGCTCCCCAAGCGTGGCTTTAATAATATCTTTAAGAAGGAATGGATTGAGGTCAGCCTCTCGTCTCTGGACAAGAACTTCGAGGCCAATGACGAAGTGACGCCGCAGGTTCTTCATGATCGCGGTCTGATTAAGAAGGCCAAGCACGACGTAGTTGTTCTCGGCACTGGCGAGTTGTCGAAGGCTCTGCGTATCTCAGCGCATCGCTTTACAAAGAGCGCCAGGGAGAAGATTGAACGAGCGGGCGGCGCAGCCACTTTGATTAAGCGCTCAATGCCGCAAGAGACGGCCTGAGCCTCCCCGCTATCGAAGCGAGATGCAAACAGGATGGACAGGGTAAACGGGATAAAGAAGGGGCAATAGTTCTTCTTTTATCCTGTCTATCCTGTCCATCCCTGTTTGAACTTCTTCGCTTTGTCAGAGATAATCTTCGGGAAAAGAGATAGTTTCAGAAGAGGTCACATCATGGAAAAGTTTTTCGCCGCCGTCCGCAACATGTTTCAGGTTCCAGACCTGCGTAAGCGTATCTTTTTCACGCTGGGGTTGCTCGCCATCTATCGCGTAGGCGCACACGTCACCGCGCCCGGCATCAACAAAGAACGGCTTGAGCAGGTATGGCACGATGTCGGCAACACCCTGCTCGGCGTGCTTGACCTCTTTTCGGGCGGAAACTTTCGCACCATCTCCGTCTTTGCCCTAGGTGTGACGCCCTACATCACGGCCTCCATCATCCTTCAGTTGATGACTGTGGTTTACCCTGCCCTGAAGAAGTTGCAGGAAGAGGGCGAGATGGGGCGGCAGAAGATTAACCAGTACACGCGCTATCTGACTGTCGTGCTGGCCGGTATTCAGACCTCTTTCGTGGCTCACTGGCTGCAAGCCAACGGCGTGGGCGAAAACACCTGGAGCTTTCTGCTGACCATCGTTCTGACGCTCACGACCGGCACCATCTTCGTCATGTGGCTGGGCGAGCAGATAACAGAGCGCGGCGTGGGCAACGGCATCTCGCTTCTAATCTTCGCGGGCATCATCATAGGCTTGCCGCGCGGCGTGCAGCAGGTCTTTGAGAGAGTCAGAGCGGGCGACCCCCTGCAAACGCTCGGCGTCATAGCTCTCGTCATCGCCCTGGTAGCTTTAATAGCCTTCATAGTCTTTGTCGAATCTGGCCGCAGAAAGATAGCCGTCAGTTACGCCAAGCGGCACGTTGGTCGCCAGATGGTCGGAGGCCAGCAGACGACCATGCCTCTGAAGGTCAACATGGGCGGCGTGATTCCGGTCATCTTCGCATCGTCTGTGCTGGCTATGCCGCAGACGGTCTTTTCAGCCATCCCGCCCGACCCGACGAAGCCCGATTCGGCGTGGGCCAAGATTTTCAGCTTCTTCCAGGTCTTTCACGGCGGAGACCCGTACTACGAGCTTGTTTTCGTCTCTCTGATTATCATCTTCACCTTCTTCTACATCTCCATAGTCTTCAACGTGGAAGAGGTGGCGGACAACCTGCGTAAGCACGGAGGCTTCATGCCGGGCATTCGTCCGGGTCGCGCCACGGCTGAGTATCTGAACACTATCATGACGCGCCTGACCACGGTCGGCGCAGTTTACCTGGCTATGGTGGCCTTCCTGCCGCAGATTATGCTGAGCGGCTTTAAGGTCGGACGCCTTCCCTTCATAGGCTCGCAGCTAGACGCCTTCTTTACGAGCACGCCGGGCCTGGGCTGGATTCCTACAGGGATGGGCTATCAATTCTATTTCGGCGGCACTTCCTTGCTGATTCTGGTAGGCGTGGCTATGGACACGGTCGCGCAAATCGAAGCGCAGCTTGTCATGCGTAACTACGAAGGCTTCCTCAGCACGGGACGCCTGCGCGGACGCAGAGCCTGAGAAGATTGATTCATTGATTCATTTGTTCATTGAATCAATGAACCTATGTATCAATGTTTAAGATTGTCGTCTTGATGGGAGCGCCGGGCGCGGGCAAGGGGACGCAGGCGCGGCTTCTGGAAGAGCGTCTGGGCTTGCCACAGGTTTCGACCGGCGATATGTTCCGCGCGCTCAAGGACGAGCATACCCCTCTGGCCGAAGAAGTGCAGGCGATAATGAAGTCTGGAAAGCTCGTTCCAGACGACGTGACGATACGAGTGGTTCGTGAGCGCACGGGGCGCGAAGACTGCAAGCACGGCTACATACTGGACGGCTTCCCGCGCACTGCCGCGCAGGCCGCCATGCTTGAGCGCCTTGCGGTCGAGCAGGGGAAGAGGATTCTTCCCATACTCATAGACGTTCCCTTCGAGGTGCTGGAGAAGCGCACCACGGGCCGCAGGATTTGCCCCGAGTGCGGCGAGATTTACAACATCTATTCTCAGCCGCCCAAGCAGGAAGGCGTCTGCGACCTGCATCCGACAGCCAAGCTGATACAGCGCCCGGACGATACGCCTGAGAAGACGCGCGTGCGCCTGGAAACCTACGAAGAGCAAACGCGCCCGCTCCTTGATTACTACTCGGCCAGCAATATCCTGCGACGGGTCGACGGCACACGCGAGCCGGAAGAGATTTACGCGGAGATTGAAAAGATAGTAACGAGTGAATAGATAGAACTGGTTTGATGATTATAGGAAAGTCCAGAAAAGAGTTGGAGAAGATGCGCGCGGCGGGGCAACTCGTAGGGCGCGTGCTTCAGGCTCTGCGCCGAATGGTTGAGCCAGGGATAACGACCCTGGAAGTAGACCGCGCGGCGGAGAAGATGATTCGAGATGCTGGCGCGCTTCCTACTTTCAAGGGCTATCACGGCTATCCCTTCTCTATCTGCGCTTCCGTCAACGAACAGGTGGTGCACGGCTTTCCCTCGAATTATAAATTAAAAGAGGGCGACATCTTCTCGATTGATGTCGGCGCGACCCTGGAAGGCTTTGTAGGCGACACGGCTACGACCGTGCCCGTCGGTAAGGTCAGCCCGGAGCTTTTGCAGCTTATACGCGTCACGGAAGAGTGCCTGGAGCGGGCCATCAAGGAGTGCTATCAGGGCAAGCACCTGGGCGACATAGGCTACGCCGTACAGAGCCTGGCCGAGTCCCAAGGCTATGCAATCGTGCGCGATTACGTGGGCCACGGCATAGGCCGACGCATGCACGAAGACCCGCAGATTCCCAACTACGGGACGCCCGGCAAGGGGGCCAAGATTAAGAACGGCTATGTCTTCGCCATAGAGCCTATGGTCAACATCGGGACGCATCTAACCCGCGTGCTTTCGGACGGCTGGACGGTCGTAACTGCAGACGGAAAACCGAGCGCGCACGTAGAGCATACGGTCGCAATTACAGAGGAAGGGCCGCAGGTCTTCACGCGTGTGGCCGAAAGTGAACTGGAAGAGGTGAAAATCGCCGGAGTCTAGGGTTTAGCGGCCCCGCTCGGCTTGGCAATTCGAGGGGGCTATGGTAATATTTGCGGTTTGCCGGTGTAGGCAAATCGTTTACTGAGAGGCTATGGCTAAGGAAGAGGCTATAGAAGTCATGGCGACGGTCTTGGAGACCCTGCCGAACGCTATGTTCCGCGTCGAGTTGGAGGAGAGCAAGCACCAAGTGCTGGCGCACATCTCCGGCAAGATGCGAAAGCACTTTATACGCATTCTTCCAGGCGACCGCGTGCTCGTAGAGCTTTCTCCGTATGATTTGAATCGCGGGCGGATTACCTACCGCTACAAGTAAGCGGGTTTCTCAAAAGCACTCTGGAGTTTCAGGGCGAGGGCAA
>JACVRN010000050.1 GCA_014534425.1 Pyrinomonadaceae bacterium
ATTCAAACTTCATGTCCACCATAGGCGAAACGCGCGTCATCCCCGAAGACCTCAAGACGACCTACGAAAAACTGCGCGGCCATTTTAAGCTCTAGAAGGTCAAACCCGCCCGCTACCGCAGGCGGTACTGTCCTGTTTATCGCTTGACCGCTTTGCGCTCGATGGCTTCGTCTTCGACTTCGCCGCCGCGATTGATGGGAATCTCTGCGGTTCTTGAGTAGCTGACGCCGCGCTCTTCTGCGTCTATCTCGGCCTGCGGGAGCGGGGGAAGCGGGCCTGTCATCTGCGGCGGGTTGAAGCCCGGATAGTCTATGCGCGCGTGATAGATGGCTACGAGCGAGGTGGTGATTGATTCGCGTATGGCCGTAATCTCGCGCAGCGTTATGTCGCACTCGTCCAATTGTCCATCCGAGATGACGGCGTCCACAATCTTGTTGACGATGGAGCGAATACTATCTGGGTCTGGGCGCGCGAGCGAGCGTGCGGCAGCCTCGCAGGAATCCGCGAGCATCATAATCGCGGCTTCTTTGAACTGCGGCTTAGGCCCTGGATAACGAAACTCCTTCTCGTCGACCTCTTCATTATCGGCGGCCTGCGCCTGCGCTTTACGCAGGAAGAAGTGAAGAGTCCGCGTGCCGTGATGCTGAGGGATGAAATCAGCTATGCGTTTGGGAAGGCCAAGCTCTTTCGCAAGCTTCTGGCCGTAGGTAACGTGGCTGATGATGATGCGTGCGCTGTTGGTCGGACGAAGACGGTCGTGCGGGTTGTCTCCCTGCTGGTTTTCCACAAACATGTGCGGCGCGGCAAGCTTTCCTATGTCGTGATAGAGAGCGCCTATGCGCGCCAGAAGGGGATTGGCTCCGACGGCACGACAAGCCTCTTCGGCCAGTTGGCCTACGGCATGCGAGTGCTGGTTCGTGCCGGGCGCACGCAGAGCAAGTTGTCCTAGCACAGGCAGGTCTGCGTTCGATAGCTCAAGCAGTTTCACGTCCGTCAGAATGCCGAAGCCGGATTCGTAAACCGGAAGCTCTCCCGCAGTAAAGACGGCAGTCAAGAGTCCCCCCAGAAGACCGCAGCCTACGGCGAGCAAGATAGTGTTCAGCTTCAAGGGCTGTTGCGCGAAAGCAAGAAGCGCTACGGCCATGAGCGCGCTCACGGCACCGACAATCAATCCGCCGAGCGTCACGCTCTGTCGCTCGCGGTAGCGGCGTATGCCGTAAACCGCAGCCGCAGACGAAACCATAGCGTAGAGCGTCATGGGTATGCTTTCGGGCGAAATGAGACTGACGAAGAGCGCTGTGATGAGACCTGTGACGATTGCCAACTGCGTGTCCAGCAAAAGAGCTACCAAGAGCGCTGCGGAAGCGAAGGGGATTGCAAAGTCCCAGATGGTCGGGTCATCGAGAGGCGGACGAACGTTCTTGCTGGCGATGCTGTCGGAGAGCAGAAATCCTACTCTCATCAAAAGCGTCTCGACCACTATGGCGGAGCCTATGAGCGAGAAAGCCCTGCGCGGCGAAAGCGAAAGATTCTTCACAGTGCCGCGATGCTCGGTGAATTTCCAGGCTATCCAGTAGAGCGCCGCTACTATGAAGAAGAGTCCTATGATGTGGCTCGCACGCCGCGCCGTGCGACCGTAGGCGCGGATAGCAGACAACTGTGAAAGCGTGTGTTCGTTAACGGTGTCGCCTTCGCGCACGACCACTTGATTGCGCTTGAGCGAGATGATGGCGGGCTGAACTTTCCGCGCGGCCTCTTCTCGCCTGTTGTCCGTAGCAATCGCGTCGTAAACCAGATTCGGCCTGACGAGCGGGACGGTTGCGGAAGCGAGCGCTGCTATCTGTTCCTGCGACCAGCCGGGCAGTCTCGAAAGACGCGAATGAAAATCCTGAAGGACGACGGAAAGCGAGCGCATGTTGTCGGGCGGGAGGCGCACGCTCGATTGCACGTTGGGGCTTTGCGCGTTGACGAGCGAAACCTCGCCCTTAATCTGCTCCACATCGCGCTCGTCATAAACGTAACCGTCGCCGGTGCTTCTCAAAAGCGCAGTGATGCGCGCGAGGTCGTCAGAGTTAAAGCGCCGGGCGATGATGACGCGCGCGGCCTCCGGGCTTCCTTTGCCGTTCCATTTGAAATCGGAGGCCGAAGGGTTTCGCGGGTCAACCTGCTTCTGTAAATCCTCCCAGGCGGCGCGAAATTCGGCGGCGGCCTGTTCGCCTGCGGTCGGGTCGAATTTGAAGACTGGAAGAACCGATTGACGCGCGGCTTCGCGCAGCTTCTCGGTCTCGGTCAAATCCACGCCCTCTATGTCTGCGGGCGCGATGACGGTTCGCACCACCACGTCGCCGGGCTTGTAAGGCTCTATGCTGACGCGAGAGCGTGTGTTGATTAAGAGAAGCGTGGTCGTGATAACCAGCAGCAGGAAGCCTATAGCGTAACGCGTGCGGGGCGAGAACCACTTGAATGGACGAACAACGTAACGCGATGCGAACTCTCGCACGACGTTGAAACGCGGCTTGAATCTAGGACGACGACTGGACATCCCGTTTTAATGTTGCGCGGCGTACTCCGCTTTCTCTTCCTCTTCCGAAGCCGCCTGCACGTAGCTCGGCTGCTCGACAAGATTACGCGCCAGCAGTTCTCCTGCGCGCTCTAGAAGCGGGCGCAGAGATTGAGTCTTAAGCGCGGAGACGCTCACGCACTCGCGCTCTCCGCCCAAGGTGGCCTGCCGAATAATCGCCTCCATCTCGTCCGGCCCAACCAGGTCTGCTTTATTGAAGACTATGAGGCGAGGAATCTTGTTGTAATGAAGCTCGTTGAGGATTCTCTCGACCGATTCAAGCTGTTGCAGCCAGCGCGGGTTCGACGCGTCAACCAGCAGAAGCAGCAGGTTGCTTTCGCTTATCTCTTCGAGCGTGGCGCGGAAGGCGTTGATTAAATCTGGCGGCAGGTCGCGTATGAAACCTACAGTGTCATTGATGATGACTTCCTGCTCGCGCGGCAGGCGCAGGCGGCGCGAGGTAGGGTCAAGCGTCGCAAACATGCGCTGCTCCGCATGAACTTTGCTCGAAGTGAGCGTGTTGAGCAGCGTGGACTTTCCGGCGTTCGTATAACCGACGATGGAGATGACCGGAAACTCTCTGCGCGAGCGCTCCTTCCTGCGCTCCTGCCGACGAAGCCCGTGCGCTTTAATCTCTTTCTCCAGACGGTTGATGCGGTCGCGCACGCGGCGGCGGTCTGTCTCAAGCTTCGTCTCGCCTGGGCCACGGCCACCGATGCCGCCCGCAAGACGTGAGAAGGCGGAGTCCTGGCCCGCAACCAATCGCGGCAGCAGATACTTCAATTGAGCAAGCTCTACCTGAATCTTACCCTCGCGCGACTGTGCGCGCTGGGCGAAGATGTCCAGGATGAGTTGCGAGCGGTCTATCACTTTCAGGTCTGTGGCTTCCGAGAGCGAGCGCACCTGCGCGGGTTGAAGCTCTCGGTCGAAGACAATCAAGTCCGCGCCAAGTTGGAGCGAGCGCACCAGAAGGTCTTCCAGCTTGCCGCGCCCCAGCACAGTGCGCGGGTCAATCTCCTGCCTGCGCTGAATTATCTCGTCAAGCACTACGACTCCGGCGGACATCGCCAACTCGCGCAACTCTGCCATAGATTCTTCGGCCTCGCTGATTGAGGTGGTCGTGACGTTGACAAGAATCGTGCGGTCTCGCGCGTTGGCTCGTCGCGCCGCGCGGCGGTTGCGCGCCATCTCCTCTTCCAGAGAGTTGATGAGCGAAAGAAAATCCACGTCCAGTTGCGAGGGAATCTGCGGCTCAAGAAAAGCGTAAGGCGCAGCGTGGCTGTCGGCATCAAGCTCCTGGGCAGTAGTCGGCAGCAGATGCGCCGCCCTCACGTAGCCGGGCAATCCCGTGCGCTCGTCCACGTCCACGGACGCCATCAGGTCAAGGCGCAGGAGCGCAAGGTCTGTCAGGTCGTCCTGCGTCAAATCTTCTCCGCGCAGGTGCGTGTGCACAAAGCGCAGGCCGCGAAAACGGTCTGCGGCGACGCGCGTGCGTTTCAAATCCGGCAGTTCAATGCGTCGCGCATCGCCCACGATGACATATTCGACGTAGCCCTTGCGGTCAATGAGAGCGCCAATCTGTCGGCGCGTTTCAAAAGAGAGTTCCGATAATTGACGCGCGAACTCCGGCGTTACTATCTGGTGCGGCGAGATGCGGCGCGAGTAGAGCTTTTCTATTCGCCGCAATTGATTCTGCTTTAACCCCTGCGTGTTGCCGTGTATGTTACCGATGATTCTTACCCTCCGAGAAAAGAGCGCACCGCTCCGCTAAATCTTAAAGACACGTAAGTCTTTAGACTCGTACACGCCATCTTTTGTTTGCCGGCTGTAGAAAGTTACAGGAAGATTGTAGCGAGCGGGATGTGTCGGACGCTGTGTTGAGCCTTGTTTCTTTGCTCTTTGCGAAAACGCTTCGCTTAGTCGCTTGAGCATCGTACCGTAGATTTCCGGTCAAGCTCTATGGCCCAATAAATTTTCCGGGCACAAAAGAATCGCTCCCTCTCGAAGAACGCGTTCAGGAGCGGCTTGACATGGCCTGGATTATACCATAGCGCGCCCAAAGGCAAGCAGAAAAAGAGGCGGAATTTTAGGCTCAGATTACAGAGCGCCAAGAGGCATAACGCCAGTTAGACACCGCTCATCAGGCCATCGTATGATGAGTAGCTGACAGCTTGATTTTCATGGAAAGGCGGAGGGTGATGAGCGTGGCAGGGCGGATTGTGCGGGTTGATCCGGCGGCGGGGATTCCGGGCGGAGAAGTCGTCATCGAATGCAGCGATTACGATACCAGTAATCTGAGAGGGTGTTATCCGCTTTTTGGCGCGTCCATAGCGCAGACTGTCGGTCTCTCTTCGAAGCGTGTGCTGGCAATCGTCCCGGATGCGGGTTTGAGCGGCGAGACGGAAGTGCTGTTGAGCAACGACGGCCAGCTTAGCGCGCCCGCCAGCTTCATCGTCGGAACAAGGCTCGCGGAAGACCTGCACCCGGTCGCCAATCCTGCCTTTGACCCTGACGACGGATCGCTCTTTGTCACGCGCTCTGGCTCGCGCGGCCAGCAGATGCCCGTCTCCATCTTTCGCATAGACGCCAACGGCGAGTTGGATGCTTTCTCAGGCGACATCACCAACCCCACGGGCATAGCCTTTGACCCTTCTGGACAGATGTACGTCTCAAGCCGCTTGGACGGCACCGTCTATCGCATTTCGCACTTCAAAGAACCTTCGGCGTTCGCGCAGAATCTTGGCGTCGCAACCGGCATCGCTTTTGATTCGGAGGGCATCCTCTACGTGGGCGACCGCACCGGCACCATTTATCGCGTTAACGGCATAGGCGAAGAGAGAGCCTTCGCGCAGCTTGAGCCGTCCGTCTCCGCTTATCATCTGGCATTCGGCCCCGACCACCAGTTGTACGTCACAGGCCCAACCGTCTCAAGCTACGACAGTGTTATGCGCGTTGACGAAAACGGCGAGGCGAGCGTCTTTTATCGCGGCCTGGGAAGACCGCAAGGATTGGCCTTCGACCGCGAGGGCAATCTGTACGTCGCGGCTTCTTTGCGCGGGCGGCGCGGCATAGTTCGCATCTCACCGGACGGAGAAAGAGCGGAGATGGCCGTGGCCGCAATGAACGTCATAGGTCTAGCGTTCAGCGCCACGGGCGACATGGTCGTCGTCACCACCGAAGCTGTCTACAGTCTGCCGCTTGGCATCTACGGAACACTTTTAAAGTGAGCAGGGAAAATTAACAGGATGGACAGGAAAAGAAGAAATTGATTCATTTGTTCATTGAATCAATGAACCGATGATTCAATGAATCAATCTCTTCCATCCTGTTTGAATCCTCTTATTTTGACACTGCCAAAAGCCGCGTGATACTTTTGCATGTTTCGATGAGCCGGATTGAGGCAAGGTATATTCATGGATAGCTCTATTATCGGCCAACTGATCATCTACATGGTTGTGCTCGTCTTTGCCATCTCGGCGCACGAGTGCGCTCACGCGTGGATGTCTTACAGATTCGGTGACGATACGGCGCGGCTTCTCGGGCGCATCACGCTCAACCCTGTCGCGCACACAGACCCCATAGGCACGCTGCTGATTCCCATAATGGGATTCATCTTCGGTCACATGGGAGGCGTGGTGGCGACGATTCCGCTCATCGGTTGGGGCAAGCCAACGCCCGTCAACCCGCTTCGGTGGCGTAATAAAAATGTTGCCAACGTGATGGTCTCGATTGCGGGCATCCTGGCAAATCTGATAATCGCCATCTGTGCCTTCACGGTTTTTAAGGTGATGATTAAGACGAACGGGTTCTCTAACATGAACGAATCGTTGGCAGAGCCGCTCTCGCTCTTTCTGCGCTATTCTCTGTTGATGAACGTTTCGCTGGCGATATTTAACCTGCTACCGTTTCCGCCTCTGGATGGAAGCAAAGTCTTGCAGACCTTTCTTCCAGAAAGTATGCAGCCGGCCCTGAGCGTGTTGGAGCAATACGGATTTCTAATCTTGATTGTACTGCTTTACATGGGCTTCTTCAGCATCATCATGCGACCGGTGGTAATGGTCATCTCCTATTTGCTCTACCTGTAATAGAAGTTTGAAATTTCATGCGTAAGAGAATCTTTAGCGGCGCTCAGCCGACCGGCAATCTTCATATAGGAAATTACATAGGCGCGCTGCGTAACTGGGCCGCGTTGCAGCACGAGTACGACAGCTTCTTCTGCGTAGTCAACCTGCACGCCCTCACCGCAACGCAAGACCCCAAGACGCGCAGAGAAAAGACGCGAGAGGTGGCGCGTCTTTACCTTGCCGCAGGCATTGACCCGAAAGTCTCCACGGTCTTCGTGCAATCGGACGTGCCGGAGCACACGGAGCTAACCTGGATTCTGAACTGCGTGACGCGCATGGGCGAGCTTGAACGCATGACTCAGTTCAAGGAGAAGGCGCGCAAGCAGAGAGAGAATGCAGGCGTTGGGCTTTTCGATTACCCGGTGCTGATGGCCGCAGACATCCTTCTTTATCAAACAGAGCTTGTGCCCGTGGGGCAGGATCAGAAGCAGCACTTGGAATTGACGCGCGACATTGCCATGCGCTTTAACCGCGACTACGGCGAAACGTTCCGCGTTCCAGAGCCGTTTATTTCTAAAGTAGGCGCTCGCATTCTCGCCTTGGACAATCCAGAAAAGAAGATGTCCAAGTCGGATGAGAACGTGAACGGCAGCATCTATCTGACTGACGACGCCGATACTATCAGGCGCAAGTTCAAACGCGCCGTGACCGATTCGGGCACAGAGATTCGCTTTGACGAGACACGTCCGGCGATTACGAATCTCTTGACCATCTACCAGCTTTTGACGGGCCGCACACGCGAAGAGATTGAAGCGCATTTCGAGGGCAAGGGCTACGCGCAATTGAAGAGTGACCTTGCGGAAGCGACCGTGGAATTTTTGACGCCCTTTCAAGAGCGCTTTCGCGGCATCAGCGACGAAGAGCTTGACCGCATCTTTGCGGCAGGGCGCGAGCGCGCATCCGAGGTCGCGCGTGCGACTATGAAAGACGTGAGGGAGCGCGTGGGAATTGAAGGCGCGCGTATCTGAAGAGAGGCAAACTTGACGGCTAATCCTGAAGAGCTTATGAACGATGTTGTGGCGGAGACCGCGAAAGATGCGACCGAAGCGCCGCAGACCCTCAAGGTCGCCGGGGCTGTGCCGGAAATCATAGCCGACACAGGCAGCGACGAGCTTAAAATCGTCATGGGCGAATTCGCGGGGCCGCTCGACCTGCTGCTTTATCTGATAAGACAGGAGCAGGTCAGCGTCTACGACATTCCCGTCGCGCGCATCACGGACGAATATCTTCGTTACTTACGTCTCATGCAGGAACTGGACATCGCCATCGCAGGCGATTTTTTAGTGATGGCCGCGACCCTCATAGAGATTAAATCGAAGATGCTCCTACCGCCCGACCCTCTGGCTCAAACGGAGGACGAGGCTGATGACCCGCGCGCCGAACTCATCAACCAGCTTTTGGAGCACCAGAAATTCAAAGAGGCGGCGCAGATGCTCTGGTCACGCGCAACCGTCGAGCAGGCCATCTTTCATCGCGCAGAGCTTGAGACGGACAAGAACAACCCTGAAGTCGCGGTCGGCGTCTTTGACCTCTTGAAAGTCTTTCAGGAGATTCTGGCCCGCCAGAAGGAAGAGATTCTGCTTGAGATTGAGCGCGACGAGATGACTATGGCGGAGATGCTTGAGCGACTACGCAACATGGTCATGTCTGCGGGCGAGTTGAATCTCAGAATCTACTTCGAGCGCGCACGCTCCCGGCGCGAGCTTGTGCTGGCGTTCCTCTCCGTCCTGGAACTGGTGCGAACGACCGAAATATCTTTGATACAGCGCGAGACCTTCGGGGAAATCATAGCGCGCAGCGAGCGGGCCGAAAATATTTGATTGAGCCATGAGTAAAGAGATTAAGAACCGAGCGGAAGAGCCGCAGGATAATTCGACGGGCGGCGAAGACAAAGAGGCGCTCGAAGCTGCGGTCGAAGAGCTTGAACTGGAGCTTGAAGCCGAAGAGTTTGATGAAGAAGACGGAGTCGTCATTCACGACGCCGACGCCGAAGACGCTCTTGAGGAAGCACGCCTACGGCGCGCCGAAAGCGAAAGTTCGGAAGCTCCCGCTTCATCTTCGGACGAAGACGAATCAACGCCGAGCGTGCGCGGCATGGGCGAGTTAATGGCAATCGTCGAAGCGCTCATCTTCGTCTCCGAAGAGCCACTGAGCGCAAAGGCAATCGCGGACGTGCTCAAGGAAGATCGCGGATGGATTGAGATGGCCGTCGAGGAGCTTTCAAAGGAGTTCAATTCTCGTCAGAGCGGCCTGCAACTCAGAGAGGTGGCGGGCGGCTGGCAGATAGCCACGCGCGCCGAATATCACGAGTACGTGCGCGCCTTTCTCAAATCACGCCCTTCGGCAAAGCTCTCGCTCGCCGCGCTGGAAACTCTGGCTGTCATAGCCTACAAACAACCCGTCACCGTCCCCGAAATTTTAGAGATACGCGGCGTGCAATCATCCTCCGCCATCAAAACGCTCCTGGACAAACGATTGATAGTCGCCAAAGGGCGCAAGGAAACCGTGGGACGCCCTATGATGTACGGAACCTCAAAAGAGTTCCTCCTACAGTTCGGCCTGAAGGATTTAACGGAGCTTCCGAGCATAGAGGATTTTGAAGATTTAGCCGGCGGGGGAGCATAGCGATTTTGGATTTTAGATTTTGGATTGTGGATTGGAGTGATAGTTAATCTTGATTAGCCTTCAATCCCGTTTCGTTAATCTAAAATCCAAAATCTAAAATCCAAAATCGTGGAAGAGCGTCTTCAAAAGTTGATTGCGGCTGCTGGCATAGCCTCGCGTCGTCATGCCGAAGAGTTAATCACGGCGGGCGAAGTGACCGTCAACGGCGAGGTCGTCAAGACTCTTGGCACAAAGGCCGACCCCGAGCGCGACCACATAAAGGTGCGCGGTCGTCTTATCAATCCGCGTCTCTCTAAGAGGGAGCAGGTTTACGTTCTTCTTAACAAACCGCGCGGCTATCTCTCAAGCGTCTCTGACCCGGAAGGCCGCCCGCTTGTGACAGAGCTTGTGCCTTCCTCCCTGGGCCGTCTTCATCCCGTAGGGCGTCTGGACTTCAACACAGAGGGTCTGCTGATTCTGACCAACGACGGCGAGTTGACGAATATCATCACGGCTGCGCGTAATCGTGTCAGGAAAGTCTACGAGGTGAAGGTCAAGGGATTGGTGCCCGAAGATGCTCTGAACCGCTTGAGGCGCGGCATAGCCCTGGATGACGGGGTACGCACCGCTCCAGCCGAAATCAAACGCGTGGAAGAGTCCGAGACGAACTCCTGGTTCGAGGTCGTGCTTCATCAGGGACGCAATCAGCAGATACGCCGCATGTTCGACGCCGTGGGCCATTCGGTCGTCAAGCTTCGTCGCACGAAGATAGGATTTCTTTCTGACGAAGGACTGAGGCCGGGCCAGTGGCGCATGCTTGCGCCCGAAGAAGTCGCGCGCTTTAAAAAGATGAAGCAGGCCACAAAAGCTCCCGCCAAAAGGCGCGGCGCGGGTCACGCTTGAGGAAGAGAATAAGGTAGAATGAAGTTAAATTGATTCATTTCTTCATTGTTTCATTGAATCAATGAAGAAATGAATAAATGAATCAATATCATTAAGGGGTTTTATGGAATTCGAGCTGAGCGAAGAGCAGCAACAGGTAAAGGCGAGCGTGCGCGAGTTTGCAGAGGGCGAGATTGCGCCGCACGTCATGGAGTGGGACGAAACGCAGCATTTTCCTGTAGAGCTTCTTCCAAAGCTGGCCGAGCTTGGATTGATGGGCGTCATCTTTCCCGAAGATTACGGCGGCGCTGCCCTCGGTTACGTAGAGTACGTCACTATCATAGAAGAGCTTTCGCGTGTGGACGGCTCCGTTGGCATCTCTGTGGCCGCGCACAATTCGCTCTGCTCGAATCACATCTACATGTTCGGCACGGAAGAGCAGAAGCGCAAGTATCTTGTCCCGCTCGCGCAGGGTGAGCACTTGGGCGCGTGGGGCTTGACGGAAGCGAGCGCAGGCTCGGACGCTTCCGGCACGCGCTCTACAGCCGTCAGACAAAACGGCGGCTGGGTCGTCAACGGCTCCAAGAATTTCATCACGCACGCGATTCATGCGAACACGCTCGTCGCCGTAGCCGTCACAGACCGCTCAAAGGGCAACAAGGGCATCACTGCTTTCCTCTTCGAGAAGGGCATGAAGGGCTTCGCGCCGTCCAAGAAGGAGAACAAGCTAGGGCTTCGCGCGTCCGAGACCGCGAGCGTGGTCTTTGAAGACTGCTACCTGCCGGATGAGAATCGACTGGGCGACGAAGGCATGGGCTTCATACAGGCCATGCAGGTCTTGGACGGCGGGCGCATCTCAATCGCCGCTCTGGCTCTTGGCATAGCGCAGGGCGCATACGAGTCTGCTGTTCGATACGCGAAGGAGCGCGAGCAGTTCGGAAAGCCTATCGCGGAATTTCAGGCTATACAGTTCAAGCTCGCGGACATGGCTGTGCAGATTGAGGCCGCGCGTCTCTTGACCTATCGCGCAGCGTATCTCAAAGACCAGGGCAAGCGCGTGACGAAGGAATCGTCTATGGCGAAGCTTTACGCTTCGGAGATGAGCGTGAAGGTCTGCGAAGAGGCTATACAGATTCACGGCGGCTACGGTTACACGAAAGACTATCCGCCCGAAAAATACTGGCGCGATTCAAAGCTTTGCACTATTGGCGAAGGGACAAGCGAAATCCAGCGCCTCGTCATAGCGCGCCAGTTGCTCAGGCAATAGTTGCTTTCGGAATATCTAATGAAGAAGATAATATTATCCTTCATCATCGGCCTGCTCTTTGTCGGCGCAGCAGCCGCGCAGTCCGTCCCGCGCTTTCAGGATTATTCAGTCCCCGTCTACAAGGGAAAGCGTGCGCCCGTGACTTTGAAGAGCGCGAGGGCCGCTGGCACCTTTCGCACGCGCCTGCGCGAAGGAGCCGGTAAAGGAATAAACTTTGCGGGGCGCTACATGCTGGTCGCCTGGGGCTGCGGAACCGGATGCCTTGATGCGGGCATCATCGATGCAAAGACGGGCACGGTCTATTTCCCCAGAGAGCTTGCTGCCTTCGGCGTCTGGTACTTTTCGGATAACCCGAATGCGGAAGCTCTGGATTTCAAGCCGAACAGTCGTTTGTTAGTTCTTTCAGGATGGCCCGCGACGGAAGCCGACAGCGATAATCCGAAGACCGGCCTTTACTATTACGAGTGGATGGGAACAAGGCTCAGGCTTGTGAAGTACATCGCTAAGAAAAGGGAAGAGGGGCGCTAGAAGCTTTATTCGATGATGGGCGGCTCCGAGTTTATTGAAAAGATTCTGGCTGGAGATACGCGCTCTGTGGCGCGTGCCATCTCCAAGGTTGAGGACGGAGCGGAGGATGCCGCCTCCTTGATGAAGGAGATTTTCCCTCGCACGGGCCGCGCGCTGGTCATAGGCATCACTGGAGCGCCCGGTGCCGGAAAGTCCACGCTCGTCGATAAGTTGGCGCTTCATTACAGATCGCGCCAGGAGCGCGTAGGCATCATAGCGGTCGACCCTTCAAGCCCTTTTACGGGCGGAGCAATCCTTGGCGACCGCATACGCATGCAGACCCTCGGACTTGATAGCGGCGTCTTCATACGCTCTATGGCTACGCGCGGAAACCTTGGCGGCCTTGCGCGTGCGACCGTAGATGCCGTGGCTATACTGGATGCTGCGGGCTTTGACAAAGTAATCGTAGAGACGGTTGGCGTCGGCCAGGACGAGGTTGAGATAGTCAAGACGGCGGACGTTTCCGTGGTCGTGCTGGTGCCGGGCATGGGCGACGACATTCAGGCTATTAAAGCCGGAATCATGGAAATCGGCGACTGCTTCGTCATCAACAAGGCAGACCGCGACGGGGTGCTCAGAACCGAGAAGGAACTGGAAGCGCTGCTCTCGCTCGCCACGCGGCCCGACGGCTGGCATCCGCCGATTGTCAAAACAATCGCCACGGATAACAAGGGCATAGAGGATTTGTCTGCGGCCATAGAGAGCTACCGCGAGTTTCAGCAAACGGCGGCAACGAGCCTTGAGCGGCGCGAGGCAATCGCGCGCTGGCGCATACTTGAATTGTTGCGCGAGCGGTTGCTGGCGCAAACCCTCAACCGCGATTCGGCATCAGACAAACTCAACCGCCTCGCCGCAGAAGTCGCCGCCAAGAGCCGCGACCCCTACTCGGCTGTGGAAGAGATAATGAAATAGCAGACAGCCGTCAGCCTTCAGCTATCAGCGAAAAGCTGCTGGCTGACGGCTGATAGCTGAAGGCTGATTGCTAATTATGATTATTGACCATCTAGGGATTGCTACGAGGCAGATTGAAGAGGCGCTGGGGTTCTGGCGCGAGGCGCTCGGCCTTGAATTGGTCGAGACCGAAGAGGTCTCGGAGCAGCGCGTGCGCGTGGCAATGCTGCCCGTCGGTGAATCCCGCATAGAACTTCTGGAGCCTACGAGCGAGGATTCGCCCATCGCAAAGTTTTTAGAGAAACGCGGCCCTGGCATTCATCATATCGCGGTTCGCGTCGACGACATACACCTTGCGCTCGCACGCTTGAAAGAGCAGGGCGCGCGCCTGATAGATGAGAAGCCGCGCACGGGCGCGGGCGGCTCGCTGATAGCATTTGTTCACCCTTCCTCGACAAACGGTGTACTTCTGGAACTGGTCGAGCAGACGACCGTTCACCCTCATGGAAAGGATAAGTAGTTCATCTTGAAATCAACCACCAAAGCTTTAATCGCGGCAGGGGTCGCGGTTCTCTTCTCATTAGGCGTTATCGTTTGGCAGGCCAAGGCCAACCGCGCTCGCGCCGTTAACCTCACAGCCGAGGACATGTCGCTCATAGCGGGCGAGCAGCCCCCGAATGTGCGTGCTCGCCTTGCTTCGGACGAAAAGGCGCGCAAAGACTTCGCCAAAAATATCCGGCAGCTTCTGGCGTTGGCCGAAGAAGCCAGGGCCGCAGGCGTTGCCGATAAGCCGGACACACAGCGCCAACTGGAATTGATGCGGACGCTCATCATCGCCGAGACTTACCAGGAAGGCGAGCAGAAGAAGACTGGCGCTCCGCCGCTCTCTAACATCACGCCTGCCGACATAGATGCTTTTATGAACGAGCCTGGACAGCAGCAGAAGTTCGAACAGTTCGTCAAAGACGCGCAGGGCCTGGGCATTCCTATTCCCGAAAAGATGGAAGAGGGCGAGCAGCAAAGGCTTAAGCAGGAGTGGGCGCGCGTCATGATCTCCGAGCGAAAGGGCAAAGCGGCTGGCGTAGACCGCGAGCGTAAGACTGAATTGCAGATTATGCTTCAGCAGTCGCGCGTGCTGGTTCAGAAATATGCCGAGCAGCAATTGAAGTCGAAGGTCACTGCTACGGACGCGGAAGTTGACGCCGCGATTGCCAAGGCTCGCTCGAAGGCCGAAGACATTCTCAAGCGCGCACGCGCGGGCGAGAATTTCAACGCGCTCGTCAAAGAGTTCACGGACGAGCCGGGCGGCAAGGACAGAGAAGGCGACCTCGGCTGGTTCTCTCGCGGGCAGATGGTCAAGTCTTTCGAGGACGCGGCCTTTGCGCTTCAACCCGGACAGATAAGCGATGTCGTGGAATCGCCCTTCGGCTTTCACATCATCAAGGTCGAAGAGCGCAAGACCGAAGAGAAGGAGGGCAAACAGGAAGAGCAGGTTCACGCCCGCCACATACTGATTTCCATCGGCCAGGCCGCGCCGCCCAATCCTTTCGGCCCGCCGCCTTCTTTGAAAGACTCAGCACGCGCCTCTGTCGAAAAGGAGAAGCAGGAAAAAGTCATAGAGGAGATTGTCAGCCGCTCGCGCGTGACGGTCGCGGACAATTTCACAGTGGAAGCGCCGCCTCCGCAGCCGCAGATGCCCCTGCCTGAAATGGGCCAGCCCGGCATGGAGGAAGACTCGGAAGGCGTGCCGCCGCCCCCGCAGCCCGGCAACTCTAATACTACGCCCGGCAACTCCAACGCCAAGCCCGGCGCTGCGCCCGCGAAGCCCGGAGCCAATAAACCGGGCGCGAAGAAGAGCTAAAAGAATTGAATCATCGGTTCATTTCTTCATTGAATCAATGAACCGATGATTCAATGAATCAATTCTCTTTTATGCAGTTCGGAGATTATCGCGTAGAGGTGGTGCCCGACACGGAGTTTCGTCTTGACGGCGGCGCGATGTTTGGCGTCGTGCCGCGCACGCTCTGGTCGCGTCTGTGCGAGCCTGACGAGCAGAACCGCGTGCGCCTGAACATGAACTGCCTCTTTGTGGAAGCTGGCGGCGAGCGAGTTCTGATTGAAACCGGCATCGGCGATAAGTGGTCTGAGAAGCAGGCAGACCTTTATGGCATCTCTCGGTATCGCTCTTTGAGCGAAAGCCTGAAGGCCATTACGGGCAGGAGCGCGGAAGAGATAACGATTGTCGTCAACACTCACCTGCACTTTGACCATGCGGGCGGGAACACGACTCTCGATGATGAAGGCAGAGCGGTTCCTGCGTTTCCGAACGCGCGCTATTTCGTCTCTAGCAAGGAGTACGAGCACGCGGAGTCGCCGCACGAGAGAGACCGCGCCAGCTACATGCCTGAGAACTGGCGGCCTTTGCAGGAGTCGGGGCAACTGGAATTGAAGACGGACGAGTACGAAGTCTTGCCCGGCCTTCGCATGGAAACCATCACGGGCCACTCGCGCACTATGCAGTGCTTGAGATTGGAGCGAGGTGGGCGCACGCTCTTCGGCTTCGCAGACCTCGTGCCGACCAGGGCGCATGTGCCCTTGGCGTGGATTATGGGTTACGACCTGTATCCTGTGGAGACGCTCGAAGCGAAAAAGCGGCTGCTGCCGCAAGCGGCAAGAGAAAATTGGCTCTGTCTTTTCTATCACGACGCGGAGATGCCGCTTTGCCGCATCACAGAAGAGAACGGGAAACTCCGTGCCGTGGGCTTTGGAAACGAGCAGAACGGTTTCATTCCGGGTGAATGACACTCTTTGTTAAGGGAGCGCTTATGAAGCTCAGAGTCTTTGCGATAATAGCAATGCTGGCGATTGCGGCTATGTTCGGCGTTAAGCCTTGCGCGGCGCAGAAGCGCGACCCTTCCACGCCGGAAGAGCGCGGGCGAGCCGTTAATCTAACTCGCTTTCTCGAAGCCGACCCGCTCAACGAGAAAGCGCCTGAGGCCCGGCGCTGGCTGATGGCCTGGCTTGGGGTGGTGCCGGACATCTCCGTCCCTGTTTGCCAGGACTTCCTGAAACCGCTTATGCAGAAGGATACGAATTACTCCACGGAACTATTCGCGCAATCACTTTACGGCAGCGCAACTTTTATCATAGAGCACCCGGACGACGCGAATAACTATGAAGCTATGTACCTCGCGGGCGTCGAAAGCACTCTGAGAGCGTACGAGTTTATTCTCAAAACAAAGCCCAAGGCGAAATGGCCTTTCCTGGACGAGTTGATTGAAAAGCGCGAGCGCGGGGAGTTGGACGATTACGTTCGAGAAGTCTTGAGCAAAGGAAAGTGTAAAAAGTAGATGGCAAAAGCTGAAATAGGCATCATAGGCGGGAGCGGCCTTTACCAGATGCCTGAGCTAAAGGAGATAGAAGAGGTCTCGGTTGACACGCCTTTCGGCAAGCCTTCGGATGCTTTCATCACTGGCACGCTCGAAGGCGTGAGGGTGGCTTTCCTCCCTAGGCACGGGCGCGGACACCGCCTTCTTCCTACGGAGCTTCCCTTCAGGGCGAACATCTACGCCATGAAGCTGCTGGGCGTAGAGCGCATCCTGTCGGCCTCAGCCGTAGGCTCTTTGCAGGAAAAGTATGCGCCGCTAGACATGGTCATCCCAGACCAGTTCTTTGACCGCACGCGAGCACGCGCGCGCGAGTCCACCTTCTTCGGTGAAGGCATAGTCGCGCACATCACATTTGCTCATCCGGTCTGCGCGGAGCTTGGCGACGTGCTGGAAAAGGCTTGCGGCGCGACCGATGCTCGTGTGCACAGGGGCGCGACCTATCTTTGCATGGAGGGGCCAGCCTTTTCGACTCTGGCGGAATCTAATCTCTATCGCCAGTCGGGCATGGACATCATCGGCATGACGAATTTGCAGGAAGCAAAGCTGGCGCGCGAGGCGGAGATTTGTTACGCGACGCTGGCACTCGTTACGGACTATGACTGCTGGCACGAAGAGCACGACGCCGTCTCTGTCGAAACGGTGATAGAGAATCTGAACAAGAACGTTCGCAATGCACAGATAATCATGCGAGAAGCTGTCAGGGAACTTGCGGGACGCACGCGCGGCTGCAAGTGCGGCGAGGCGCTGAAGAACGCTATCTTCACCGCGCCCGACCTCTGGCCCGAAGAGACCAGGCGCAAGCTGGACGCGATAATCAAGAAATACGGCGATAGGTGACAACAATAATTTTGAATTTACTGTCTTTAGTTTTCAGGTGCAGAAAAGCTTTTAACTGAAAACTTCTTTTATGGAGGTGGAGTTGATGAAAAAGGTTCTATTGTTAATCTCATTTTTCTTTGCTTTGGGTTTGTGCGCGCCTGTGACTATGGCGCAGGGCGGCAGTCGCGGGCCGGATCAGACGGCTGTGCGCGACCCTGAGATGGAAAAGGATTCCATGCACAACCTGGAAGTGGCTCGGCAGTACTTCAAATTGAAGAAGGCTTATCTGGCGTCTTTGAAGCGCTGCGAGGAGATAATCGCGGGCAATCCTACCTTCTCAAAAATCGACGAGGTCTTTTACATAGCGGGCGTGAGCAGCCTGCGCTTGGCCGAAGGCAAGGGAAAGCAGAAGCAGCTTCCGGCAGACGTGACCTCCGAAAAGCTGCGCGACGACGCGCGCGAATATCTGTCGCAGATTTTCTATAACTATCCAGACAGCCCTTTCCGCAAGGAAGCTGAAAAGGAGTTGCGCTCGCTCGGCGGGCCGAAGCCCAAGGACGCGCTTCAGCCTTCTTCGGGCGATTGATAAGCGTTTGAATTCATAGAGGCCGGTTTCCACGACCGGCCTCTTGTTGTGTGAACACCAATCTTTGAAACAGGAGCGAATAACCGGATGTCTTTGCTGGTAGTCGGCTCGGTGGCCTTTGATGCTGTCGAAACGCCATTTGGAAAACGTGAAAAGATGCTGGGCGGATCTGCCTCGCACTTCTCCATCTCGGCCAGCTTCTTTACGGACGTGAGGGTCGTGGCCGTGGTCGGCGGCGATTTCTCGCGCGAAGAAGAGCAGGTCTTCGAGCGTCATAACGTGAACCTCTCAGACCTTGAGCGCATAGCGGACGGCAAATCTTTCTTCTGGCGCGGGCGCTATGATTACGATTTGAACACGGCGCACACGCTAGACACGCAGCTTAACGTCTTCGCGGATTTTCAACCGAAGCTTTCGGAAGAAGCCAAGCGGTCTAGACTGGTTTTCCTGGGCAACATTCAGCCGGACTTGCAGCGCGGCGTACGTGACCAGGTGGCGGGCGCTGAATTAATCGCGCTCGATACCATGAACATGTGGATTGAGGTTACGCGCGACTCTTTGCTTGAGACAATCAAGGGCGTGCATGTGATGATTATCAACGACGCAGAGGCGCGGCAGTTGGCCGACGAGCCAAACCTGATTCGCGCCGCGCGCAAGATTATGTCGCAGGGGCCACGCGCTCTCGTAGTCAAGCGCGGCGAATACGGGGCAGCGCTCTTTACGCCAGAAACTTACTTTGCCATTCCGGCCTACCCGCTCGAATCCGTCTTTGACCCGACGGGCGCGGGCGACACTTTCGCTGGCGGCTTCATGGGCTATCTGGCGAGCCAGGAGAAGCTGGACGAAGCGGCCATGCGCCGCGCCATGATCTTCGGCTCGGTGATGGCCTCCTTCAATGTGGAAGAGTTCGGCACTGAACGTGTGCAGCGTCTCACCTACGAAGAGATAAACGAGCGCTTTCGAGCCTTCAAACAGATGACCAACTTCGAAGCGATACCCTTCGAGCGCGCCGTGCGAGCAACAAAGTAAATCCGAGACGGGCAGAGCGCGGAAGGAATTGATTCATTGATTCAATGAAACAATGAAACAATGAAGAAATGAATCAATCTCTTCTGCCCGTCTAGCATTGCTTTCCCTTTTCCCCCTTTTCTCTTAAACTGTCTCTCGAAATTCCAACAAATACCGGTTGAGGGAAATCATGTTCTGTCCTGTTTGCGAGTCTGAATATGAAGAGGGAATCACCACTTGTCCTGACGACGGCTCGGAGTTGGTGGAGCGCCTGACGCCTGAGAATATGGCGCAGGATCACTCGGAAGCGCGCTTTGTGGCGCTGCACAACATAGGCTCTCCTGCGGAAGCCGAGATGGTCAACGACATTCTCACACAAAACGGCATTCGCTCGGCGGTGCAATCGGGCGGCATGGATGCCTTTTCGCCGCTCCTTTCTACCACCGCGCCCGGAGCCGTCGTGCTCGTAGACGAGCGCGATTATGACCGCGCCATGGAGCTTTACAACGCCTTCTTCGGCAGCGACACCACGCCCCTGACTGGCACCACGCTCGAAGAGGACGAAGAGACCGAAGCCGAAACGGAAGAAGAAGAGTAAGACAGTTTTCAGTTTTCAGCCATGTCGGATGAAAGCAGAGAGCCGGTTGTAGTGTTGATGACTGCGGGCAGTCGTGACGAGGCCGTGCGCCTCGCGGAGATGCTGGTCGGGTCTAGGCTTGCGGCCTGCGTGCAGATACTGCCGAAGATGGAATCTGTTTACTGGTGGGAGGGCGCAATCGAGCGTGCGCCGGAACATCTGCTGCTGGTAAAGACGACACAGGATAATTTCGCCAGGCTTGAGCAGGAAGTGCGCGCACTGCACAGCTACGAGACGCCTGAGATAATAGCCCTTCCCGTCACGGCTTCTTCCGCGCCTTACCTCGAATGGCTGACTTCAACCGCCAAGTCGCACACAGGTTGATGAAGAGATAGCTGAAACAGTTCTCACAGCGCCGCCGTCAAAAGTTAGAGCCTACAAGGTCGTCCGAAACCGTCTTATCAACTTTGCGTAGCGAGTCCTGGCTTCTGGAGATAATCTCCACGACCTCGGACGGCGAATCCGTTACTTGCAGCAGGTTCACGTCTTTCTCCGTCAGCTTTCCTTCTACAAGCAGCGTGCTCCTAATCCACTCCACCATCCCGCCCCAATATTTTGAACCATAGAGCACCACGGGAAAGTTTCTTATCTTTCGCGTTTGAATGAGCGTGAGGGATTCAAACAATTCATCAAGCGTGCCGAAGCCGCCCGGAAAGATGACGAAGGCGCGGCTGTATTTGACGAACATGGTCTTACGCACAAAGAAGTATTTGAAGGTCAGAGAGCGCGTCTGGTACGGGTTGGGGCGCTGCTCGAACGGCAACTCTATGTTGCAGCCGATTGAGACGCCGCCCGCTTCGAGCGCGCCTCGATTGGCAGCCTCCATAATTCCAGGCCCGCCGCCGGTAATGATGGCAAAGCCCGCGCGGGCCAGAAGCGCTGCCGTTTCCTGCGCGTCCTTGTACTGCTGGTCTTCCGGGCTGGTGCGAGCCGAGCCGAAGATAGCCACCCCGCGCGTCACGCTCGCCAAGTCGTCGAACCCCTCCACGAATTCGCCCATGATGCGGAAGACGCGCCAGGTATCCGTATGCGTAAACTCGTCCGCCTTTGGCGATTCAAGCAGTTGCTCGTCCTGCGTAACTTCCTGCACGTCCCTGTTTTTCGCGTCAGTCTCAGCCATAATAAAAGTCTGGAGAGTCCAGAGAGTCTGGAGAGTCTGGAGAGAAAAGAAAGTCTTTGTGACTCTCTAGACTCTCCAGACTCTCTGGACTCTCTAGACTGTTTTAAACTGCCATGATGTTGTAGCCGCAGTCAACGTGTATGACTTCGCCTGTGATGCCGGAGGAGAGGGGGCTGCAAAGAAAGAGCGCGGTGTTGCCGACTTCGCGTGCTTCCACGTTACGCCTGAGCGGTGCGCGCTCTGCGTGATGCTTGAGCATGGATGACATGTTGCTGACGGCTCGCGCCGAGAGAGTATTGATTGGCCCGGCACTGATGGTGTTAACGCGTATGTTGCGCTTGCCTAAATCAGAGGCAAGGTAACGTGTGCTGGCCTCAAGCGCAGCCTTCGCAACGCCCATGACGTTGTAGTTCGGCACAACCTTCTCCGCGCCGTAGTAGGTCATGGAAACTATGCTGCCGCCTTCGGTCATCAGGGGCGCGGCGGCTCGCGCAACCTGCGCCAAACTGTACGCGCTGATTTCAAGCGCGGTCAGAAAACCCTCGCGCGTAGTGTCCAGGAATTCACCTTCTAACTCTTCTTTCGGGGCAAAGGCTATGCTGTGAACCAGAAAGTCCAGCCGCCCGAACTCCTGCCGCAGTCGTTCGAAGGTCGCGTCGACCTCTTCCTGCTTCACCACGTCGCACGGCAGGACGAGCGCTCCCTTCATCTCGCTCGTCAATTTTTCAACATTATCTTTCAGCCGCTCGCCCTGATAAGTAAAAGCCAGCCGCGCGCCCGCTTCGTGCAGTGCCTCCGCCGTCGCCCAGGCAATCGACCGCTTATTAGCCACGCCGAAGATGATGCCGAATTTGTTCTGTAGCATGGGGAGACCTTCCATTTTGGATTTATGCTGCCGCGCTCTGCGGCTCTTCGTCCATCAAGCGTTTGTATTCGCCGCTATCCACCCACTTGAGAATCTCTGAGACGCGCCAAACGGGGAAGGGATGAGTCATGCCCGAAGAGATGATGTCGGCCCAGAAGCGGTCAAGCGCCTTCTCGTCGTAGTTCTTCTGGAAATCACGCGCCTGCGCCAGGAACTGTTCGTAGTCAACTTTGGACGCGAACGTTCCGCCGCAGAGCTTCATCATCGTGCGGCCTATGACGTGCGGGTCTTGCGTGACCAGCAGCGCCGCGCGGTCGCATGAAAGCTCTGCGCGACGCGCCCATGCCAGAAGCGCCGCGCGCATAGTGCCCGTCAGCAGTTGCGTGACGATGGCAGCAATCGGCGCGGCTGCGAGCGCAGCCCCGGCCAGCGCTTCTATCAATCGCGCCGCCGTCAGATAAAGCACATGCTCCGCGTGAATGTGTCCGACTTCATGCGCCACCACGGCCAGCACTTCTTCGTCCGTCAAACGTTCGAGCAGAGACGAGTGCAGGACTATGACAGGCTTTTCGACTCCGCCTGTGAAGGCGTTGACGATAGGCGATTGCTGCACGAAGAGGTCAGGCATGTCTACGCCGAGAGTTGTGCAGGCGACTTGCAGCTTGGCGTGCAGGTCTGGGCATTGCTCGGGCGTGACCTTGACGGCGCTCGCCATGAAGATGACGCGTATGGCGGATTCGCCCGTCACGGCCAGCAGCTTCTTCAGCGCCGAGTCGATTCCCGGAATCGTGCGAAGCGCAGCCAGAGCGCGGCTATCAGCCGGATGCACGTAGTCGTGCTTATCAAGCTCCGCAAACTTCTTGTGCGGCGTGTCCGACAGAGACAGGCGACAGCGCCCGCAACGAGCCTGACCGCCACCGGCCCGCGTCTGATTCAACTGCCCGCAATAACGGCAACGCACGGATTCACGATTGTCGCCGCCCGTAAAAGATTCTTGACTTTCCATAAATACCCGTTCCCTTAACAGAAAAGTTGGTGCGCCAGGATTATAACAAAGTCCAGAGAGTCCTGAGAGTCTAGAGAGTCAACTAGATTCTTTCTTTTCACTCTCTAGACTCTCCAGACTCTCTAGACTCTTTTAGTGTTTGAAATGTCGGATGCCTGTGAAGACCATCGCAAGGTTGTGCTCGTCTGCGGCGGCGATTGCTTCCGCGTCGCGCACGCTTCCGCCGGGCTGAATGATGGCAGTGATGCCGTGACGCGCCGCTTCGTCTATGCCGTCGCGGAAGGGGAAGAAAGCGTCGGAGGCCAGCACGGAGCCTTGAACGGGAATCTGTGCGCGCATCGCGCCTATCCTGACGGAATCGACCCTGGACATCTGGCCCGCGCCGACGCCGACGGTCTGACCCGCGCGAGCGTAGACGATGGCATTCGACTTCGTGTGCTTCGCCACAGTCCAGGCGAAAAGAAGAGCGCCCATCTCTTCACTGGTAGGCTGGCGGCGCGTGACGACCTTCAACTCGTCAGGCTTCAGGCGATGAGTGTCGCGCGTTTGCACGAGCATTCCGCCGGAAATCTGCCTGTACTCAAGCCCTTCTGCGGCGCGCGGCTCGTCGCTCACGCGCAGCACTCGCAGATTCTTCTTGGCGCGCAAGACTTCAAGCGCAGCATCTTCATAATCCGGCGCAATCACTACCTCTGTGAAAATCTCCGCGACGGCGCGTGCAGCCCTTTCGTCAACCTTTCTATTGAAGGCGACGATGCCGCCGAAAGCCGAAACTGGGTCGGTCTCAAGCGCGCGGCGGTATGCTTCTTCGGCAGCCGCGCCCGTGCCCACGCCTGCCGGATTCGTGTGCTTGATGATGGCACACGTCAATTCGTCGAAATCAGAGACGAGTTGCCATGCGGCTTCCGCGTCGACGTAGTTGTTGTAAGACATCTCCTTGCCGCCGAGCAGTTCGGCCTGGGCGATGCCGCCCCCTTCGCCCGCGTCGTAGAGCGCAGCTAGTTGATGCGGGTTCTCTCCGTAACGAAGATCTCTCTTTTTACGCACCCGCAACTGTGCGATGGCAGGCGGCGTTTGCAGATTGTTGAGCAGGGGAATTTTTATGCCGCCTGCCATCGCGCCTCCGGCCCCGCCAACGAATAGCCGGAACTCCTCTGCCTCTTCCTCTCGCTTTCGTTGCCCCATCTCGGTCGCGGTCTTTGAAAGATATTTGAAGATACGCCCGTCATAAGAGGAAGTGATTGCGAAAGCATGCAGGGCTAATCGCATACGCGTCATGAAAGATAATGCGCCCTGATAAATTTCCATCTCGGCCACGATGCTGCGATAGAGAGATGGCGAGACGACCACGGCCACGTCTCTGAAATTTTTGGCAGCCGAGCGAATCATGGAAGGGCCGCCGATGTCTATTTGCTCTATGGCTTCTTCGAGCATGACGCCTTCGCGCTCGACCGTTTCCTCGAACGGGTACAGGTTGACGACTACCATGTCAATCGGCTCTATGTTGTATTCGCGCATGGCGGCCAGGTGCTCTTCGTTGTCGCGCAGCGCCAGAAGGCCGCCGTGTATGCGAGGGTGAAGAGTCTTGACGCGACCGTCCATCATCTCCGGGAAATCCGTCACGGCAGAGATGTCGCGCACTTCGATTCCGGCTTCGCGCAGGGCGCGCGAAGTGCCGCCCGTGCTGATAATCTCTACATCGAAGCCGCGAAGCTTCTCAGCCAGTTCGACAATGCCCGTCTTGTCCGAGACGCTCAAGAGTGCGCGCCTTACTTTACGAAGTCCTTCCTGATTCTCTTTCATCTTTATCGTTCTACCTTCTTCAACACGTACCACGGGCGCAGAGTTTGCGCACGAAGCCTCTTATTATTGTTGTTGGCAAGCCCGACTTCAATTCTGTGCGGGAGATTATCGCGCGCTCCTTCCGCAGGATAATAGCCCAGAAGATACTGGCCCCTTAAATCCTCTTCAATCGCCTGAAAGATTGGCGCTAGGTCATATTGCTGGCGCGGCGAGAGAGCCGCCTTGGCATCGCCCATCATGAAGTATTTGCCGCCGGTCTTTTCCGCCAGATCGCGGAAGCCTTTGGAAGCGGGGCGCGCTTGCAGGCGTCCGTCGCGCGGCTCAAAGAGCGGAAGATGAATGATGTAGAAAGAGACGCCGCTCTCAAGAGCTTCGCCTATTACTTTGGAGGCGCTCGTAGTGCTAGCAGTATCAAGCCCGTCGCTGATGAGGACGACTATGCGGCGCTCCGCTTTATCCGGCGTGTTGAAAGAGCGCACGGCGTCACGCGCAGCGTCAAAAATTGCGGTGCGCCGCCCAGGAAAAGCAGGGAAGTTGAAAGCCTCAAGCGCTTGGTTCGAATTAGAGGTAAAAGAAGCGGCGAGGTCTGCCCGTTCGGTAAAACGCATGACGGCCACGCGCGAGGATTTGCCGAAACGCGAGAAGAGCGCGAGCGCCGCTTCGCGTTGTCGAACGATGATGTCGCGTGCGCTGCCCGACGCGTCTAGCGCGAAGAGAAGAGCAACGCGCTCTGCGCCCGACGCGAAGTAGCTCGTCTCGACCACCTGCCCGTTGTCGCGCACCACGAAGTCCTGCTTTTGAAGTCCACTGATGCGACGCCCGCTTTTGTCCGTCACAAAAAGCGGCACGGTGATGAGGTCTGTGCGAACGCGCAGGACTTCATCGGGCGCGTCCTGCGCTTGCGCGAAAGCGTTTAGCTGAAATGCGACCAGGAGAAGCGTAAGACTGAAGAGTATAGATGCAACGGAAGCGCGGCGCACGAGCGGCGCTGCGTTTGACGAGTAGCGATGGCGTGTAGGCGCTTTGAAATGCAAAAACATGCTGCCCAAGGGCGCTTGGTTAATACAGGAAACGCCCGAAGAGCAGTATGCTAAGAATTAACGCGACCGTGATGACTATGATTTTGACCCAGCTCAATGTCAGCTTCCTCACTTAGAGATGCGGGGAGCAAAGTCCCTCAAGAGAATGGCGGGCGTGCCAGATTGCCCATTCTAGTTGCGCCCTATTGAGACTGTCAAACGAGAGCGGCCAGGGGGCCGCAAAACGGTTAATTCTAAGCTCTACGCACGCTTTACGCCCGAT
The DNA here is from genome assembly GCA_014534425.1 of Pyrinomonadaceae bacterium. Taxonomy (GTDB): domain Bacteria; phylum Acidobacteriota; class Blastocatellia; order Pyrinomonadales; family Pyrinomonadaceae; genus JACVRN01. Next base: position 25,431 of record JACVRN010000050.1, read on the forward strand.
AGCGCCGACAGGTTCCAAGAAAAAATGGGGGATAGGGGCTGGGGGGTAGAGGATAGGGAAAGAAAGAGAACTGGATTTTCTTTCATTAACCCCAACCCCTAATCCCTATCCCTTATTCTCATTTGAACCGCACGGCTACGCGGCCACTGAACATGCGTGGATAGCCTATGTGTGTGCCGCTAAAGACCGACTCGAAGTTGTAAAGGAAGAGGCGGTTCGTCAGGTTCTGAATATCGAACTGGACGTTGACGGTCGAGCGCTCTTTTCTGAAGAGGTCTGCGCCGATTGAGAAATCCAGAATAGTGCGTGGGCGCACGCGTCCGCGCTGGAAATCAATCTGGTCGTAGAGGCGCGGGTCGAATCCTGCGGCGACGAAATCCGCGAGAGTAGTCCCAGGCTCAACCTCCGTCGGATAGCCCGAATCGTAGCGGCCCGCGAAGATTGCATAGATGCCCGTCGGCTTGTTGTTGTAGCTTATCTGAAACTGGCCGAAGTTCCGCTCGTCGTGGTCGTTGGCGAACTTCAGACCCGAGACAAAGAAGTCGCCCACGTCTTCGCCCAGGAACAGTCCGCCGTTGATGGGCGTCACGCCGTAGGCCCTGGTGTTGGCGTACGAGACGAAGCCACGGAAGCCCCGAATCTCCGCAGACTCTATGCGTATCTCTTCGCCCGTCACCCTGCCGGAAGCGATGCTGATGGGAAAGATTATTCCTGTCTCTATGAACTGATCCTTGTCCGCAAAGTTGGTTATGCGCTTTTGATAGAGCGTCAGGTTCATCCTCAAATAGCGCGAAAGCTGCTGCTGCGCGCCTAACTCAAAGACGTTCTCTTTGTCCGGCAGAATCGGGCGCACAACCGTCACGCCCTGAAGCACGGCGATGGGCGAAATCGCTGCGGCCTCAACGGAGCTTGCCAGGAGCAGGTTCTCTGCGGGCGGCGTCTGGAACAAGCGATTGTAGGAGGCGCGCAGCGTCGTCTGCGTGCGCGGAATAAAATACGCGAGGCCAATGCGCGGGCTGAAGTTGAAATCGCTTATGACCACCCTGTAGTTGTCATAGCGAAGACCTAAATCAAGCGTCAGGTTTCGCGCGGGCGAGAATCTATCCTGCACGTACGCGCTCAAGGTGCGTCCGGTCTTTCGACCACTGAAGATGAACGGGTCGGCTGCGGTGAACTGGTTAATCGGATTCGCAACTGCGTTGCCGTTCTCGTCCGTCAGGTCGTCGAACACTTCTGTCGGATAGAAGCTGAAGTCCTCGCGGATGCGTGTGATGGTGAACTGCCCGCCGAACTTTATAGTATGACGGCCCCTGGAGAGCGAGAGGCTGGCGATGCCGCCCGTGTTCTGTAGCTTTCTATCCTGAAAGGCCACGACCGGCGTAGACTCAGGATTGCTGTTCAAGCGCGCAGTGCCACTGCGATTGAAGAAAGAGAACTGGCCGAGCGTGTCGCCGGAAAAGATGTGCTGGAAGGTGATGAACTGCGAATTGTCGCGCAGGCGCTGGTTTTGATCCTGGCCCGCAAGCTGTTGCTCCAGACGATTAGGCACCTGAAAGTTCGTGCCGCCGAACATGAACGTGCCCTTTATAGAGTCCTTCTGGTTGAACTGGTAGTCCATGCGGAAGAAACCCTTGGCCGTGTTGCCAAGGTTGTGAAAGTTCTCTATCACCGGAGGGTCTAGGAAACGGCGCGACGTGGTGGCAGAAAGGTTCGTCAGGAAGCCGAACTTCTTTGTGCGTGTAGAAAAGTCCACGCTCGCTTCACGCGTGCGGAAGCTGCCCGAAGAAAGGCTTATGCCGCCTTGCGTGGGAACTTCCAGGCCGGAGCGTGTGTTGACATTGACGACCGCCGCCAGCTTGTCGCCGAACTCCGCAGGGATGCCACCCGTCAAGACCTCCACGGTGCGGAGCATGCGCGCGTCAAGGCTTGTGGCGAAGATGGATGAAAGATTGTCTGTGATGGGCACGCCGTCAACGACGTATTGAACCTGAGATTCGGAGCCGCGCGGGTGCATGCGGTCGTTGTCGTCAGTCGCAATGCCGGGCGCAGAGGCTACGATTTTAGCCAGCCCGCTCGAAGGCGACGCGCCGGCTTTTCGCAGCAGCAGATTCTCGCTGATGTCCGTGTCGGACGAAGTCTTGTCGGCTTCTACAGCCGCGCCTGTGTCCGTCACGTTGACGGTCGCGGCGGTTCCGGCAATTGATAATTTGAGGTCAACGTTGACAGGAAGATTGCTCTCAATATCAATCGCCTGCTGGCCCGCCTCGAAGCCTGCGGCCTCTGCGCGTATGGTGTAAGTGTTAAATGGCACGTTGACGAGCTTGAAGGTGCCCTGCGCGTCCGCTTGCACCGTTTGATTGTATCCCGTCACGGATTGATTGATGGTCACGGTCGCGTTGGGAATGACCGCGCCGTTGGGGTCTTTAACAGTCCCCTGAACTGTGCCTATGCGAGTCTGCGCTGTCGTGGCAGCCGCGCTGAAGACGAATGCCGCGATAAAGACGGCGGCGAAACTGATTGCTTTACGTATCATCTTGATGAAGCCTCTCTGCAAATAACTGCTGATACCGGACGGCGGCCACAATCACAATGCGAGTAAGCAAGGCGACCGTAGAGGAATAAAGCCGACTACTGTCCGAGTTCGAAAGCGGAAGTCGCGCTTTGATTGTTCAGAGCGAAACGGAAGCGTGACTTGTCTGGTGTTTAGAGCAGAGAGCCTTGAGGCGGAGCGCGCCCGCGCGTAGGGGCGCTCGATTCCGAAGGAGAAGAGACTGTGGTGTGAGTGGCAATCGCTTCCTCCGACTGAGGCGGCGCGATGCCGGGGATGCTGATTAAAAGGGTCGAGAAAAGGTGCTGGTGAAGCTGGCAGATCAAACACTCGCCGGTCGAGCCGGAGCTTTCAGTCGAAGAATGATCCGTGCTTACATCAACGAAGCTGGCACTGTAAGCAGAGCTTGCGGCAAGTATATTGCCGTGCTGGTGTACTACCTCTAAGGTCGCAGAGTGCGTGACGAAGGCCAGCAGCACGAAGGCCAGCACGCGCGCCAGAGGCGCGGGCGCGAAACGGCTTCCTGCTTGTGTTGTCTTACTGGTCACGTTCTTCCGGCTTATGTTACAGTGCAGCAGAATGAGCACTATAAACGCGACGCAGCACCAGTGTCAAACTCCTTACACGCCGCCAGGCTTTATCCACACGAACCTCCTGGAAATCGTCTGATATTCAAATGTTAGCTCGGCCTTTAAGAGAAAACCTGTCGGCCATCAACCGCGCATGTGGAGCGTCTTATGCACGCTCTGTCATGGCGTTTTTTCTCATCTCTCTCTGCGCTTATACGGCGCAGGCGCAGGCTTCAACGATTCGCATAGAGGTTCTTTCAACCTCTACGCCGCGCGTGCGCGTAGAGGGAGTGAGCGCGGCTGCCGCTAAGACCTGGGCCTTCCGAAACGCTTACGCGGGAATGGTCGGCATAGGCGAGAGAGTTGAAAACTTCTCTTTAAAAGATGCGCGGGGCGAAAGCGTGCCGGTCAGAAAAACTGCGCCGGGCGAGTACGAGGCTTCCGAAGAAGCTACGCGCTTCAGCTACGAAGTGAAGGTAGAAGCGCCCGTGTTTACGACCGACTCGGCTTACATTTCATGGCTCACGCCCGACCGAGGGTTCCTGATGCTCGGAGACCTGCTGCCTCGCGCGGCAGGCTCGGGAAGCGAAGCGCAACCCTTAACTATAAGCTTTGCGCTTCCTGCAGGCTGGTCTGTCTTCTCGAACGAGTTGAAAGGCGCGGAAGGAAAGTTCGTAGTCAAAGACTGGGAGGCCGCGCGCTTCTTCGTGGGAAAGGATTTACGCGAGAGCCGTGCGCGCGCAGGCTCAATTGATTTCTCGCTGGTGGCCGCAGGCGATTGGGCTTTCACGGATGAGGATGTTGCGGAAGCCTCCAGGAATATTTTGAAGGAGCACGAACGCGCAATGGGCGGGCCGCCCGCGCAAGGCAGAGTGATGTTGATGCTCTCGCCCTACCCGCGCAGCGTCGGCGCGGAACGCTGGAGCGCGGAGACTCGCGGCGACAACGTCGTGCTGCTTTCAGGAAGACAGCCTTCGAAGATAGCGGGGCTGGCGCTTCTTAGCACTCCGCTCACGCACGAGCTTTTTCACCTGTGGGTGCCGAACGCGCTACAGCTTAACGGAAGCTACGACTGGTTCTACGAAGGCTTCACGCTTTACCAGGCAATGCGCGCCAGCGTGCGGCTTGGGATGCTCACCTTTGATGATTACCTGAAAGCTATGGGCAGGGCCAACGACATATACATCGGCGCAAATGACCGTGATAAGTGGTCGCTCGTGGAAGCGTCCGAGCGACGCTGGACGGGTGCGACCTCGCTCATTTACAACAAGGGAATGCTGGTGGCATTCCTCTATGACCTTGCTCTGAGAGAGCAGAGCGGTGGAAAGCGCTCGCTCGATAATGTCTATCAAGAGCTATACAGGCTTTACGGGAGCGCGGGCACTCGCAAGGATGGCAACAGCGCAGTCATAGCCGCGCTGGCAGGGCCGCGTGCAGAGATGCGAGACTTCGTTCGACGTTATATAGAAAGCCCCGCCGCGATTGACCTCAAGAGCATGCTGAATGCTTACGGCCTGCAAGTTCTTCCCGGCGGAGCACGCACGCACGTTCAGGTGGCCGATTCACTCAGCCGCCAGCAGCGCGATTTATTGCGGCAATTAGGGTACAATGAGAAGGTTGAAAGAAGAGGCGCTCGCCCCAGATGAGCGCTTCCTTAGATTAAGTTCCCCTACAGAGTTGTTCAAGAAAATGAAGCAGACGAAAGTTCTCTTATTAATATTTTTCGCACTCGTTCTACAGGTCGGCTGCAATTCCATTATTGCAAAGAATGGTGAAACGGGTGTTGTGATTGCGCGGCGCGCACAGGTGCGTAGCTCTACGGCGGTGGTCGCAGCCGACCTTGTTGAAGTAAGTCGCGGCGACATAGTTGATATTCTGGATTCCAGCACGGTGCCAGAGACAGGCGAGAAGTGGCTGCGCGTGCGCGCACGCGACGTTGAGAATACGGAAGGCTGGATAGAAGCGCGAAACGTCATGCCGCAGGACGTGCTTGACCGCGCGCGACAGTTGGCCGAAGAGGATAAGCCTATACCGGCGCAGGCCGCAGGCCAGCTACGCGCCAGCACAAACTTGAGGCTCACGCCCGACCGCAGCAACAACGAGAACATCATGATGAAACTCGAATCGGGCGCGGTCTTTGACATTGTCGGCTGGAAGCGTGTGCCCAAGCCTAAATCATCGGAGACGACCGAGAGCGACGATGCTCCCAAGGCCGGAAGCGCTCAGCAAAGTAACAATCGTTCCCGAAGAGACGAGGACGCGCCGAAAGTTCCCGAAGAGACAAACGAGCTTTGGTACAAGGTGCGCCTGCCGCCTTCGGTTTCGCCCGCGCCCGCCGGTTGGATTTACGGCAAGCAGGTAGAGTTGATGGTTCCGAGCGACATCATCTTTTATAGAACGGGACGCGAGTTTGTAGCCTGGCGCAGACTCGACGAAGAAACAGGCGGCAACGAATCGACTCCTAAAGACAAGGACGCGGCGAAAGAGGCTAAGCCCGGCAGTTGGGTGATACTTGAAAAGAGCAGTTCGAACGAGCCGCGAAAGCTGGACGAGCCGGACTTCGACCGCATATACGTTCTTGGCTACGACAAGAACAGGCAGGAACACTACACGGCTTATCGCAGCCCTGACCTTAAAGGCTTTCTGCCTCTGCGCGTGGAAGGTCGCGGCGACAATAAGACTTTCATCGTCAGGATTCAGGGCGACGACGGTCAGATTCAGGATGCGGAGTATAAAATCTACCGGGATGATAAAGGGATTTTGAAGGTCAGTGCGCCGAACGAGCAGCCCAGGACGCGCAGGAAAAAGTAGGCTGGAAAATTTTCCCCGTGCGCGCTTGACAAATCGGGCGGCGTGCCTATAATGCCTCTTTGCCTGACAACAGGCACGGTTGACAATCCCAATCACAAAAAGCGCTTTACCCGAAGGCCGCTTCTCTCGGTAGAAATTATTCGATCGAAGAGAGCGGCTGTTTCGTCCGCGAAAAAAGTTTGCTAGGATAGGAGAAAGCGCTTGACAGGCGACAGGGCTTTCGTTAATATGCCTTTTTGCTTGGGACGAGAAAAAGTCGTCTGTAAGGCAACCGAAGCGAATCTCGCGCAACTAATTAAGACTCGCAAAATCGGGCGGTCGTTGAACGAAAAAATCGTTACAAGGATGCAACCCGAAAGCCATCTTAATCAACTAAGCTTGATTCGCTAAATTGGAAAGCGATCTTTGAAAACTAGATAGAGCGTGTCCATGTTAATGACTTTGAGAGTCAAAACGCTGAGCGATAAAGCTCGCGTCTAAAACTCTGTGAAAGAGTCATAATCGGATACTTTAACCAGTAGAAGATTATGTTCCAGAATCAAATCTTAACGAGAGTTTGATCCTGGCTCAGAATCAACGCTGGCGGCGTGCCTCAGACATGCAAGTCGAACGCGAAACCTTCCTTCGGGAGGGGAGTAGAGTGGCGCACGGGTGAGTAACACGTAGGTAATTTGCCTTCGGG
>JACVRN010000218.1 GCA_014534425.1 Pyrinomonadaceae bacterium
CTTATTCATCCCTCATCCCTTCATTCCTCCCTGTTAAATTCTTTTCTTGCGTCCTGGCCTTTTGGAGCTTTTATTATACGCTAAACCTGATCGCGCGCCCGGTTGAAATCCCGAATATCCTTGAACGGCTCTTCACGGTCTGTGAAGTCCGGTCGGTAATAGTGGGCTGCGCCGTCGTACTCCTGCATCCAGCCCTCCTCCATCCCCAACTCGTCGAGCATGGAGAGCGCGCGTAGCCATTCCGACTCCGTGATGCGACGTGAGAGCATAATATATCGCTCGTCCGTTCCTGCACGGTTGGTCGCGTAGTATTGCGCCATCAAAGAGACGGCGACGCGCGGGCCCAGACTCTCCCTGATCCATTCGAGCGACTCGCGCACACCAGCCAGATCGTTTGGCAGCACCAAGAGGCGTATGACCAGGCCGCGCTTGAGCAGACCGTCTTCGCCTGTGACAAGCTCGTCGCCCATCTGACGGTACATCTCACAAATCGCGCGTCGGGCGTATTCCGTATAACCCCTGACTTTTGAATACAGGTAGCCCGCCTCATCCTCTGCGTACTTCAAATCCGGCAGGTAGACATCGACGATGCCTTCCAAAAGGCGCAGCACCTCGACCGAATCATAGGCGTTGGTGTTATAGACAATGGGGAGCTTGAGCCCACGCCTGGCGGCAAGGAGGACGGCGCGCGCCATCTGCGGGGCGAAATGCGTGGGCGAGACGAAGTTGATGTTGTGGCAGCCGCGCTCCTGCAATTCAAGCATCATCTCGGCCAGGCGCTCATGCGTGACTTCGTTTTTGACCTGCTCTTTGTGTGTCTGCGAGATTTGATAGTTCTGGCAATAGACGCAGCGCAGATTGCAGTTGCCGAAAAAGATGTTGCCCGCGCCACCAGTTCCGACGAGCGCCGGTTCCTCGCCGAAGTGCGGCGTAAAGGAGGAGACGACTGCGAGGCGACCCGAATAGCAGGCCGCAAGCTCATTCTCAAGCCGGTTGTTCAGACAGTCGCGCGGACAGACCGTACAGCGCGCGAGCAGCGCTTCCAGCCGAAGGACGCGCCGCTCCAGTTCGCCCGTTTGCAAGAGTTCGAGATATGAAGGCTGCTTATCCATGTTCGCGTCTGAAATGTACCTTGTGCGGCTTGTGCTTTTCGACGAGCCCGGCGGGAGCAAAGCGCGTGCTGAGCTGCCAGATGAAATCCATCTCCGTGTGAATGGTGGAGAGAGCGAGCCGCGCCTCGAAGATGAGCAGCATGCTGCCGTAAAAGAGGAAGCAGGCCCCGATCAGTCCCGTCACAATGGGAATCCAGTGGTAGCGAGCGCCGGAGACGGCGACCACCCCGATGGCAACGCTCGTCAAGACGAAGATGCCGAGCGCCAGGTAAAACGTGACCATGCAGCGTTGCAGAATGCGCGCGCGGCTGGTCAGCTTGTCCAGTTGTTCAAAGATCACGGAGCGACGCTCTTCGTAAAACTCCACCGTGGCCGTCGCGTGCGCCAGCTCCTCCAGCCGGTCTGAGAGCGAGCGGACGCGATCCACGACGCGACCCAGCCGCGTCGAGGTCGAAAGGATCATCGTCCCGCAGGCTGAGATCAGCACGGCGGGCGTAATCATGGCCGTCAGCACGGCGAGCGATGAAGAAAGAGCATCCATGAGCTGCGTCGAAAACCTATTGGCTCATGTAAAGAATTAGTGCGCTTTCACCAACAGCGAAATGAAAGCTGGCGAAATACGCTTTCGGTTGATCTTATGTTCACACATCGCCACATAATATCGCAGGTTCTTTTTGTGAACTCCGCGAAACGGTCGGAGGAAGTTCCTCAACGTCTGCCACAAGCCTTCAATCGTGTTGATGTGAACTTCACGGATGCCATCGCCGTCATCATCCCGCGCCCACTCTTTCTCCCCATGACTGACCATCAAGTGACGGCGGTTCAACTTGTTATAGCCTTGCCATTCATCGCTGTAACAGGTCGTGCCGCTGTTGGTGAACCTCTCAATGTGCCGGTGCAATGTCTGTTTGTCGGTGCGCTTTTCTACTCGCAGGCGGCACTTGCCGCTGCGCCGTCCGATAGTTCCGACTACGGGCGGACGGTCATTTTGGTATGTGCCATGGCCCCGTTTCTTATTGGCTCGACGACGCGGCGGATCAGCCTTGTCGTTGTGCTTTTCTCCTTTTTTCCCCCGCGTTCTGAAACATTTCATCTGTTTCAGTCCGGCGGTCTTTCAACGGCGTCTCTTCCAACATCCGATACCCGTTGGCTTGCAGACGCTTGCGCCAAGCGTGAACGCTCTGGCGAGAGAGTCCAAGTTCTTCGGCTAAAACCGGAGAACTTTCGCCTTTGCACACGCCGCGCAAGAGCAAGACGACTTGGCGCGGACGCAAATTGCTACTCAAAAAGATGGTGCCATGATAAAGGTTGAAAACTGTGCCACAGGCAAGACAGCGATAATCAAGCGTCCCGCGCTGGCGCTGACGAAAGTGCCGAGCCTGTTCTTTCTTTGCTCCACACTTGGGACAGCGTAATCCTTTCGGGTGGAAGTGTTTTTCAATCCAAGCGATGCTCGCTTCATCGCTTAATAATTCGGTGATTGGGAATATCATTCCCAAAGTTTACATCAAGCACCGTTTCTTTACATGAGCCCGCAATTTTTGTCTCCCGCCCGCTACCACAGGCGGTTCTGACCATCTTGCCAAACAGAACCGAGACCGTTAATCTCGTTATGATGGGGCGCGGGTTCTGGCGCGAGCATATTTTTAAGCGAAGAAGAGGGAAGATTTCTGTACATGCCGGGCGTTGAGCAGAAGGGTCAGGCGGACGCGCAATCAATCAAGCGAAAAGCCGGAAGGGTCTTGTTCGTGGGCATTCCGGGGACGCGATTGAACCGGCGCAGCCGTGCCGTGCTCAATGAAGTTCAGCCGGGCGGCGTCGTCCTGTTCGGGCGCAACGTCGAATCGGCTGAGCAGGTCGCGCTGCTGACGGCGCAGATACGCGATGCGGTGGATCATGAAGTGCTGATCGGCGTCGATCAGGAGGGCGGGCTGGTTGATCGCTTTCGCAACATCTGCGAGCCGATGCCGTCGGCCAAGGCCATACGCGTGGCCGGGCAATCAGACCTCGCGCATAAGTTCGGCGAATTGACGGCGCGCGCTCTGCGCCTGCTCGGCTTCAATATTAACTTCGCGCCCGTGCTAGACCTCTCCGGCGAGAACCAGGAGAACGGGCTGCGCGGGAGAACCTTCGGAAATTACGCGGCGGAAGTCTCAAGGTTGGCGGGCGCTTATCTTGATGGCTTGCAGAAGGGGCGCATCATCGGGTGCGGCAAACATTTTCCGGGGCTCGGCGGATCAAGCGTTGATTCTCACCGCCGGCTCCACATCGTGACCCACTCCTGGGATGAGATTTTCGAGCGCGACCTTGTTCCCTTCATGGACTTGATGTTTCATCGTCCGGGCGAGCGGCTGCGCTCTGTGATGGTCAGTCATGGGGCGTTCCCGGAAGTCTCCGAATTCTTGCAGGCGTGGTTCCGGCGCACGGGCCAGCTTCCTCCGCTGGAGAGCGTACACCAATTGCCAGCCACCATCAGCGGCAA
>JACVRN010000042.1 GCA_014534425.1 Pyrinomonadaceae bacterium
CCGCCTCCCGAAAGATTGAAAGCAAAATCCAGCCGGTTTCTAATGCTGTGCTCGTTGTTACGGTTCACGTCCCCCTCTTTGCGGTTCCAGATCTCCCACTCGTAATCCAATTTCCAGGTCAGCTTCGGCCGAATATCCCATTGAAAGCCTGATTCAACATTCTGGCGTCTGAAATCCCAATCGAGGTTCTCGATGGGCAAGTTGTAGAAGTCCGTCACCGGCGCGCGCCACGTCGAATCGCCGAACGCGGCATACCCCGGGAAATTAAGCGTCCTTGTTTGACTGTCCAAAGACCGCGAACGGTACAGGGCTTGGAAGCGGAAGTTTTGACGGCGGTTCACCAGAGCATACTCCTGGTTGATGTCTCGCATCTTCCCGTTCAGCCTTCTCGCCGGAAGCTCGTTTACGTCCGTGGGATTATTGACCGGAGAGGCCGCGTCCCAATTCCTGGGCACAATGGCTGTGTTAAGCGTCCAGGGGAGGAAAGCGTCATTCTGTGTCCAGTAGGCCAGTGAGAAAAGGCCGCGCACTTGAGTTCGCCGCGTCAGATCCAGTTTGGCCCAAAACGTGATAGTGTGAGAATCGTTGTTCGGTGGCAGGTCGGTCTGCCACCGAACCATACGGAATCTATTCGAGGCGCCACATGTTGGCGCAGCCGGATTTAACGGATTGGGAAGACATCCCTGCTCGTCGGTGATGCGAAAAGGGTTTTCGAATATCACCGATCCGATATTGTTGCGAAAGAGCGAAAGATTATAGTCTACGCCGGCATTCCATCGTTTGCCGCTAAACTGCGCTCCCACCTTGAGGTCGGTCGTCCGAGTGTCGATGGGCTCCAGAAACTCTTGTCCGATCCCTTCCCAAGCACCTCCTATATCTGTGAGGCCGAAACCCGGAACGGCTCGCCGGACGAATGTACCGGCGGACATAGGGCGCGTCCCGCGATTGCGTAGCCAGCTAAACTGGAAGTACAACTCGACATTTTCCGAGGGCCGGAAACTCTGCCTGAATAGAGCTTGATCTCGGCGGAGTCGCACCTCGGTGATGGGCGCATTCTGCAGCTCTTGGCGAATGAGATTAGACACTACGGAGTTCGGCGGGATGCGAGCTTCCGGGGTTGTGAGGGCCTGCAGGCGCGCTCGCAGGTTAAAGTCGACCTGATAGAGCCCGGGCGCAGTTCTCTGAAGGAAGGATTGCCCGCGTCCGAAGGAATGAGGTATCTCGTCCCAGATAAATTGTGTTCGAAATATTCCAACCCTCCCTGCGTCCAGAATGTAACGCTGGTCACGTTCGCGCAGCTCAAATCCTCTCACTCTGAGAAAGTAGGGAGAATCGGCAGAATTGAAATCCAGCCTCAATTTCTGGATAAAGAACCCTTTAGGAACATCTCGCACTTCCTGAAACTTGGCTGGATGGTCGCCCTGCGTATCCCGAGTCTGTCCGCCGATTTCGACGGTTCCCTGAAGCTTGGATGGTGTTTGTGTAGTGTCGGGAGGTGTATCCGGCGTCTGGCCCCAGGTGCGAGGCGTGTACAGGAGCGCCGAGATGACACAAGCGATGAGAACAAACTCGACGCGAAGAAGCGGTTTGAATCTGTCTGGTTGGATTCTCATCTGCGCCTCCTAGCGTGTAAAGGTTCTACCCCCAGGGTGATTCGAGCCATGGACTTGGGAGTGGCAATTGATACAGCCGCGATTTATAGACCAGATGTCCAGTGGCCTTCCGGCGGTCGTCGAATGGCGCGGCAGCATATGAATATGGCACTGCTGGCACAACATATGAACGCGAGCAGTCAGGAGCTTGGTATTGTTCGACCCATGCGGTGAGTGACAGACCATGCAATTCTCGCGGGCAGGCGGATGCTCCCAGAGAAACGGGCCCCGTTTTTCGGCATGGCAGCTATAACAGAGACTATTGACGGAAGGACTCACGAGCATCTTGTCCCCCTCCCCGCCATGAGGATTGTGGCAGGAGGCGCAGCCGACCTTCTGGTTGCGAAGCTCGGTGCGGAACAGATGGGTGGAGCGCTGTAGAAAATTCTTCCGTATATCAGAGTGGCAGCGCAGACATGTCTCCTCCACGGTGCTGTTGACCAACATCTTTTCGGGCAGCCGAGCGCTGATAGTCTGCGCGACCTCGGCATCGGCCCGGCCCGCGAAGGCGGCTGACATATTCTTGAGCAAGCCGGGGTGGTGATTAGTGTGACACGACAGGCAACTCATATCTTTACGGTCGTGCTCACCGCCCTGCCAGTTAAGAACATGCCGATCTCTGGAATGGCAATCAAGGCACGTTTGGTTAATACGGGCCGCCGTCCATTTGGCCGGATTCTCTATGGTGTTGGGTTTTCCCTGACTGGCAATGTGATTTGCCGCGTCCCCGTGGCAGGTCTCACAGGACATGGTGCGCGAATCTTTTAGAAATTTGCCGCTCTTGCCGTGAGCGTTCAAGGCGAAGGACTCTACCACAAGCCCGTGGCAGTCCCGGCATTCCTCTCCTATCGTGGCCTGCTGCGCGGGTGGCGCGGCGGCAGGTTCGGCCAGCGCGGGCGGCACAGTGCGCCGGGCAAAGATGAGGAAAAAGCCGACAAAGGCTAGAACCAGCAGTAGCGGGACAGCCCTTATAGCGATTGACAGATGGCCTGTTCTGTCACGGTGCTCAGGCATGGGGAGCTACCTCAAGTTTTAGATACTTCTGATGCTAGTTAAAAGATGCGAGGGTTTCTATGCCTACAGGCTTGCCTTCTTGCCCTTGATGCTCGAAGTCGAAACGCCCGCCGTATATTTCAAGGCGGAAATTTTGGGATCCTATCCGCTCAGTTCTCGCGGATAACATGAGATAGATAAGGCTAAGTAGGGAACTTGATAATGATTGCTCAATAACTTAACCTGATGATAGGCTCTATATAATTGAATTGCTCAATTATTGCAAGGAAAAATTTCCTTCTTTTTGGAGAAGTTTCCAGCGAGCGCTGCATGAGCCTCAGAATAATTCACTTTATTCGCCGCCTCCACCTGACTTCATATCCAGAACAGAAAAGCTTGAAAGAATTGGCTGGGCTTGATAGGGTATCGCCAATTCTTGGACACACATAAGTCCACTGATATAGCAGAGCCGGATTGTTGCTGAGGCTGCGTAAAGCGTTGTTATATCCCTCAGTGGCGCAGACAATGGTTAAGATGGCGCGTGCGATGAAGCAGCGCGATTCTTAATGGCAGCGTAGTCGCCCGTCATCAACAGCGAAAGGCGGATAAAGTGGGGCAGAGGGAACCGTCCAACCCCAAAATCAGCCGACTCGCGGTCGCCCTGGTCATTTTAGCTGCGATAGCGGCGTTGCTCTTCATCCAACAGCGAGTCTCTTCAACCATTGTGGCTGAGCCGCAAGGGCGCAGAGCGCGAGATAGGCGTCGTCCGTCCAAGAGGCCACCACCAGTCAGGCCCAGCCGCGATTACTCAAATTTCAAACACGCAGATCATCAAATGGGTTTGAAGTGTTCGAACTGTCACACCATACCTTCGGACAAAGAGTTTGACAGAATAACTGCCGCCACCCGTCCAAGCAGTCTGCTCAGTTACCCATACCATGATTCTTGCTTGCGTTGTCACCAGCAGCAGTTTTACCGTGGCGCTCTTCCGACGATTTGCACGGTCTGCCATACACGAGTTTCGCCACGCCTGACAGCACGCGATGTTTACACGCAGTTTCCTAATCCCAAACGCGGCGACCGTATGGCGGCGGAATTCCCCGGCTACTTCCCCCATGAACTACATAAAGACCTGAAGCAATGTGATGCCTGTCATAAAGCTGATGAGCGCGGGCCCATCACGCTGCCGTTGAAGACTATCCAGAGCGAGGAGACATTCAAAATAATAGAGAAGGGAGCCTTTAAGACAGTTCCGGGCGAGCGGGGAGCCAAAGCCCACGCCTCCTGTTTCGACTGTCACTGGCAAGATAATAAACCTACTAAAGACGATTGCAACGGCTGTCACCTCTCGCCCTCTGACTATCAGGTGGGAAAAAACCCTGTCACCGGAAGCACACTGCAAATCATCCACCCTCGTCCGCTCTCGCCCAGTGCCGTGAAGTGGTTTAGTAACTGGCCTGCGGATTTGCCCAAGCGCTTTTCTCTTAAATTCAAGCACGAGAGCGGCGATAAGAGCATCGGGCACTTGAGCAAAGATTGTATTGTTTGCCACGTCAATGTCTCGCAGATGACGACGCTCAATATCCCCAAGGCAGATGTCGAAATCGCCTCGTGCGCGCAATGCCATGCCACAGACTTTCCCATTCCGGCAGGCGAGGATAAGTCCTTCACCATCTCAGATGAGATGACGCAGAGAGCGACTCTGGGCCAGAGCTATGTGTGCGTCGCCTGTCACACGACCCCTATCGGTCGGGAGCCGCCGCCCGCTAGCCACTACGCAGCGATCAAGCAACCAAGCCCGCAGCCAGGGCAGGCAGGGAAAGAGTAAGGACGTGCCGGACTCGAAGGCGACAACTGTGTCAGACACCAACCGATGCCCGCGCGGGCTGAAGCGACGCTTGACTCTGCTCGCCGCGCCGCTTCTGGCCCTGCTCTGCTTGCCGATAATCGTAGTCGTGAGCCGCCGCGCGTCGGCACTGGGCACTCCGCCGGAGCCTACGGCAGCGCGGCGTGCCGGTTCGGTACAGGATTATTCAAGATTCTCGCACACTAGTCCGGGCGAGCATGCGGCATTGACCGATAACTGCTCATCGTGCCATCGGCGAAGCGACGGTTCGCTGGAGCCAAGATTCCCTGTCCACAAAGATTGCACGGGTTGTCACCTGACCCAATTCACCGCCGCTATATCTTCTTCGGAAAATCCAATATGCACCATCTGTCACGCGAGTAATGGTTTAGACTCGTCAAATCCCCCGCTTAAAAAGTTTCCGGGGCTGCGTAGTTTTAATGCGCAGTTTGACCACGCGCAGCATTTGCAGGGCAAGGCGTCCGCTCGCCCCGCAGAGGGTTGCGCGGCCTGCCATGCTCCGGCACAACGCGGTGTTGCTAAGACCATCCCCGCGCGCTTAAATGCTCACCAGAACTGTTACCAGTGCCATTCTCCCGGAGGGCAAGCGGGCGAGCTTTCTTCATGTGGCTCCTGCCATAAGCTCGGCGCATACGCGCCGACTTCTACGGCATCTCGCGCCTACCGCATGAGTTTCAGCCACTCGACGCACGGCCTGGGTCAGCGCTTGAATTGCGCCGATTGCCACAGCGTGATGGGAAGGGGGTTGCCGCAGAGAAGGCAGGTGAGATCAATATCACCGGCCCAACATTTCGCCCCCCGCGCGCAAAGCTGCATGGCCTGTCACAACGGCAAGCGTGCTTTCGGCGACACTAACTTTAATGATTGCAAGCGCTGCCATAAGGGGCAGACATTCAGGATGGGATAAAGGAAAAAGTTTGACAGAGGCCGCCCGGCCTGAATATATTCTCAGCAAAAGTTATGGGTCTCTACCCGCAACGCTTCCGGTCTCGTGCTTCGGGTAGCCTGTAGACTCTCCGCTCATTACTATGGAGATCGCATCTCGCCGGTCTAATCTTGAGGGCGATTAAGATGAAATTAAAAATACTCATTATTCTGATCGTCACATTGGGCTACATGATGGTGACGATTGTCAATAAGGCGGCATCCTCGCCCGTCCCGTACAACACGCCGACCTATACGGGAGCGCCCATTGACGGACAGAATCCGCCGCACGCCGTTGACATTGATGGGAAGCCGATACCTGAATCCAGCGCCGAACAGCCGTCGAAGCCCATCATCTTTGCCAAAGACAGCCCTAATAAGAGCTACGGCGAGTTTAAGCGCACAGCCGCCTTTGACCATAACAAACACACTACGAGCTTGACGCATAGCATTGACGGCAAGACCCTCACGGCCTGCGTCGAATGTCATCACACGGAGCAACCTTCAGCCCCGAAGGGACAGGAATATCTCAAGCGGTTCGAGAGGAAAGAGGTGCTCACGGCCCAGCAACTGGAGACTTCAAAGGAGCCTGTGAAATCCTGCCGTGTCTGCCACTGGCAGGATTCGACACCTAAAACGGCAGAGTTCCCGCCGCCGATGGACATCACCTATCCGAAAGAGACTGGCAAGGCTGTATTAAAGGGGCCATTGACCAACATGATTGCTTACCACACCAACTGTTTAGAATGTCATAGGGTGGCGAAAAAGAGGGACCCGAAGTTGAAGCCTCCGACAGTGTGCGGCGACTGTCACGTAAAGAAGACTTAGAGAGTTTACTCGCCCCGAAGGACTCATTCAATCGCGGTGCCGCTCGGGCCGCCGAGCATTGATAACCCATTTCCCACTACAGCGAAGGTCTGATGATTGAGAACACCTTCAGAACTTTGCTGTAAGAGTTCGCCTCACTTTATGCGATGGTAAAGGCGTTTGAACCCGGTGTCGGCAGGTATTCCGTTATCCACGATAGTTAATTCAAAGCTGTTGCTGTTGATAAATTTGATTGAGCTTTTAGCCGTTGATCTATTAGACGCTCTCTCATATAACATCCCACCAGAATATTCCCACATGCCGTAGAAGGTTTCTGTCTCTCCCTGCGAATATCTAAAGAGCATTGTTTCAGTGCCGTCAGCATTGAAGGTGAGAGTTATCTCGGCATGAGTATCCTTTTCATAAACATTGGTTCGCCAAGTACCGACCATCTGCCAGGACGGAGATTTATCCCCCGAAGCCTGCGGACTTGCAGCAGCAATCTTAGTATTAGAATTTGTGACCTCCTTTGCCACGTCCTCCTGTCTATTGCGGGTGCTATAAAAGTAGAGGCCGCCGATTGACAAAAGTGAAATCAGCAAGGCCGCGATGAGAGCCAAGCCTAACCAGACTTTACTGATCCTCGGCCTAGTTTCAGCGCGGAGCAAACCACGGGCAACAGGGGCGACCCGATCAAGTGATTGTTCACGAGTTGAGATTGTCGGAGAGGGAAGCGTTGGCTGAGGTGCGCTAGATGAAGGCTGAAAACTGACTGTCGGGGCGCGGCTGGTATCTGTTTCTTTACTACCCGAAGAAATGTGCGAGGAAGTAGCTTCGTGCAACGCGCTCTGCATCTCAAAGGCAGATTGATAGCGTTGCGCCGGGTCTTTTTGGAGCGCCCTGCCTACAACTTCCTGGATTGGAACCGGGACGGATGCGGGCATCGGCTCAGGTTCTCGCGTAAAGATTGCCCCCAGCAATGCAGCCATGTCCGTGGGCGCGAAGGCCAGGTGTCCCGCTAACAGTTGATAAAGGATAACGCCCACGCTCCAAATATCAGTTTGCTTTGACCTCTTCCCGTCAAACGCTTCCGGCGCCATGTAGGCGGGCGTACCCGAAGCCGCACTGACCAGATTGGTTGATTTCAGAACTCTAGCGATGCCGAAGTCCGCAAGACGCGGAGTTTTCCCTAGAAGAAGAATGTTATCCGGCTTGAGGTCTCTATGAATAATATTTCGCTCGTGCAGGTGTTCGAGTCCGGCTAGAATCCCGAGCGTCATCTCAACGGCTGCCTCGACCGACGGGGCACGCCCCCCGTGCCGCTCCATCCACTTTGTTAATGAGCCGTCGGGCGCGTATTCGCTGACGATGACGATTTGCCCGTCGTACTCGTCAGCTTCGATGATAGGAAGAACATTAGGATGGCCGCTCGCCTGTTCCCATAATTTCGCCTCCTGCTTGATGGCTTCTAAATCAACATCTTCATCTCTGGGCAGTTTGAGAGCAAACTTAGTAGACGTGAAACGGGTGCGCTTTTCCGCCAGCCACACGACGCCGAAGGCACCACGACCCAGTTTACTGACGAGAGTGTAGGGGCCGATTTGTACGTTCGTATGAGCCATGACAGGAAGTATTATCTTGTTATAACAGCCCCCAATGCTGAAATATCTAAACCATTGAATGGCTCGGTTGTGTTACCCGCATCATCTTATCTATGCGCTTGATGGCTCGGGCCGCAGAGTTAAAAGCTGTGATGATAGAGCCGCCGGTATTGCTCACGGTGAGGTCGCCGACGAGGAAGAGGCCGGGCACGTTGGTCTCTCCGTGCCTGTCAATCTTCGGCCTATTGCTGTCGAACTCTATGCCTAACATGTGCAGGAAGTTGACGGGCGTCGTCCCACCCAGCGCATAGACTACTGTATCGAAAGTGCGCGCAGGATATTGTTCTTCTTTGAAATGAACGTGCGGGCGACCCCCTTCGTCCTGGACTTTATCAATGTTAGAGCCGCGCAAGATGGAGACCTCGCCGCGCTGCTCCATAGCCATCAAAGCCGTCAGGTTAGTCCCCGTCAGGCGCTTGAACTCGTGCTGGCGGTAAGAGAGCGTGACGCGGTTGTTCTGCTGGAAAAGGTACTGCACATACTCGGACGCCGTGTCGCCGCCCCCGACCACAAGCACCTCCTCGTTCTCAATCCGCCGTGAGGTGATGTCGAACATCAAACGGTCTTTGAGGGAAGGCGGTAGGCGGTACTCTTTTGGCTTGTTCGGACGGCCCAAGACGCCTATGGCGACGGCGAGCACGCGAGTTTCGAAAATCCCTTTTGACGTTTCGACATGAAAATGCCGCCCGTCCTCGTCTTCGACGGGTTCTACATCGTATGCCTCCACCTGGTAGGTGATGTTGAGATTGTAGTGCGCGATCACGTCGTCGAAAAACCTAATGGTCTCGTCCTTGCTCATATCCTTGATGCACAACAGGCCCTCGCACTCGGCTACATGCCCTTTGTAATTGGCCGTGGTCTTCTTGTGGGCAGGGTAGAACTGACGTATGGCCCAGTTGTGCTGGATGCCCTTCTCGATGATGAGCACGCTCGAAGGTTCATGTCCGACCGCGCGAGCTTCCGCCGCCAGCGCAATGCCAGCAGGCCCGGCTCCAATGATAACTAGGTCATACATGGCCCTGAAAGTTTAGTAGACTAAGACGGATTGTCAATATTCAAAGTTAACAGAAAAGCTTGTGGCCTCGCACCATTAGTTTTTAGGAATAGTGATGCCGACCGACTCCAGAAACGCGCCTGGGCCGCCGCCGCCGACCAGGGCTAGAACATAGTCATTGGCAATGACGGCCTTCTCCTTTTCCGTGCGAGTGTCCATTAAGACCACTTCGTTCTCACGAATCTCCTTGACGCTGGTGTCGAAGTAAATCTCGACTCTGCCTTCGTCAACGCAGTGGTAGAGCCGTAGCTTGTTTTCTAATTTGATGTCGTTCGTGAAATTACTTCGCACGACCAGAGTGACTTCGTTTATGTCGCCTGGAGGGCGGAATTCAACAGGAGGGCCGGATTCAATCTGAGTGCTACGGACGCGTGCGACCAGGGCGACAGCCGCCTCCACGGCGGAGTTGCCGCCGCCGACAACAATCATCTTCTGCCCTTTGAATTCCTCAGGGTTAGACAGTACGTACCTGACTTTTTTCTCAGTCCGCCCGTTGCGCGTGATTTGAATCCCTTCATTATCCGCGCCGATCTTCTTTGGGGTGCCTCGTTCGCCGAGGGCAAGAACGACGCGCCGCACGCGGTAGGTGATGGTTTCCTGCTGCCCTCTCTTTTGAGTCTCGACTATAAAGTAGTCGCCTCCGTCGCCAGCGCGTTTGACACCCTTGCAACTCTCCCTTTCGTTAATCACCACCTGGTTGCTGTGCATCATGTCGAGCCACGATTCCAGAATCTCACCGCTTATGCCACCAGCGCCAATAATGGGGATAGCCCCGCGCACGGGCATCGACTCAGGCTTGAAGAAGAGCGGCTTGTCTTTTGGATAGCTAGCGATCGTCGCTAGCACTACGTCCTGCTCTATGCCGATGTATCTTAAATTCTGCTGTTTCGCCGTGATGGCAGCGGACAGGCCCGCCACTCCGATGCCGACTATCGCCACGTCGTAGTCCGCTTTAGGCTCGGGCTGTGAGTTTTCCAACTCTTCTTTAATGTGCTTGATGACATCCGCGCCTTCGTTGGCGGCATTCTTTATCAATGGTACCCCGGAAGCGTCACCGACGAGGTAGCAGCCGGGCACTTCCTCTGTCATAAAATTTTTTTGGTCGCGTCTGGGAACTGGACGCGGCTTAATTTCTTTCGTCGCATTGACGACGACGCATGCTTTAGGATTAACCGGGCAAGCCTGCTCGCATGCGGTGTCTTCCATGCACTGGTCGGGCGCGGAGACCTCGGCGAAGTTGCCAGCCATAGTGAGGACGCCGTGCGGGCAGGCATCAACGCAGCGCTGACAGGCTATGCAGTTGTCTGTGATGATAATCGGGTGCGCGTAATCCGGGCCGCCGTACTTTTCCATTAATGTTTTCGAGAGCCGTTTCCTCTCCGTATCCGGCTCAACGTGTTTCTCTACGGGTTCTTCGAGCATGCGGCGTGCGCGGCGAGCGTCGCGCAGGGCAAAGGCGATGCCTGCTGTGGCAAGAAAAACGGCGATGCCAGCCCACCCGTACCATGGCAGTCCGCCTAAATAGCTTCGCAAGGAATAAGCGCCAGTTAAAAGTTCCTCAGCCAGGTCGCCCGAGTGCCCACCTCCGGCTGGCCGCTCAGCAGATAACAGGTTGATTGCCATGAGCAGCGCCAGCAGCAAGACTGTGATGTAGAGTTGCGACTTTTTCATGGTCTAAACTTTTAAGCTACAAGTTACTCATCGCTGTTAGCCATTCCTCCGGCCTGTGTGCTGAACAAGGAAGGCAGCCAATGCCTGTCTCTGACATGCTGTACGTGACAGGAAGTGCAACTCGGCATTTCCATTCCTACCATCGAATGTGCGCTCTTATGGAAGACCTGGTCATTATGGCATTTCGCGCATGTCGTGCGGGGGGAAGTTCTATCAATATTAGTGCTCGTGTTGCCATACTTGTGACAACTGCTGCATGACAACTCTCCGTTGACCGCGTTCACGTCTTCAATTCCGACAACGCCAGTGGGGACGCGAACGCGGTAGAGGTGTATGCCGTGGAACTGTACGTTTCGCCACTGCTCGGTCTGCTCCCGCGTCACTCTGTTGTTCTTCAGGAGCGTTAATAATTCGGGCTCCTCTGCCAGTTCTTCTTCGTCCAAGCCTTTCCAGACCCAGTGGCCTTTAACCACAGGGTAGCCGTAAGTTCCATCGTGCGGCGTGTGAACGCCCCGACCGTTATAAAGATTTTTGTTGCTGTCCGAGTGGCATTTCGCGCATGACTCAAGCGCCGCATCCATCGGCCTGAAACTCTCGCCCTTATGCTCAGTGTGGCAGTCTATGCAAGTGATACCCGAATCCCTGTGAGCGCGTGTGATGGTGGCCGAGAAAGCTTCGGTTTGGTGACAATTCGCGCAACTCGCGTTCATTTTTTCCCTGTTCGTCACGCTCACTTCCATGGCGTGGCAGGAGGTGCAGGAACCAGCGCTAGGCTGTTTGGCGATTGCGGGCGTCAGGGTGAAGGCTTTACGCGTATGCGGGATGGAAAGTGGCTTCCGCGTGAAAGCATTCTTGTATTTGTAGGCTGCCAATGCGGAAAGCGCACCGACAATGATGATCGCCAAGATAAAGATAGAGAAAGGCCATGACCGGACTAGGTCTCTGGTCGGCCTCCAGTTAAATCGCACCTTGCCGGGACGCGGAGGGGTTTGCGGGTGCAGAAGCGACGGGCGGCCCGCCTTCTCACGAGAGCGTTTATCCCAGTATAGTTTGAGCGCATCAGCCGCTTTGGGCGAGGCGGCTATCTGCTCCTTCTCGGCCAAATGTTTCCGGCGCGCTTCCGCCTGGTGGTGCGTTTCCCGTTCGCCTACGTTCAAGGCAAACTGACGCATGACCTTGACCTTGAGCGTCTCCGTAGACTCCTCAATCTCTTCTATGTGTAGGAAGTAGGGGCCGATCTGAATCTCGTCGCCGGAGGAGAGCGCCTTCGCTTCATTAAAAGGAATGGCCCTGCCGTTGAGCATGGTCGCGCTCGACGTGCTGAGGTTAATGAGATGGAAATAGCCTTCTATCTCACTGATGCCTGCATGTAGACCCTCGACCGTCGGATGGTTAAGCAGAATATCAGAACCCTGTAGTTGACCAATCCTCAACCCTTCGCTGACGATTTGTTTCTCATCCTCGGGGCGGTCTTCGCGCGTGATGATGAAAGTGCTTAGCTGTACGTCACTCATTACGGATTAGCCCGCATCTTATAAGTCATCGGACGGTGAAGAGAATCACCTGAACGATGTGAACGACCATCAGCGCCAGCATAATCGCGGTTGAAACGACATGCGGCGCGAGCCAGAGTCTAAGCAGTTGGTGTAAGTAGATGAGCGAGTCCACACGGCGCAAGGTGACGGTCGCTTCGACCGCCTCCATCAATGAATTATGCGCCTTTTTATCATTCAGGCGCTCGGCATCCTCAAGAAATTCTTTGCGCGCTTTAGCCAGCAGCTTCTTCAAATCTTCGCGCAGCACGTATTGCCGCATGAGGTAGAGGAATGAGAAGAATCGCTTTCGCATTTTGACCTTGATAAGATGGCGCAACTCCGGGTCGCTGGTGTCAATCAAGCCAAGCTCGCGGCGCAGCTCCTCGCGGCGCTCACGCAAATCCTCTATCAGTAGTGGGTCACACTCAATACTCGTCATAATGCGCGGCACTACAAGGTAGCAAAACATCCCGAAGAGGCCGGAGACGACAACCACGTCGAACGAGACCATCAGCAGGGAAGTTACGAGTCCACCCGAATCACGACCGCCGTGTATCAACAGCACTATGGCTGCGATTACTCCCATGTAATAGTGCGCCAGCAGCCAATATCGGAGCGGCCCCGCCCGTCGCTTGTAAATCTGTTTGCGCGCTGGGTAGAACATAACAAACGCAATGCCGCCCACTCCAATCAACCCCGTAATCCAACGCACCGTCACCCATGTCCCTGACAGATGCGCGTCCAATGTGTACCTGCGCGCGGCCCAAAGCGCCGCCCACGTGATGGAGATGATTGCCAGGACGCCAACTATATGAAAAATCCAGGCGATGATGTCTCGTTTGTGTATGTTGCGTCCGATGGGGAATGTCTGGTCTCTGAAAATACTCCCGATGCTATTTTGTGCTTCTGTGAAGTACTCGCGCGGGTTGACGCGCACAAGCGCGCCCGTAGGGCAGTTTTCCTGGCACGAGTAAGCGTGCCTTTCCGTCCCCGCCGGATTGAGAGGTGTGTTCTCACAGAGGTTACACTTAATAGCCAATAGCTTATCCGTCTCTGTCACGGCAGGAGGCTCTTCGGGGGGAGCCAGACTGAAGCAGCTTTTGAGAATGCTTCCGAAGCTGCGCGGAGGCGCGGCTGCCGGTTGGCGCGGAATCATAGAGATGGCGTTGTACGGGCACTGCGTCGCGCAATCACCACATCCGATACATGTCTCACGGTCAATATCAACGTGTCCTGCGTCGTAACGCTCAATAGCGCCCGTAGGGCATCCGGTCAGACACTCCGGGTCTTGGCAGTGAAGGCAGACGGACGGCATCAGAACGTGCTGCGTGAATCGGCTCTGAGGCTTTACAGGGCGGCTGATGTGTATACCGCGCCGCAAGAGCCTGGAATGTCCGTGCACTTTATGGCAAGCGAGCGAGCAGTTCCCGCAACGGATGCATAAGTCCATGTCCATCACGAGCACATTCGTGCCATCCACTATCCCTTCTGCAATCTCCTGACCTTCAGCCGCTACACTTTTTTTGTCGGCGGGAGGCTTGGGCGGCTCATCGTCAGCAGAAGAGAAGTGTGGAAAATGTTCCTTAATCATTTCGAGCAGGGCGGGGTCGGAGCGCAGCTTTGAGATGGTGATCTCTATGACCTCTGTACGCGCCATGATGATGGCGGAATAATTCCATCTGGCCTGCTCAGGGCTTTTGGTTGCGTCAAGCCCTAGCCAGTTGCCCGGGCCCAAATAATCTAATCCCACGTCCTTGTCCAGTTTCATTACCATGTCAGGCACCATCGGGTTGAAAGCGATCTGGTAGACCATCACGGAGTCGGAAGCCATGCCGCGCACGCGTCGAACCCAGCCGTTGTTAATAAAGATGAGCCTGTCAATCGGGTCTCCCTCTGTGAAAAGGATATGACCTTTGGCGTATATCGAAAACCGGGCTGCCTCCTTTAATTTCAAGAGGAGTTGGTCACTGAAGCCGTTGTCAGTCGCTTCCTGAATATCAAAAAGCGCAAGCTCCAGTCCGTGCTGCCGACAGTCTTCGTCGAGCAGGCGACCGAACTTCTCCAGCTTGCGGAGCAACCGGAGCGCCGGACGTTGAATTTCCAGAACCCTCGCTTCCCCTGAATCCGAAACCACTATCGTGGCCTCGCGCTGCCGTCCCGCGAGCACTGACGTCACGCCGAAACTATTTTTAGGTTGTATATCTTCGCCTTTGTCTCTTCCACCCTGTTTATTATTGACGTATACGTTGAGCTTGCCTTCAATCAGGACGTAAAAGGTATTGGCACGCCAATCGTCCTCGCTGAAGATCTCCTCGCCTGGGCCGAACACAAGTAGACGAGCGTAGGGGCCGACCTGCTTACCGGCATAGTTTCTGCCGTAAACAATTACTTCCATGTCCAACTCGTGCTTGAAATGGCCCTGGTGTTTCTCTACTAACTCGGAGAGGATGTCGCTCTCACGGATGGCTTCGAGGATTTTGTCATGATGTTTGATTTCACGAGGCATAGAGCAACGCTTTCGTTTAAAGGAATTGCTAGAGAATTAAACGCCGCCGAAGCACTAAAAGCAGCTTCTATCGGCCCTAAACCGTGGGATAATTTGCTGCTCTATTTATACCATTATCGGGCTTAAATAATAAGGTTTTTTGGTCTGCCCTAGTGGTAGTTCGCCTGCTCAAGAACGAATAACAGACGATTATGAGGCTAATGAAGTCGCCTCCAGACCTGACTCGCATCAAGTAAGAATTGCCCGACCTTTTTACCGACGATTATTATTCTTTGGGGATGTCGTCGCTTGACCGGGCGAAGACGCCGGGCCTTGCGGCTTCGATTGTGATTTCAGGGCGTCAATATCAGAGCGTAGCTTGGAGAGGGAGGCGTTCGCGGGGTTGACCTCTTGGAGCTTGGCGAGCGTCTCTTCAGCTTCTTTAGCGAGGCCAGCGTGCGTCAGTGCTACGGTCAGGTTCTGCAACGTCTGCTCGTGGCGCGGGTCACGCTCAAGCGAGGCGCGAAACTCCTTTATCGCGCGGTCATTATCCGGCGGGGTGCGAAACAGGAATGTCAGGCCGAGGTCTGTGCGAACGTTGATATCATCCGGCCTCGTCTTGAGCGCCTGCGAGTACCACTTCTCCGCCTCCTCATAACGCTCAGCATCGAAATAGACGTTGCCCAGATTAACAATCGGCTCATAAGCTTGAGGCTGAAGCTGATTGGCACGCTTCAGAAATTCTGCTGCTTCGTCAAAGCGTTGAATCTGGTAGAAAGCCTCTGCCGCCTTCATCTGCGCTTCGAAGTTATCGGGCCGGTCTTTGGCTAATTTGCCAGCCGCCTCCGCCTCTGCCATTGCCGCCTGCTGGTTCGCTCCGTTCTGAATCGGCGGATGATCTGGTGGGAGCGCGGGGTTCTGCTGCGTGAGGGCGGCGCTCGAAGGCGCGGTCGCGCGCTGGTTAGCCGAATTGGCGAACATGAAGCCGATGATGAAGCCTAAGAGCAGGCCGATGATGCCAAACAGGATGTTATCTTTATTCATAAACAGAACGATAAATGATGAGTAAGAAGACAGGGCGATTATCCCACTCGCTTGTTACTCATCATCTCTTTTATGCGTAAGAATGCAGACCGGGCAAAAGATAGCTTACACCCAGATAGGTGAAGATTACCAGAAGGAAGCCAAAGAGCGCGAAATAGGCGGAGCTTCTTCCCGTCCACCCGCGAGAGATGCGCGTATGCAGAAACGCCGCGTAGGTCAACCACGCCACGAGCGCGCCCGTCTCTTTAGAGTCCCATCCCCAATACCTTCCCCATGATTCGTTAGCCCACACCGCGCCCGTAATCAAAAGCATGGCGAGGCCAGCGAAGGCGACGCTCGCCGTCTT
Source organism: Pyrinomonadaceae bacterium (assembly GCA_014534425.1). Lineage (GTDB taxonomy): Bacteria > Acidobacteriota > Blastocatellia > Pyrinomonadales > Pyrinomonadaceae > JACVRN01. Next base: position 16,040 of record JACVRN010000042.1, read on the forward strand.
GTACATCAGACTATCAAGCTTCTCTTTCGGCGGGAGCGCCGCGCGGAGTTTATCTGTACGGAAGCTGAAGAGAATGACGAAGAGAGTCGCCGCAAAGGCTGTGATTAACGCGGCCAGCTCCACCGGGTTGGCGTTAGTGCTCAGGAAAAGCCTGGAGCCGTTCTGCCCGACGAACTGCACCGCCGCCTGTTGGAGTTGCACGACAGGAATCTGCGCTATCTGATCTGGCTTTAATCCATCCTGCTCGGCCATCCAGCGACCGAGACGTTCGTACTCCACAGGGTCTAGCGCGAGCTGCTGCTGAATGCGTGAGCCGATGTCCGTCAGGGTCTTAATCTGCGAGACTAGAAACACTATAGATACCGCCTGCACGACCAGTGCGGCTTTCAGAAGGCGGTGTCCCCAAAGTCGCGCCCTCTCATCATTCTTCGAAAGATAAATTGAGAACTCTATTATGACGCCGACCAGAAGGAGACCCGCAAGCACCAGCATCGGCCCCACCCACGGAATATCTACACGTAAGGGGATGGGTATGCGCCCGCCGGACGCGCTTGGTAGAAATGTAGAGGCGCTGTAGGTGGCGGTCGTGAAGACTGAAAAGCGGCTGATGGTCGCAAGCACAGCGAGACAAAAGATGCTAGACCACACGCCCATCATCTCGGTCTTGACGCCGTCCTTCAAAAGATAGAGGACGGCGACGGCAAAGCAGACCAGCGCCACGCCGTACGAGAGCGAGGCAATGCCGACATGAATCGGACGCCAGTAGGAATCAAGGATTGGCGGCAGGTCTATAAACTCGTTGCCAATAAAGCGCGCCAGCAGAAGAATGATAGAGGCCATCGGCAACGTCACAGCGCCGAGAAAGCGAAAGCTCTTGCGGTGCGCTATGAGCAGCGTCGTGATGCCTGCGCCGAAAGCGAACGCGAGGCTCAGGTCGTAGAGATTTGCGAACGGGATGTAGCGGAAAAACCACGGCATCTGCTCCGGCCCGTACCCGTTGCGCGCCAAAATAGTCAGCTCCCTATCGTGCGCCGCGATCCAGCGCACGCCCCAGCTTGAAAGATTAAAGAAGACGCCGGCGCTCGCCGTCCAGAGGCCGACCCGTTGCGCCATCTCCGAGGGCGCATAGAGATTCATCAGGTGAAAGACGGCAGCCGTCAGGTAACAGGCCAATGCCAGCATCATCAACGCGCCGTCTGAGATGAAGCGCTCGCCGCCGAGCTGAACCCTGAGGCCCACCATCAGGAGCGCGCCCGCCACCGCCAGGATTGCTGGCAGGTAAGAGCCGAGCGGCCATCTGGAATCAGAGACCTTTGCCAAAGCCGGTTGTTGCATGACTTCGCTCATGATTGCTTTACCTCCTGTGACTCGCCGCCGATTGACGCGACCAGTTTTTTGAAGCGGTCTTCAAAGCCTAGCTTGTTGCGATTCGTGTTGCCGCCGAAGATAACCTCGCAGCCGCCCCCGGCGCGTTCCTCGACGAGCGCCCAGACACGCTGATGAGAAAAGAAGAAGACGGCCCAGAGCATCAAGATGAGCAGCAGTCCGCCGGCGTAGAAGGGAATCTTGCCGGGGTCTTTTTGAATCGAGAGGACGTGCTTCAATGGCACCTTCTCGAAATCCGCCAAATGATATTTGTAACCCCCGAACGGCGCTCCGACCGGTGCACCGTCGGGCAGTTCCTTAGCGAAAGCGTAGACGGTCTTCTGCTGGCCCACGGGCGTCGTGACCTTCAGGACAGCAGCCGGATTGTTGTAATCCTCGCTCTGTGAAGACGGCTTTCCGCCCGGGCCTATGACTAAATCGGGCTGGAAGCTCTCGAAGTCAATCAGTGTCCCGTCAGGGTGGCCGAGCCGTCGCGCGGAATGTTTACTTCAAGGGGCGCGCCGCCGTCCTGGGGCGTAAGTTTAAGCGTAATGTTGCGCGCCTGGCCGAAAGCTATAAAGCTCGCCTGAAAGAAGCGGTAGCCGCGATAATCCGACGGCTCGTTCAAATGCACTAAGCCTTCGCGTGTGCCTGTTTCATCAGTAATCCTAATCCATGTCAGCCAGTCAATGGTATTGTTCGCCATTATCGAGCCGTCTTTTTGGATCAGCTTCTGCTGAATGTCCGTACAAGTTACGGTGAAGGGAAGCTCTACGGGGACAGTTGTGACCTGATCCAGATGAAAGGACAGGTTGCTCATCTCGCTGCTGGAAGAGCCGGGCTGAAGCGCCATCTGCCCGTCGCGCCCAAACTGCGCGGTCAGAAAGCCGCCCGCGAAAATCGTCAGCAGCGCGACATGCACTGCCAAGTATCCGAGGCGGTTCCATGCGCCGCGCTCGCCGAAAATATATACACGGCCATCTTTCTCCTTGACCGTCGGCTTAAAACCCGCGCGACGCATACTTGCGCCTAGACGCTCGGCGACCGTAGTCGGGTTCTCATCCCTGATGACCACTTCTGCATGCTGCTCTTGCCCCAGCAGCCATTGTCGCCCGGCCTCAATCTTGCGGCGTGAAACAATCTTCCAGGTCTTCGGGAAGCGGTCAATCGAGGCGAGCATGATGTTGAGCGAAAGAACCAGGAGCAGCAGGTTGAAGTACCACGCGTGGTAAATATCGAAGAAGCCCAGGCTGCCGTAAAGAAGCTTTTGTGACGGCGTCAGCTCTGCATAGTATTTGTCAAAGCCCTCAACGTTCTGCTGCATGATGAGCATACCAATCATGCTGGCGATGACCAGCAGAATTAACAGCGCGACGCCGAAGCGCACAGAGCTGAGCAGGTTGAGAAGCCACGCAACGGCTGACGACGAAGGCGTAGCCTTAGCTACCGGTCGGGGAGCAGAGTCTTTAGGTGTTTCTTCGACAGCAGACATGATTCAGAAGAGCGGTGTGAAAGCGATTATGGACAGACAGTTGAATTAGGCGGTCTTGCCAGCGAAACTGCCTTCATTGGTAGATGTGCGGCATGATAGTCGAGAACGGCGCATTTGTCATCAGTTTTTGCACATATGACCTTTACAGCCGCCGGTGTAGTATGCTTGTTCATTCCTGCTAAAGCCTTCGCGCGCGGCAGGGGGCAGCGCACAAGGGCATACACACGAAAGGGACAATGCGCTCGTCACTTCATAATGGTTTGAAGATGTCTAATGAAGCGCCTTCGGCATATTCCACAGTGGATATAATATGCCTGCACACACTCTTAAGCTGTACTCCCTGAATTACGCCGCCGCATTCTGTCTGACAGCCTCTAAAATCGAGATGATGCCGTCTGCGTACGCATCATTGAAGACTCCATCTAGTCCTCCAGGGCTATAGTCAGTAAAGGGTGATTCGTAGGGCTGACCCGGATCCATTACGCCATTCTGTGTTAGATAATCAATAATCTGATCGATGAAACGAATTTGGTTGGCCGTTAGATTGTTCCTCGCAAGAAATTCTCCAAAGGCCAGCTTGGCCGCTTCACGGTCTAACCCAACCAGCTTTCTGATAAATAAGCCAAGCTGCTCCTGCTTGCTACCCTCGACGCCTTTGGCATTTTGATTGAAGAACTCCAGATTCTGGCAGTAATCAAAGATGTAGAAGAAGATGTTGCCCCCGCCGTTTGAGCCGACCAGCGCAGGCTCTTCGCCGAAGTGCGCGGTGTAGGACGAGACAATCGGCAGGCGTCCCGAATAGCAACGGGCAAGCTCGTCTTTCATGCGGTCGTTGCCGCAATCGAGCGGGCAGACGGTGCAGCGCTCAAGCAGGTGTTCGAGCGCGGCTACGCGACGCGCCAACTCGCCCGACTTCAGTAGCTCAAGATATTTTGGTCGCTCAGTCGTGGCGTCTGAAGTGTACGAAGTGCGGCTTGTGGCTTGCGGCCAGTTCTGCCGGGACAAGATGTTTGCTGAACTTCCAGATGAAGTCCATCTCCATGTGAATCGTCGTCAGGGCAAGGCGCGCCTCGAAGATGAGCAGCATGCTGCCGTAGAAGAGAAAGCATGCGCCAATGAGGCCCAGGACAATGGGAATCCAGTGATAGCGCGTGCCTGAAACGGCTACGACGCCTATGCTGACGCTGGTCGCTATAAAGATGCCCACGGCCACGTAGAAGATGACCATGCAGCGCTGTAGAAGGCGCGCACGGCTCGTCAGCTTGTCCAGTTGGCCGAAGATGACCATGCGGCGCTCTTCGTAAAGCGCCATCTCCGGGCCTGCCTCCACCAGTTCTTCCAATTTATCGGAAAGAGAGCGCACACGGTCTACTACTCTTCCGAGTCGGGTGGAGGTGGAAAGAAGCATGGTGCCGCAGGCGGAGATAAGCACGGCGGGCGTAATCATGGCCGTCAGGACGGCCAGGGCTGATGAAAGTGCGTCCATTGTCGGTTTCCGGGTCTGACAGCTATTTATACGGGAGCGGTGCCCTCGCAGGCAACCGGCGACCAGGAAGGCTCAGGAAAAAATCTTTCCCTTTAAGAAAGAATGAGAGCCAAGGAGCGCGCAAAGTGTGCTATTCTCCGCAGCCAAATAGCGCGATCTTTTGTACGTCAATCCAACCTCTAAACAACAAGGGTCTTTCCCTCTTTGAAAAGGAGCAGATGAGATGTCTGAACAAGGTGATGGTACAAACAGAGACGATCAGGACAACGGTGGCTCTGACGAGCGCGGTCGTTTCGGCAGTGGCGGCGGCGAGACCGCCGAGGATAGTTCCGGTATAGGCGAGCGCTCGACAGGCGAAGGCGGCGGTGGTGGTGGCGGCGAAGAAGGTCGTGGCGGCCAGGCCATAGGACGCGCAACCGGAATGGGCGCAGATATGGGCGGTGAAGGCGGCGGCAGAGGAGCCGGTGAAGGTGAAGGTAGCGGCACTCGCGGCGGTCGTAGCGGAGCCGGTGAAGGCGGTGGCGGCGGTCGCGGCGGCAGCACTGCCAAGGGCTTTCCAGGCTCAGGCATAGGCGAAGCCGACAGTGGAGGCTCAGGCATAGGCGAGTCCAAGGCAACCGGCGCGGGCGACCCCCTAACCGGCGGCGGCTCAACAAGCGGCGGCGCAGGCCGTAGCGGTGGAGGCGGTCGTAGCGGAGGTGGCGCTGGCGGCGGTCGCGGCGGAACCAAAGGCGGCTCAGGCGGCAGTAAAGGCGGCGGCGGTAGAGCCGGTGGTGGAGGAGGAACCAAAGGCGGTGGTCGCGGTGGAACCTCTGCGGGTGGTCGCGGCGGCGCTGGCAAGGGCACGTCCAAGACCGGCGGCAATGCCGGAGGCGGTCGCGGCAGCGCGGGCGGCGGAACCAAGAAGAGCGGCGGCAAGAAAGGCACTGCATCCAAGGCTGGCTCGAAAGGCTCTGTCAAAGGCGGAGCAGGAAAGGGCGGCTCGCGCGGCTCTGGTAGCGGCGGTCGTGCCACGTCGGGCGGTCGCGGCGGCTCTGGCCGTAGCGGCGGCGCTAGCGGTGGTCGCGGTGGAGCAGGCGGCGGAGCTAAAGGCGGAGCCAAGAAGGGCGGAGCCTCTGGCGGTCGCGGCGGTGGAGCTAAGAAGAGCGCTGGCGGTGCGCGCGGTGGTGGCGCTGGCAAAGGCGGTGGCGGCTCACGCTCCGGCGGTAAAGGCGGCTCGAAGGGCGGCGGACGCTCCGGCGGTTCAAAGGGTGGTGCCGGTAGGGGCGGCGCGGGCAGAGGCGGAGGCGGTCGCGGTGGAACCTCTGCGGGTGGTCGCGGCGGCTCTGGCGGCGGACGCTCAGGCTCGAAAGGCGGCGCGAGGGGCGGCGGCTCCAAAGGCGGTTCTAAAAGTAGGGGCCGCTAAAGAGCGCACGACTGGCAAGGGATTGGCTGCAAGCGTAGCCGAGGCAGTGGGACGCGGGGCAGCCAGAATCACAAACGTCCTCGAATCCCTTACGGGCAAGGGCGGCAAGCGCCGCGCCGGTTAATAATCAAAAGGTCAATTAAACCCTCTTGAGGGGTCGCTTCCCGTCAGCCGTAAACCAGGGGAAGCGGCCTCTCATCCTTTAAGCGGCGAACATTCTTTCGATGACAGAGAAGCAGACAGGACGCATAGCCGTCGAGCGCTTGGAGAGCAAGGCGCTCCTTGATAATCCGTTGGGCGACCCCGCCACGCGAGAGCTTTATCTATATCTTCCGCCCGGTTATGACGCAGAGCCTGCGCGGCGCTTTCCCGTCGTCTATTGCCTGACGGGATTCACAGGAAGCGGCGTTATGCTTCTTAACACGCAGCCTTTCACGCCCGGCCTCTCCGAGCGCATGGACTCGCTCATCGCGCGCGGCGCAATCACGGAGATGATTGTGGTCATGCCCAACTGCTTCACACGCCTCGGCGGCTCGCAGTACATCAACTCTGACGCCACGGGCCGCTATGAAGATTACCTGATTGAGGAGATAGTGCCTTTCGTAGACGCGCGCTTTCGCACCCTTGCCTCTTCGGGCGCGCGCGCCGTGATGGGTAAATCTTCGGGCGGCTACGGAGCGTTGGTTCTGGGGATGCGGCACGCAGATGTCTTCGGCCTTGTCGCCTCGCATAGCGGCGACGCTTATTTTGAGTACTGCTACCCGCCCGACTTCATCAAGTACGTGCGAAAGATTGGCAAAGGTGACCCGCGCGCCTTTCTGGAAAAATTCTGGCGCGAAGAGCGCAAGGACAAAGATGATGTCACACTCCTGAACGTGCTGGCTATGAGCGCCTGCTACTCGCCCGACGCGTCGCAGCCCTTGGGGCTTCGTCTTCCCTTCGACACGCAGACCGGCGAGATAATAGAAGAGGTCTGGGCGCTATGGCTCAAGCACGACCCCGTGCGAATGGTGGAGCGTTACACGGAAGAGCTTCGCTCGCTCAGGCTGCTTTACCTGGACGCGGGCACGCGCGACGAGTTTGCGCTGGACATAGGCGCACGCATCCTCGCCGCACGTCTCAAAGAGCGGAACATCCCCTTCGTGCATGAAGAGTTCGACGACGGCCACTTCAACATCAGCTATCGCTACGACCGCTCGCTCGAACACATCTCAAGAGCAGTGAATGCAGTTATGGTTATCGAAAAATAGCGAAGTGCCTTTGCGTGAGCAGTTGGTGACGCAGATTGTGCTGGGCGTGGCGAGCGGAGATTTGCGTCCGGGACAGCGCCTTCCCAGCACGCGCGAGCTTGCGCGCCGCTTTCGCATTCACTCGAACACGGTCAGCGCGGCTTACAGGGAGTTGGCTGAGCGCGGGTGGGTCGAGATGCGAAAGGGAAGCGGCATCTACGTCAGGGCGCAGATGCAAGAGGCGCTGCCCGAAACTGCCGTCGAACTGGATCAACTGATAGCGGTCTTTCTTAACCTGGCGCGCACGCGCGGCTTCACGCTCGAAGAGGTGCGCGAGCGCGTGCGCCACTGGCTTGAGCTTCAGCCGCCGGATCACTTCCTGGTCATAGAATCGGACGCGGAGCTTCGCGCGATTCTGATGGCGGAAATAGAAGAGGCTACGGGTCGCAGGGCCGTGGGCGTAAGCCCTGATGATTGCGAAAGGGACGCCAGCCTGTTTGTGGGAGCCGTGCCGGTTGCGCTTTTGGGACAGGGCGAGCGCCTTCAATCCCTCATCCCGCCGGACAAGACGCCAGTGCTTCTTCACTCTCGCTCCGTGCCCGAATCCCTGAAAGGCGAAGAGCCGCCGCCCGAAGCGGACGCGCTCATCTCCGTTGTCTCTCGCTGGCCCGAGTTCCTGCACTGGTCGCGCGTCATACTCGTAGCCGCAGGCATAGACCCGTGCGCTCTGAACTTCCGCGACGCGCGCACGCACGGCTGGGAAAAGGGCTTGCGCTCAAGCAGCTTCGTCATCACGGACGCCCTCACCGTCAAGCGCCTTCCGGCAGGCTGTCATCCCAGAGTCTTTCGCATCATCGCGGACGACTCGCTGAAAGAGTTAAGCAGATATGAATAGCTGCGCTTTCCTGTGACAATTGAAGAAGTGCCACACTGCGGGGCGGGTTTCTCTTTTTCTTGCCGCTAAATTTTATTCCGGTTACGTCATGGCTGACGGGTCGGGAGTAAATTTTCGGTGTGGAGGGAAAGCGGCATGAAACTGCGTTCGCTGGTGGAATCCGAATACGGAAGGCAAGCGGAGGCGCTCGCGTCTTGCAGCCTCTTTCAGGCGCTTGAGCAGGGAAGGGCTGTGCCTGAAGATTACGACCTCTTCATACGGGGCATCTGCCGAAGCCACCTGAAAAGCCCGCACATCCTGGCCTTTCTCTTTGCGCTCGCGCCGCCTGATGAAAGCGAGAAGCTGAAGAGAAACATGCTGGAAGAGATGGGGCTGGATGAAGTGGGAGTCTCGCATCCTGCGCTTCTCTTGCGGCTCATGAAAGCTGCTGGCTTTGACGAGAAGCGGCGGGCGCAGGTTGAGCGGGAGGCTGCGGAAGAGCTTCGCAGCATAATCTCACAGCCCATGCTCTTCGGGACGCTGAAGGAGTTGGGCTTGAGCGTGCTGATGGAGACGGTGGCGTTTGAATGGATGCTCTCGCACATGGCCTCGCGCATGGCCTGCGCTTTAAGCGATTACAGGCGCATGCCGCGACACTCTCTCGAATGGTTCTATCACCATTCGGAAGTTGACCTGCGACACCGCGAAGAAGGCTTGGGTGCGGTCGCGGCCTACGCACACCTTTACGAGATTCCTGCGGAGGATGCCGCGACGATTCTGGAAATCACGTTCCGCGAAAACGTCTTCATCAAACGCTACTTTGGCGCTCGCGTGATTCAAGATGAGGGCGTATGAGATTCAAGAGTTGCACCGTCTACGCGCTCAATATTCCCTTCACGGAGGCTTTCGCTCACAGCGCGGGGAGCCGCGCCGCTTCCGACTCCATCATCGTAAAGCTTGAAGCGCGCGATGGCACGGTCGGTTACGGCGAAGGCGTCGCGCGCCCCTACGTCACTGGAGAAACCGTCGAGACGAGCATCAATCACATACGCAAAGTCCTATGGCCTGCCGTCTCAAGCAGCGACTATGCGGATTTAGTGCCGGGCGCAGACCCGCTTCATGCTCTGACTGGAATTGACGAGTCTCTGCCGGAAGAGAAGAGCGACGATGTCATAGCCTTCAACGCCGCGCGCTCGTGCGTGGAGATAGCGCTTATTGATTCTCTTCTCCGTCGTCGGAAGATGTCGCTCGCGGAGATTCTTCCTCCGCGCAGAACTTCGCTGACCTACGGCGCTGTCATCTCTTCCGGCTCGCTCGAAAGCTCCACGAGCCGCGCCCGACAACTCAAGCTCTTCGGCATACAGGAGGTCAAAATCAAGATTGAAGACAGAGAAGGCATCGCACGCGTGCTCGCCGTGCGTGAAACTTTAGGCCCCCGTGCGCGCCTGCGCGTAGACGCCAACGGAGCTTTCAATAAGGAGGACGCCGTCAAGGTCGCAAAGGAGATGGCCCCCCTGGATATAGCCGCCTTCGAGCAGCCCACCCCGCGCAAAGACGGCTGCGACGCGCTCAGGGAAGTGAGAAGGCAATCGCCTGTTCCGGTCATGGCCGACGAATCATTAGTGACGATTGACGACGCCCGCGCTCTTATCGAATCGGAGGCTTGCGATTACTTCAACCTGCGTCTTTCAAAATGCGGCGGCATCACACGCACGCTCAGGATTGCGCGCGAGGCCGTGGACGCGGGCATCTACTTGCAGCTTGGCAGCCAAGTGGGAGAGACGGCGATTCTCTCTGCGGCTGGAAGACACCTGGTCGCTCATCTCGAAAGAGTAGAGTTCGTGGAAGGCTCTTACGGAAAGCTTCTGCTCGCGGAAGACCTGAGCCGAGACCCCATACATTTCGCTTATGGAGGACAGGCGCGCACCCTGCGCGGCGCGGGGCTTGGAATCGAAGTGCGTGAGGAGGTGCTTGAGAGATACGCCGTCAAGAAGATTCACCTGCGAGAGGACGACACCGTTCATGCCTGAGCTTTTAAAGCACGCGCGCACCCTTCGCGGGAGGATTGCCAGCATCCTTCTGGATAGAGCCTGCGCGAATCCCACAAAAGCGCAGCGCTCGTACCTGCTGCGCCTCTTGCGCCGAAACGCCGCGACAGCTTTCGGACGCGCGCATGGTTTCTCGTGTATACGCAGCGAAGCCGATTTTCGCAGCCGGGTGCCCGTGCGCGAGTATGAAGATTTTCGGCCCTTCGTCGAACGCATCATAGCGAGCGAGAGAAACGTCCTGACCGCAGAGGAGCCTTTCATGCTGGCCCTGACGAGCGGGACGACCAGCGAGCCAAAGTACATTCCTGTGACGCGCACCTTGCAGCATGAGACGGCGAGCCTCATGGCCGTGTGGCTCTATCGCGCAGAGCGCGACCACCGTGGACTTCTTAATCAATCTTCGGTAGGCATAGTCAGCCGCGCCGTAGAAGGCCACGCGAACGGAATCCCGTACGGCAGCACGTCCGGCCTCATCTACAAAAACATCCCCGCCTTCGTTCGACGCGCTTACGCCGTTCCCTACATTGTCTCTGAGATTGACGATTACGACGCGCGCTACTTCGCCACGGCGCGCTTCGCGCTCGCGCGCAAAGTGTCTTTCATAGCCACGCCGAATCCTTCCACGCTGCTTCGCCTGGCGGAAGTCGTTGCGGAAAATCAGGAGGGACTGATTCGCGCCGTGCATGACGGCACGCTCGGCGCAGAGATTAAGCAGAGGGAAATCCGCGCGCAACTATCAAGCATGCTTCGCCCTGACCCTTTGCGCGCACGCGAGCTTGAGCGAGTGATTAAGACGGCGGGCTTTTTACGAGCGGGCGATTGCTGGCGCGACCTACTGCTCATAGGCTGCTGGACGGGCGGGAGCGCGAGCGTGAAGCTTGCGCGACTGGAGAAATTCTACGGGCGCGTCCCTTTGCGCGACCTCGGTTATCTGGCGAGCGAAGGTCGCATCACCGTTCCCTTTGAAGACCGCACGGCGTCCGGCATTCCCGCAATCAGAAGCGGCTACTACGAATTCATCGCGGAAGAAGAGATGGAAAGGGCTGATGCGCGAGCGCTTTCGATTTGTGAGCTTGAGGTTGGGCGTCGCTACAGTATTCTGCTGACCACATCGGGCGGGCTGTATCGCTACAAGATTAACGACATAGTGGAAGTGACAGGCTTTCATCAAGGCGCGCCGCTTCTGGCCTTCGTGCGAAAGGGCGGAGAGATGGCGGACATCACTGGCGAGAAGATGCACGTCAATCATTTCATAGAAGCCGTGCGCGAAGTCGCTCGCCGCTTTCAATTAACTATAGAGCAGTTTCGTGCAGCGCCCGACCGCGAAGAGTCCCGCTACGAAATCTATCTTGAGCTTGAGCAGCAAGTCCCGCTATCCGTCCTGCAATCGGAGGTGCTGCCCGCGCTCGACCGTGCCCTGGCAAAGGTCAACGTGGAGTATGAACAAAAGCGCCGCTCGAAGCGGCTGTCGGAGCCGCGCATAAATTTGATGGCTCGCGGCTGGTCTCAAAGAGAGATGCGACGCCACATACAAACGGGCCGCCGCGACACTCAATACAAGTGGCAGATTCTCTGCCCCGAAAAACGCGCGGAGGATGAGCAGGAGATAACGAGTACTGTAGGGACAGGGCTTGTCCCTGCCCGCTCTGTTTCGGATACACAAGGGCAGGGACAAGCCCTGTCCCTACAAATTTCGTTATGAAAGAGAACGAGCCGAGTGCGACGGCTGATGTTGTCGCCAGGAACATAGTGCTTATCAGTAACACGCCCGCGCTCGCCTGTCTTGTGCCGCAGGACGCGAGGCTTTTGAGCGGCTGGCTCGTGGCGGATTCATCCGGCAAGGGCCACTCGTTTGTCAGAAGGTCAGGCAAGCGCTGGTTTCAAATGGTGCGCCGCATACAGGAGCATCTGACCATTCCCGGCCTCGCTCTTCATCAGGCGCTTCGCAAGCGATACATTGAGCGGGCCGTGCGCTTGAGCCTCTCCGAAGGCTTTGAGCAAGTGGTAGTCTTGGGCGGCGGGCTGGACTCGCTCGCCGTGCGGCTTCACAGGGAATTCCCCACAGCCAACTTCATAGAGCTTGACCACCCGGCCACGCAAAGCGTCAAGCTCGGCTCGCTCACGCGCCGCCGTCTGGTAGGCCGTAACCTGAGCTTCCTGCCCGTAGACTTTGCGCGGCAGAGTTTGGAAGAGCGCATCAAATCCTGCGACGCGTATCAAGCGGAGAGGAAGACAATCTTTCTGGCCGAAGGCGTGCTCATGTATCTCGCCGCAAGCGAAGTCGAAAGCATCTTCGACTTCGTGCGGCGGCAACCTTGCGCGCAAAAGCGCTTCGTCTTTACCTTCATGGAACTCGACGCGAAGGGAAGGGCCGGCTTTCGCCGCTCTACAAGGCTCGTGCGTCTCTGGCTGAGGATGAAGGGAGAGCCTTTCAAGTGGGGAATGCGCGCGGGAGAGACGGAAAACTTTCTGGCGCGGCGCGGGTTTGTCTTGAAGGATATGGCAACGAGCCGCAGCTTCAAAGAAATCTACCTGCGCGAGCATGGAATAGAAGATGAGCTTTTGGCAGAAGGCGAGAACGTCTGCGTCTCGGACGCAATCTAAAGCGCATCCTCTTGCTCAAAATAATCGAGCATCCTTCGCGCCACGCTCATGCGGTCTTCCGTAGAGCAGGCGAACAGAGCCTTGCGCTGCGGCGGGCCGTCCAGGTCTTTCAGCTTCTCTTCTATCTTTTCAAGCAGGCGGCGTGCGCGCTCTTCCGCGCTCAACTCATTCCATTCGGGCAGGAGCGCAAGCTGTCGATAGTCCAGCTTCCAGTAATCATACTCGCGCGGGCTTGATTGGCTGCTGTCGTTCTCTGTCATAAGTTAATTTAAGGATGCGTGACGGGGCAGGACTGTACGGCCACCAGTTGCCAGCCCTGCTCGCGCTTTGCGTAAACGTGAAGCGTGCGATAGATGCCGGAAATCTCGCGCCCGCCGTAGAGCCACTTACAATCGTCGCGGCAACTCAAGACGGCAGTGGAGCCGTAGATGCGAACGTCAACGCGGTCGCGGTTCATGTACTCAACCTGGAGCGCGCCCGTTTCAACGTCGCTGACGAATTGCGCTTTGTCGTCGCCTTCGAGCGGGTGCGTGAAGACACAATCGTCGGCCATGATGCGGTTGAGCGTCTCGCCGTCACGACTGACCAGAGCGCGCACCCACTCGTCATTCTTCTGCCGCAACTCCTGCTCTACCTGGATATTTGATTCAGGCTTTTCGCTTCCGGCGTCGGCCATAAAACTTCAATAGCTCCTTATACGGACTTCGGCTACTTTATAACAAACAGCTTCACTGCGGAACTCCATTTCGGAGAGTGATAGACGCGCTCGGTTGCGCGCTGGAAATCGCTCTCGGTCGCCTCGTAGATGTTGACGAACTTTTGCGGGTTGCGGTCTACGAGCGGAAACCACGTACTCTGAATTTGAATCATGATGCGGTGCCCTTTGAGGAACGTGTGATTGATGTCGGGCATTGTGAAGTCAATGCGCGTGACGCGGTTGGGCTGCATGGCTTCGGGCCTTGTGAAGCTGTTGCGGAAGCGTGCGCGGAAAGGCTCGCCTCTGACCATCATCTGATAGCCGCCCATGCGAACACCAGCCGGAGTAGGCTCGTTGTCGGGCGCGTCGTCCGGGTAAACGTCTATCACCTTGACTATGTAATCCGAATCCGTGCCGGAGGTCGAAACGTATATGCTCACAGGGATAGGGCCTGAGACGGTCATGTCCGAGGTCAGCACGTCCGTCTGGTAAGTCAGAACATCTGGGCGGCGCGAGGCGAAGCGCTGGTCTCCCACCATGTACTCGCGCGTCATGCCTATGGCGATGCCGTTGATGTAAGGCACAGGCTGGTCGGGGTCGCTGATGTATTCGTCAAACTCTTTTGTAGACGCATTCGAAGGCGGCGAGAATGAGAGCTTCCCGTCGGGTTGCAGATAGAGCGCCGTCTCGCGCGTGTTCCTTGGCGGCCAGGTGTCGTACTTGCGCCAGCGATTCGAGCCTGTCTCAAAGACATAAGCTTCTGGCTGGTTGCGGTCGCACTTATCTTTCAGCGCGCAGTTGAAGAAGGGCAACTCAATCTCCGAGCGATAGAACTCGCTGGTGTTGGAGCCGAAGCGTATGTCGCCGAGCAGATTGCCGGGGGCGCGCGACCAGCCGCCGTGATACCAGGGGCCCATGACCAGAGTGTTGCGTGCGCGCGGGTTCGTCTTCTCGATAGTCTTGTAAGTGTTGAGCGCGCCGAAGAGGTCTTCCGCGTCGAACCAACCGCCCACGGTCATCACCGCAGGGTTCGGGCCGATGTTCCTCAAGTACTGCAAAGCGTTTCTGGCCTGCCACCATTCGTCGTAGTTGGGGTGCCGCATCACCTCGTTCCAGAAAGCAACGTCCCCCTTAAAGTACTTGCGGTCGGCGTTTGAGAGCGGCCCCATTTCAAGAAAGAACTTGTAGCCGTCAGGCGTGCCGTGAACGAAGGAGGGCGGCCACTCCGTAGTAGGTTGCGGGCGCGGGCGTCCGAAGTTGGCGTAGAAGTTGAAGGCGTGCGGAAGCCAGAACGCGCCGTTGTGATGAAAGTCGTCGCCTATGAACCAGTCTGCAATAGGCGCTTGCGGGCTTGCCGCAACCAGGGCTGGATGCGCGCCCACCAATCCTTCCGAAACGTAAAAGCCCGGATACGAAATGCCCCACATGCCTACGCGGCCATTGTTGTTCGGAACGTTTTTAACCAGCCAGTCAATAGTGTCGTACGTGTCCGTGCTCTCGTCTATATCTGCGGGGCCGCTTCTTTTTGTGTTAATCGGCCTCACGTCCATGAACTGACCTTCGGACATGAAGCGCCCGCGCACGTCCTGATAGACGAAGATGAAACCGTCTTCGGCAAAGAGTTGCGAAGGGCCTATAGCCGTTTTGTACTTGTCATCGCCGTAAGGCCCTACGCTGTAGGGCGTGCGGTTCAGCATGATCGGATACTTCCTCGACATATCGCGCGGAGCATAGACGACCGTGAAGAGCTTTGCGCCGTCGCGCATCACAATCCTGTGCTCCGTCTTAATGTAATTAGCCTTAACGTCAAAGGTCTGCTCCTGAGCGCGAGCAGTTAAGCCGAGCAGGCAAAGAAGCAGGCAGAGCTTTAGAACACACATGAGCCTGGCGGCGATAGCTTTAGGTTTATTCATGCCGAACCTCCGAAGTTTCAATAAAGAGTGAGCCTGTAGAGAGCTGGTCTAATCCCGTCCGTTATCATTCTTCGCTTCAAGGCGCGCAATCTCTTCATCCATGCGGCCCCGTAGCATCAGCCCTATCATCTTGTAATCGCCCATGAACGACCAGAGCGGATGCTCGAACGTGGCGGGCTTGTTCTTCTCTATCAGGAAATGGCTGGCCCAGGCAGCGCCGTAGCCCGGAACCAGAGCGAGCGGAAGCCACTTCCACTTTCTTCCTGCCACAAGCGCCACGGCGCAAGCCAGGCCAACGCCCGTCCCTATAGCATGAATCGTGCGCGTAGCAGGCTGGCTATGCTCCGCCACATAATGCGGCCAGAACTCCTCAAAAGATTTCATCTCAACCTCCAAAAAGAAGTGCCGAGTGGAGCAGAGGACAAGTCCTCTGCCCCTACGCATCACTGTTCTTAAACAGTCGTTGATAGTCTTCCGGCGAAGCGGGCGCGAGGCGCGCGAGTTGAAGATTCTCTTCGACGTGCGCGATGCGGCTCATGCCTACGAGGGCCGTTGCGATGCCGGGCGTCGAGCGCACAAACTGTATGGCCGTTTGCGCGTCGGTCGAGAGAGCGCCTAGCGGCTCTCGCACTTCATCTGGAAGATTACGCGCGACCTTTCCCTGCAAGATAGAGGCGCTCGCAACGACCGTGATGCCGAGCGCGGCTGCCGCTTTAAGGAGCGACACCCGCTCTCCATTTAATGTTTGATTCTGTGAGACGAGCGCTTCCGGCATAGCCAGATTAAAGGGAAGCTGTACGAAGCGGAAGCCGTGCGCGTCGCCTCCGACCGAGCGCGCGAGTGTCGCCATGCGCTCAATCGAGAGATGCTCGCGCGCATCGGGCGCAGCGCGAAAACCGTTCCAGGTGGCGGCCCCGTACATGCTAATCTTGCCCGCCGCTCTCATCTGCTCGAACAACTCGAAAGCGCGGGCCGTTCTCTCTTCGAACTCTTCGCGCGAGACTTCCTGTAGCTGCGATTCCGGGTTATGCACGTAATAGACATCCAGAGTTTCCAGCCCCAGGTTGTCAAGCGACTGCTCAATCTGGCTCTCAAGATAGCGCGGCGTCATGCAGTGGCTTCCCGCAACTATATCGGAAAAGCTGGCTATGCCCGTACGCACGAAGGTCTCTTCAACGTAGCGGCGCGCGTCCTTTGGCGGCTGGCCGTCGAAGGGAAGATAGCCGCCCTTCGTGCAGATGATGAGTTCATCGCGCGCCGAGCTTCCGCCGTCCGCCAATTCCCTGAGCGCTGCGCCTATTGAGCGCTCGCTTCTTTGAAAGCGATAGTTGGCGGCGGTGTCTATGACGTTCGCGCCAAGCTCCACGGCGCGCGCGATCGCTTCCGTATAAGCCCTGTCGGTCTCGTCGTCCCAACGGCCTAAGTAAGTGCCGAGACCAATGGAAGAGAGCCAGAGGCCTTGTTCAAGACGAAAGTGTTTTTCGCTCGCGCTCTCTTTGAAACGCTCACGATAGCGCGCGGTTCCCGAAGGCGTCGCACGGCCCTGAAGAGACATTCTTCTCCTCTATTCTTTGAGACTGCGTTTATGAATTCAATCGCTCGCCGAAGAAGCGCAGCGTGCGCTGCCATGCGTCGGTTGCCGCCTCCGCGCTGTAGGCTTCGGGCCGAGTGTCGTTGAAGAACCCGTGCTTGGCTCCGGTGTAAATTTTGATGTCCGCCTCTTTGCCTGCCTTCTTCAGAGCGTCCTCAAACTCCTTCACCTTCTCAGGCGGTATGCCCTGGTCTAGAGAGCCGAAGTTGCCAAGGAGCGGGCAGGAGACTTGCGGGACAATCTCAATGGGCGTGCGCCCGTAGAAGATGACTGCGCCCGCGAGGTCTTTCGTGTGCGTGGCTAGCTGGTAAGAGAAGCCGCCGCCCATGCAGAAGCCCACGGAAGCAAAGCGCGCTCGCACGTCTTTCATAGTCTTCAGGTAATCAAGCCCGGCCTGCATGTCTTTGATGGCGGCTTCGGTGGGGATGCTGTTGGCGGCTTTCCTGATAGCCTCCATGTCGGATGTGCCTGAGGGCGGAGGCTCCGGCGCCCGCACGAAAAGATTCGGGGCGAGCGCGTTGTAGCCTTCGCGCGCAATTCTATCCGCGATGGATTTGATGTGGTCGTTGAGGCCGAAGACTTCGTGTATGACCAGCACGGCTGCCGCCTGTTTACGATTGGCGCGAGAGTAGTAGGCGGGAATCATCAAGTCGCCGCTCTTGTATTGAACCATCTCACCCACTAGCTTCGCTGCGCTCGAACTCTGCGCCGTTTGATTGGCAGCATTGTTACCGTTCTGAGCCAAAGTCCCGCAAGCTGTGGCCGCAACGCCCGCCAGGACTGCGCCGCCCTTGACGGCGCTCTCCTCAAAAAATTTACGACGCGAAAGCGGCTCGCTCTCCAGCGCCTCCGGCTTCTTGCTATCGCTCATCTCCAGCCTTTCTCCTAGAAGATTCGGTTTGGATTAGGGGTTGTGTGAGTAGAACTATACGCAAGGAAGCCGTGAGAAGGCAAAAGGAAAACAGATAGGTTATCTGCGCCTCTGCTTTTTACTTCTACGGTGTTGTGTTAAAAAAGCAGTAGGAAAAATCCTGGAACAAAAAACTGAAGAGTGGGTCAGTTTGAAAGTGAGTGAAATGAGAATTGCGATTCACCACAGAGGCACAGAGAGCGCAGAGATAGCACAGAGAGTTGAGTGATATTCAATTCTCTGTGATTACTCTGTGTCCTCTGTGTCTCTGTGGTGAATATCAAGTTTCTCTACTTCTGACTGACCCACTACCAAAAATTGTTAAGTGTGTCCTCGCCTGTGGTCACGGTCTTTTATGAAGGAGCTTTGTTAGATGAATTGTTTCTACAACTGGCGGGAACACGTGGGAGTTCAGAAGGAGAAGTTTTACAAGACCACGCTCTGGCAGGGAGAGCATCTGATGCTCGGCATGAACTGTCTTGAGCCTGGGCAGCAGCAACAGGCGCACGCGCACGATGGCGCTGACAAGTTCTACTTTGTGCTTGAAGGAAGCGGACGCTTCACAGTCGGAAACGAGGTGTGCGAGGTTGAAGCAGGAGGAATCATCATCGCTCCCGCACGCATAGAGCACGGAGTCGTTAACACCGGACTGGAGCGATTATCGCTCCTTGTAGGTATCACGCCCGGAATCAAATGAGCGAAGAGAGAAAGAGCCGCGTGAAAGACCGTACAGCGCCGCCTTCATCACTCGATATTGATGAAGACGCGATGCAGGCTTTGTCCAAGCTATCAAGCGCGCTTGTTGCGGATTACTTCTCAGACATCTCAGGGCTTACGGTTTTTCCATCCGAGGCTTCGCTTAACAGGCTGACGGAAATCAGGGACGCCAGGCTTCAGGATGAAGGCCAAGCTATTGAGCGCATCCTTGATGATTTTCGAAGCCTTCTTGATGCGAGTCGGCACAACGGGCACCCTAGATTCTTCGGCTACATAGCGTCGCCTTCGACCGCCGTGGGTGCATACGCAGACCTTCTGGCATCAGCCCTTAATGCGAACGTGACCTCCTGGCGCTCTGCGCCTGCGGCGACGGAAGTTGAAAGAACTGTCGTAGCGTGGCTGGCCGAACTGGTCGGATACGGAAGCGACTCGGCGGGGCTTTTGACGAGCGGCGGCTCTATGGCGAACATGACGGCGCTGCTCATGGCCCATCGCAGGCACGCACCTCTTGAAGTCGCGCGTCGTGGCTTGAGAGCGATTGACGCGCCCATGACCGTTTACGCGTCCGAGCAGGTGCATTTTTCCGTGCCCAA
>JACVRN010000120.1 GCA_014534425.1 Pyrinomonadaceae bacterium
CACTAACTTGTGCGCCCCCGGCCTCTCCATCGCCAAAGTCACATCCGGCTCCCACACTACCGTCGCCGCCACCTGCTTCGAGATAAACGCCTGCCGAGCATCCAGCGTCGTGTCTTTGCCTACGAGATTATTTTCTATCTGTTGTTGTTCTTCATCACTGAGGCTGGAGTTCTTGAGGTTGTATTCCAGCAGCCAGTGTGAGGGAGTGAATTTGACGAGGGAAATCTGTTTACCCTTGAGGTCTTCAATCTTTTTGATGCTTTCGTCAGCGACTATAGCGTCGCCGCCGCGTGACCAGTCCACCTGCATGATCGCTCTGGCAGGAAGGTTGGATTTCACAAAACCGGGCAGTTCGTTGGCCCAGTAATCGACCGTAGACCAGACGATGTCCACGCCGCCCTTGCCGCCCTGCGCGAACGCCAGATTACGCTCTTTAGGGTCTTCAAGGAGCAGGAATTCTACCTGAATTTTATGTTTGTTCCAGAAGATGCAATCCTTGTTCGGCTTGAAACCGTTGTTGGCGACGATGCCTCCGGCATAGCCCGGCCACGAAACAATGCCCACGCGCAAGGGGCGGTCTCTGCCAGGCACTTTCTTGGCGCTCATTTTAGAGTTCACGAAGGAGGCAACAAGTAATCCGGCAGACAGAATCACAATCGCCGCAAACATTCCGTACGTGGCCCACTTGCGAGAATCAAACGGCGTGTGCTCCTTCACCCATTGAAGGTTGAAGATGTTCTGGTAGATGCGATTGCGCGGCGCGAGCCGCCCGTCTTCGACTTTTACGACCCCCGCCAGCTTGAGGCGATCCTGGGCCGGTGACTGCTCGTTGTTCTCTACACGCTTCCCCATGAGCACGTCCCGATACGTGCTGAGCGTCTTGCGAATGTTACTAGAAGCATCGAGCAGGTAATCCTGTATGAATTTAAGGTGCGTGTCCTGCTCTATCTTGAGCCTTAGATAAGAGTGCTCGACTTCGCTGTTGATGTGCTCGGGGCTGCGTTCTTCCGGCGGCCAGGAGTAGGCTGCGGCGGCCAGCTTTTGAACCAGAAGCGGCTGGCCGTTCGTCCAGTAAAAAATACGGTCTACGACTCCCTCGCTCCCAGGCCCCAGAACTTCCTGAAAGGGCTTTGTCTTCTCCTTGGGAAAATCAGTCAGGGCAATAGACTCGCCTATGTTGAAAGGTGTGCGCGAGCGGTCTTTGATGAAGGATGAAGCCGTGGCTACTCCAAGCAGGACGACCGAGAGGCGCTTGAGAGCCGGATGGACTGCGCGAGAGTTGTAGAGAGACCTGATGGTAGTAAAGAAGTCGTCCGAGAAAGGCAGGTTCAGCACAGAGTCTATTTCATCAAAAAAGAGCACCACGTCGCGGTCTATTTCCGTCAGCACCACGTCTTCCAGAAAGGAGATGAAGCGCTGCGTGGGGCCGAGGTGCTCGTTGGCGCGCCACCACTCCTTGGTGTTCACCTTGAGTTTGGCCGTGCGCTTAATCTGGTAGATGACATCCAGGAACCAGCGCTCAAGGTTCGTTTCACTTCCCAAGAGTTGCAGGTCTACGACGGCTGAAGCGACGCCCTTTCGCTTCAGGCGCGCGATGGCGTGAATCATGAGGCTGGACTTGCCCATCTGTCGCGGGGCAAGTATCAAACAGAACTGGTGCTGCTCAAGGGCCGCGAGTAATTCCGTGTCGGCTGGACGCTCTACGTAGCTGGGCGCGTCTTCGCTGAGTGTTCCGCCGACCTGGAAGAAGTCTGATGAGTTGCTCATCTATTTCAACTGGGAGCCGAAAAACTCTGCGTAAAGGCGGCACGCGGGGGCCGCTCTCTTTGAATCATCAAGCCGCACCAGCCCTGCCGCTTCCAAACGCTCGACTAATTTCTCGTCCTCGCAGTCATGGCCTTTAATAATCTTTTTCATGGCATCTGCGAGATTCTGATTTCGCTGGAAGCCTACAAGGTAGCTGTGCAGGTGGTCTCGGAAAATGGCACGGCTGCCGACATTCGTGTCAAAGAGCTTGTCTCTGTCCTGGCTGCGCGCCATGTGGTAAAGCATCAGATGAACCAGGTAGGGCCGCCCGCCGACGTAGTCCATCACTTTATGCAGAAGCCCTTCATCGAGCGACAGCCCGTGACGGCCCGCGAAGGTTTCGACCTCTTGCGGGGTGAACGCGCCAAGCTCTGCGCGCAATCCTATGTTGAAGGGAGACTGCGCCAGGTCGTCTATAAAAAAGCTAGGCTCGGATGAACTCCCCAGAAGCCACCTGACCTTTTCCCAACTGGGGTCGAGCGCCCCGCTATTGAAGAAGGCCCGGACGGAACTGAAGAACTTTGAGCCTACGGGCGAGGTGAACAAGCGGTCTACTTCATCCAGGCAGATGAGCAGTGGCGTCTCGTCCTTTGCGAAGACGAATTGATCCAGGAATGACGAGATGTTGCTGACGTAACTTTCTTCCGTGTCCCAGTCTGCGCGCTTCCATCCTTCGACTTGCAGTTGCTTGGCAATCTGGGCCGCTATGGCGCACCAGATGGCGTTGCGTGACTGAAGGCTTTTGCCTTCGAGCGCCTGAAAGTCTATGAAGGCGGTACGGCAAGGTTCTTCCGCATGCCTGAGCGCCGCGTACATGCCCATGATGAGAGAGGTCTTGCCGGTCTGTCTTGGCCCGCGCACAGTCACCAGTGCGCGGGGCGTCTGTAGCTCCGTGAAAACTTTATTGTCAGCCTCGCGCACTATGTAGAAGCGAGAGTCGCTTTTGACGGAGCCGCCAGGGATAATCATGCTTCGCGGGTCGAACTGAGGCTGGAGCGTGCTGACTTCTCCGACAGTGTTGATGGCGGGCGAAGAGTCCACGTGCCAGTTAAGCCCGGCTTCGACAGTCGACAACAGTCGCTTTACAAGGCGCAGGGTATCGCCCGCGCCGTTCCAAAGCTCCTGATGAATGTTGTGCAGACTGATTGCCAACGGATACGGCACGGGGTCTGTGAAGGGCAGGTGAAGGCGCACGGGCAGAATCACAGGCGAGCCGTTGCGCTGGTTCCCCAACTCTCTTGCCAAAGCCACCTCTTTGACCACCATCTCGCTCGCCCCGGACTCTTTTGAGAGCAGCAGAAGAAGAAAATCAGACCTCTCCAGAGCCTCGCGGATTCCCTTCACCCAATCCGAGCCCCACCGAAGCCCCGTGTCGATGAAGACTTCGTGGCCTGCCTTTTTAAGAGCATCGGCAAAGAGGTGCGCCAGCGAACTGTCCGGCTCATGATGGCGGTAGCTGACGAAAATATGAGCGGGCCTTTCAGCCTGTTTGATGTCCAGGCTTGAGAGGTCAACGTCGCCTGCTTCCGGCGCTTTTGTCGGCTGCGGCGGCGGCTTATCTTCCGTAGACTGTTTCCTGTGGCCCGGAGGGACGCCGCGAATCCCGCATTCCAAACGCCACCTGGACTCCTCGTCATCCAGACCTTTGCGAAAGTCCACCCAGGTATTGCCGGAGATAAAGGCGGGCAGCTTGGGCTGCTGTGGAGCGTCGGGCAAGAGAACCGGAATGACGCGAAAATTCTGGTCTATGACATGCTGCCTCAGCGCGAGTTCAATCTCCGGCAACTGCCATGAGCCGCAGCCGCTCTTGCCTATAAAAACAGCGCAACAGGCGGAGGACTCCAATCCCTTCTCCAGATTTCGTATCCAGGACTCGCCGGGCGTCAGATACCATTGATCGAACCAAGGCTCTAATCCGGCCTTGTCGGCCAGGTAGGCGGCAATCTGCTCCACTACCTTACGGTCTCCGCCGTTGTAGCTGAGAAATACCGCGTATGGCTTGTCCGACTTTGACGCTACCATTTTCCTCAAATATGGCCTGGAAGCGGTTAGAGAGATTTTGGCGTAAAACTTCCAAGGAACGTGAGAATCAGTATAAGCTGCTGACAAACGCAGCCGCTAATAGAACCCTTTATGCTGCATCACGTGCTGTTCTACTTGATAATACAGGAAGGGTCAAGGGTAATTTAGCAGGAGCCGTAGCAGGTCTAAACTACTGATATGGAGTTGAAGATTTTCAAAGGGCGGGAGGTGATTGATTCCGGTTTGGGCGAGCGCATTATAGAGTTTGACAAGATGAACATGCGTGAGGTTTGGGAGAAGGCCCGCATGGAGTTTCCAGAAGAGAGAAGGCGCAAAGGATTGGAGAGCAATCCTACGTTTATAGTCGCTTTTGAAGGCGAGCGGATTGCAGGCTACCTGGAATACCTGCGTAGCTGGAATGACCCGCGCTACATTTACGTAGGCTCCATACAGATAAGCGAGCGGCACAGGAACACTCGTCTGATACTCCGGCTTCTTGACGAGTTCAGGTCGCTGGTATCGAAAGAAGACTTCCTGGGCTTTGAGACGAACGTGCAGAAGACAAACGCGCCCGCCGTCAGGATGTACAGGAAGATTGGCTTTAAGCTGGAAGAGAACCCGCGAAACCCTGCGTCGTGGCTCGCGCGTGCTGGCAAAGAACTGCTGACCAATTCACCCGTACTTCGGCTGATAGATAAATGGCGCGCGAAAGCCCTGAAACAGTAGGGGCATGGCTTGTTCCTGCCCCTACTCTTTCCTTTTCATCTTTTGCCTTAGCCGTAAGGGATGGGTTAACTTATCCTCACACTAATTTTCAGACGGCGAAAGGATTAGATGAGGCGAAAGGCCGCAGCCATTTTTGTCATCTTCGGCATCCTTGCTTTTCTGTGGCAGAAGATGACGCTGGCTGCTGGCGGCGAGGAGGGCGGCGCAGCACACGGGCTTGCCCCTACGGTGCTGGTAGGCGTCGCAGCCATTCTCATAATCGCCAAGGTGTGCGGAGAGCTTTTCGAGCGCTTTCGTCAACCGGCAGTTTTGGGCGAGCTTCTCGGCGGCATCATCGTAGGCAATCTGTTCCTGCTGGGCTTTCAAGGCGCAGAGAGCCTGAAGACGAATGAGATTATCGGGGCGCTGGCGGAAATCGGCGTCATCATTCTGCTCTTTGAAGTGGGCCTGGAATCAAGCCTCGGAGAGATGCTTGAGGTCGGCTGGTCTTCGCTGCTGGTGGCAGTGCTGGGCGTCATAGCTCCCTTCTTCCTGGGCTGGTTGGTGGCCGCTTACTTCATCCCCGGAGAGGCCACGCTCGGTCACATCTTCATAGGCGCGACTCTCTGCGCCACGAGCGTTGGCATCACTGCGCGCGTCCTTAAAGACATGAACCGGCTGACGACGCGCGAGGCCAGAATCATACTCGGCGCGGCTGTGATTGATGACGTGCTTGGCCTGCTTATACTGGCGGTGGTTGCGGGCGCGATTAAAGCGCAGGCAGCCGGAGCAGCGCTGAGCATCATGCATGTCGGCATCATAGCTCTGAAAGCCATAGCTTTCCTCGTCGCCTCGCTCGTGCTTGGGCATTACGTGATGCCGTACCTGTTGCGCGGGCTTGGACGCTTTGAAGGCCACGGCGTACTGCTGGCAATGTCTTTGGCCTTCTGCTTTCTGCTGGCATGGGCCGCGAGCCTTGTGGAACTCGCGCCGATTGTCGGAGCCTTCGCGGCAGGTCTTATACTCGATGAAGTGAGCTTTGAATCAATGCCCAATCATGAGAAGAAAGACCTTGAGCGTCTGCTGAATCCCGTGAGCACTCTGCTCGTGCCAATCTTTTTCGTGCTCATGGGATTGAAGGTCAACCTGAGCGCGTTTCTTCAGCCGAAGCTTCTGGGATTTGCAGCCGTGCTGACGCTGGCCGCAATCATAGGCAAGCAGGTCTGCGCGCTTGGCGTTCTGGAGCGCGGCACGAATCGCCTGGCTGTGGGCCTTGGCATGATTCCGCGCGGAGAGGTCGGGCTAATCTTCGCAGGCATAGGCGCGACGCTCATGCTGACGAACGCGGACGGCGTGAGCGAGCCTGTCATCAGCCCTTCGACTTTCGGCGTAGTAGTCATCATGGTCATCATCACCACGCTGGTCACTCCGCCCGCGCTCAAGTGGTCGCTGGAGCGCACGCGCCGCAGACATGACCCTGACCCGCCCTCAAGCATGATACGCGAAGTCGGCGAAGACGCAGCCGAGCGCACGACTCATTGAAACCGGTTTTTTGTAGAGACCTAGAAAGGGAGACTGAAGGATGAGCAGTAAAAAAGAGCAGCGCAAAGTTGGACGAAAGCAGAAGCCCAGAGGCCAGCAGACAGGCTTTGCAGGAAACCCCGACCAGAACCGCGAAGAGATGAAGAGCACGCCCGCCCTGCGAGGCCGCCGCAAAGCCGAAAGCAAGATGTTCGCAGACGAATCAATGCAACAGGTCGGAAGCGACGCCTCCAAGGGCCGCTCCAACACGCCCTCC
Source organism: Pyrinomonadaceae bacterium (assembly GCA_014534425.1). Lineage (GTDB taxonomy): Bacteria > Acidobacteriota > Blastocatellia > Pyrinomonadales > Pyrinomonadaceae > JACVRN01. The sequence goes on from JACVRN010000120.1 coordinate 6,332, forward strand.
ATCCCCGCAGCCCTTCCCGCCAACACCAAGCTCGGCGAAAGCAACGACGAAAGAGTCTTCAAGCAAAGGCAGAAGGCAAAAGTAAAAAGGCAGAAGAATTGATTCATTGATACATCGGTTCATTGAATCAATGAACCGATGTATCAATGAATAAATCCTCCTGCCTTGCTCTTACCAGTCTTCCTGTGCGATGTATTTGAGGACGTGGCGTATGGAGACCAAGCGGTATTTGCCGTCGGCTGCCTGAACGGGGACGTTGCGATAGCGTCCAACGGCCATCTTGTTGAGCGCGGCGGCGACCGAATCCGTCTCTTTCAAAATGTCCGGGTGAAAGGTCATCAACTCGCTGATGGGAGCGTCCAGCGTCTCCTCTTTGCCTTCGGCCAACTTGCAGAGCACGTCATGCTCCGTGAAGATGCCCGAAAGCTTGTCGCCGTCAACCACCAGCGCGCAACTCAATGCGCCCTCTTTCATGCTGCGGACTACTTCCCTGACAGGCGTATCGGATGTGACGCGCAGGTGCGTGTCTTCCAGAAGCTTGCTGAGGTTGTCCTCCATCACCGAGCGCACCAGCCCTGCCGTGGCCTCCGAGCGCGGAACATCCAGGTCACGCAGAGGCTTCATGCAGTTCTCACAGCGATCCATTCCCTCTATGTTGTCGTGCCCGCAATCAGGACAAAGCATACGCGTCGCTCCGCTCCTATGAAGAATTGATTCAATGAACAAATGAATCAATGAAACAATTTTTACTCCACCGTCCAGGTGTCGCCGCTATTGATGAGCTTCTCTAAATTGCCTAAGCCCTGTTTGGTGATAGCGGCTTCAATCTGGTCTGCCATCATGTCTTCGTAGGTGGCGCGCTCTACTGCGCGGAAGATGCCCACGGGCTGCGGAAACTCAGAGCCTTCGCGGTACTCCATGCGCGCGAGCATGAAGGCCACAGACGGGTCGGCCAGGTGTATGTCGTGCACCAGCAGGTCGTTTTCCGTGATGCCGTTCTCGCCCAGAGTCACAACCTCCGGGTGCGCGCCGTTCATGCGTATCCCACGGTTGCGTTCCTTGCCGAAGACCATAGGCTTGCCGTGCTCAAGATAAAGCACTCTATCCTGTCGCACGCTGCGGTCTGTGAAGCTTTCGAACGCGCCGTCGTTGAAGATGTTGCAGTTCTGATAGACTTCCAGAAAGGACACTCCCTTGTGCTTGGCCGCAGCATCTACCATCGCGCCCAGGTGCTTCACGTCAATATCAATCGAGCGCGCGACGAACGTTGCCTCCGACGCAATCGCCACCGACAGAGGATTGAGCGGGTAATCAATCACGCCCATAGGCGTTGACTTGGTCTTCTTGCCAAGCTCCGACGTAGGACTGTATTGTCCCTTCGTCAAGCCGTATATGCGGTTGTTAAAGAGTATGATGTTGAGGTCAAGGTTGCGCCGTATGGCGTGCATAAAGTGATTGCCGCCGATTGAGAGCGCATCGCCGTCGCCCGTCACCACCCACACGCTCAAGTCAGGATTGGAACTCTTGATGCCGGTTGCGACCGCAGGCGCGCGACCGTGTATGGAGTGAAAGCCGTAGGTGTTCATGTAATAAGGAAAGCGGCTCGAACACCCTATGCCGGAGACGAAGACCATCTTCTCGCGCGGGATGCCAAGCTCCGGCATCACCTTCTGCACGTTGTTCAGGATGGCGTAATCTCCACAGCCCGGACACCACCTCACCTCCTGCCCAGAGATGAAATCCTGCCTCGTCAACTTCACAGCAGGCGGAGCCGTCTCGCCCGCCGCCATAGACCCCGCATACGCTTCCGAAGACGCCGCCGCCTCCGCATTATCCTTATGCCCGTTACCGTTTGTTCCGTTGCCGTTTGTAGTCATTTCTATTCCTCTTACTTTTACGAAGCCTTTATCAAGACTCTTTTATCTTGCGCCTTGTAGCTCAATCTTCCTTCGCCTGTTCCACGGCGCGCCACAGTTTCAGGTATTGCTCGCGCACGTATGGGTTCAGGCGCTCCGCGAAATCGGAAGTGAGATGGCGCGCTTTGATTAGCTCCTGCACGTCGGCCAAATCTTTCAGACGGTCGGGTGCGGTCATGCCGGAAGCCAGCTTCAGTTCAATCAGCTTCTCAAGCGTGACGACCCGCACGCCGTCCATTTCAATCGAAGCATCAGCCGGAACGGGGAAGCTGACGGGCTTTGGTAGTCCGTCGCCCGGATACTCGCCCGTTGTAATCACTTCTATGCTGACCCCTTCGGGCATTGAGCGAAGCCTCTTCTTTGAGCCGGGGAATGCGGGAACATAGCCGAGACCGATTAGCTCGTTGTGGAACTTCTCCAATCCTTCCGGCGTCATCACCAGGTCAATGTCTTCCGTAAAGCGAGGGTAGCCGTAGGCCATCAAAGCGACCGCTCCTATGATCATGTAGTCAATCCCCTGCCTTTTCATGTCGGCTGAGAGACGAGAGAGCGCGTCATTGAGTTGCCCCTGTCCCATGAAGTAGCGCAATCCTTCCGCGTAGACTTCCTGAATTGTCCGGCGCTCGACATGTTCAGAAGACGTTGTCATTACAAATACTCTTCCACCTTGCGAATGATTTCGCGTATCTGGAAGGGGCGGCCCTTGACCTTTGAGAAGGGGATAGCGTCCACCAGATACTTCGCGCGAATCATTGTGCAGAGTTGACCGAGGTTCATCTCCGGGATAATCACGGTCTCAAAGCCGCTCAGGACTTCTCCAAGGTTCTTCGGGAAGGGATTCAGGTGGCGCAGGTGCGCGCTTGAGACGCTCTTTCCTTCGCGCTGCAATTTTTCCACGGCAGACGTGATGGAGCCGTAGGTAGAACCCCAGCCGAGCAAGAGAATCTTGCCGCTCTTTTCGCCGAAGACTTCTACGGGCTGGATGTCATTCGCCGCGCGGTCAATCTTCTCCTGCCTGAGCTTGACCATGAAGTGGTGATTCTCAGGGTCGTAGTTGACGTTGCCCGTCAGGTGCTGCTTCTCTATGCCGCCTATGCGGTGCTCAAGTCCGGGCGTGCCCGGAATAGCGTAGGGCCGCGCCAGAGTCTCTTCATCACGCGCGTAGGGCATGAAGCCTTCAGGCTCGGTCGCAAACTTAATCTCAATCTTCGGCAGGTCGTCAATGGCGGGAATCTTCCAAGGTTCCGCGCCGTTCGCTAAGTAGCCGTCCGAAAGATAAAAGACCGGCGTCATATATTTGAAAGCAAGCCGCACGGCTTCCAAGGCCATGTGGAAACAGTCTGCGGGAGTCGAAGGCGCTAAGACAATCGCGGGGCATTCGCCGTTTCGTCCCCAGACGGCTTGAAAGAGGTCAGCCTGCTCGGTCTTCGTGGGCAAGCCCGTGGAAGGCCCGCCGCGCTGCACGTTGACTATGACGAGCGGGAGTTCCGTCATCACAGCAAGGCCAATGGCCTCCTGCTTGAGAGCAACGCCCGGCCCGCTTGTTCCTGTGAGACCTATGTGCCCTGTGAAGCTTGCGCCGATGGCGGCACAGACAGCAGCTATTTCATCCTCGGCCTGAAACGTCTTGACGCCGAAATTCTTGTGGCGAGCAAGTTCGTGCAGGATGTCCGAGGCCGGTGTAATCGGGTACGAGCCATAGAAGAGAGGCCGCCCTACCAACTGCGAAGCCGCGACAAATCCTATGGCGGTCGCCTCGTTGCCTGTAATCTTGCGATACTTGCCAGGCGTTATCTGCGCCTTCCTCACGGTGTAGTGCGTCGTGAAGACTTCCGTGGTGTCCGCGAAGTTATAGCCCGTGCGGAGCGCAATCTCGTTGGCCTTCTGGACTTCGGGGTTCTTGGAGAACTTACTGTTAATCCAGTTGAGCGTAGGCTCCATAGGACGGTCGTAGAGCCAGTAGAGCACGCCGAGCGCGAAGAAGTTCTTGCAGCGATCCATCTCCTTGCGCGAGAGCTTCACCTGCTCTTTCAGAGCGTTCATGTTAAGCGTCGTGATGGGCAGCTTGTGAACTCGATAGCCCGCCAGGGTTCCGTCTTCGAGCGGGTTCGATTTATAAGCGGCTTTGTCCAGGTTGTCTTTCGTGAACTCGTCCGTGTTGATAATCAAGGTGCCGCCTTCTTCCAAATCCGGCAGGTTGACCTTCAGGGCAGCAGGGTTCATGGCGACGAGCACGTTCGGCTGGTCGCCGGGCGTTCTGATGTCCTGGCTGGAAAAGTTCAACTGAAAGCCTGAGACGCCCGGCAGGCTTCCGGCGGGCGCGCGAATCTCCGCCGGAAAGTCCGGCAGTGTGGAGATGTCGTTGCCCACTACGGCAGACGTGTTGGTAAACTGCGTGCCCGTCAACTGCATGCCGTCGCCGGAATCCCCGGCGAAGCGAATAGTAACGGTCTCGACTTCTTCAAAGTTTTTATCTGCGGATTCGGGAGGAGTTTCTATGACGGTACTCATTATTTCGTTTTATCCTCTTTGTTGATGAAATTGATGAAGGGTTGATTCATTTCTTTACCCGCCTTCCTGTGTGTCCATGACCTGTGCCGGAACCGGCGGCAGGTTCATGGTCTCTTTCGGGTAACTCTCGGCCAGGTAAGTGATGATGTCGAAGACGGAGATTGAGCCGGAGAGACGGCCTTCTTTGACGAGCGGAATGTTTCTGTAACCTTTGCGGTTCATTAGCTCGACCGCGTCGCCTATGGTCGCGTCCACCGAGAGGGTTTCGACGGCGGTCGTCATCCACTGGCTGACGGGGGCGTTCATGTCCACCTCTTCGCCTATGACTTTTGAAATCAGGTCTCGCTCCGTGAAGATGCCCACGATGCGGCCCGACTCGCAGACAATGGCACAGCCGCCTTCGTCTTCCATCATCCTCGCAATGGCTTCACGTAGCGGCGTCTGCGGCTCTATGCAAACATAGTCGTCTGTTTCAAGCTGGCTGACGCTCTTCTGGCGCACGCGGCGCGGAGCGTCCGTCTTATCTTCTGGAGTTTCGGGCACGCGCTTCTGCTCTGCTCCGGGTTGTTCGACTGACATCTTCTCTGGAATCGCTCCTGGTTAGAACTTTGTTTCAAGCGAAATTGTACCAACAAAAGAGTGAAAAGTGAAAAATGGGCTGCTCCGCAAAGCTCTTTATCTATCTACTCCAGCCCTAATTTCTTCCACGAGCCGCAAGGCTTCTCAGTTCCTCATCGTAAGGCGACATCTCTACGAGGCGCGGGATAACAGAGCGTAAAGTTTCAAGCGCGTAGTCTATCTCTGCTTCCGTATTGTAACGGCCCAGCGAAAAGCGTATCGAGCCTTGCGCCGACGTATAAGGAACATTCATCGCGCGCAGCACCGCGCTTGAGACGTGCGACTCCGCGTTGCAGGCCGAACCTGTTGAGACACAGATGCCAGCTTCGTCCAAGTGCGCCAGGATGCTTTCGCCCTCCAGATACGAGAAAGAGATGTTCGCAGTATTAGGCAGGCGCTTCGCGCGGTCTCTGGTTCCGTTCAGGCGCGCGTTCGGAAAGGTCTCAAGAATCGTGTCTTCAAGACGGTCACGAAGTCGTCTGATAGTTTCATGGCCGTCGAACTTTTGCGCTAACTCACAAGCTGCTCCAAGAGCAGCTATGTAAGGCACCGCTTCTGTGCCCGCGCGTCTTCCCTTCTCCTGCCCTCCGCCTATGAGGAAGGACGGGAGGCGCGTGCCTTTGCGTATGTAGATTGCGCCGACGCCCTTCGGCGCGTGAAGCTTGTGGCCGGAAAGCGAAAACAGGTCAACCTGCCAATCGCTTAAGCGTATGGGAATCTTCCCCACGGCCTGCACGCCGTCTACGTGAAAGAGCGCGTCAGAATTTTCGCGCACCGTTCGCGCAGCCTCTTCCACAGGAAAGAGCACGCCCGTCTCGTTGTTCGCAAGCATCATGGAGACTACGGAGGTGTCCGGCCTGAGGGCCGCGCGCAGAGCCTCAAGGTCAAGCTCTCCCTCACTATTCACCTCAAGCCAGGTTATCTCGTAACCCTGCCGCTCCAGACGCTCGCACAGGAGCCTCACGGCCTCGTGCTCCACGCGCGTAGTGATGACGTGCCGCTTCTCAGGCCGCATCTCAAGCGCGCCGCGTATTGCCCAGTTGTCGGATTCAGTGCCGCACGAAGTAAAGACGATTTCATCAGCCGAACGCGCGCCCAGGCACGCGGCCACCTGCTCGCGCGCACGCACAACGGCCCCGCGCATCTCTCGCCCGAAGGTGTGAGCCGACGAAGGGTTGCCGTAAAGCTCTTCCAGGTAAGGCCGCAGAGCCTCAAAGACTTCCGGTGCGACGCGCGTCGTAGCGTTGTTGTCCAGGTAAACGAGGCTGTCTCTGTTATCAGTTCTCATAATTCGCACGCTTCATGTAGTTAAAATTTCTGCTGGCCGCGCCAGTGCTCTTCGAGCATCTCTTCTATCAACGGCTGGCACGAGCCGCACCCGCCGCCAGCGTTGCAGGCCCTTGTGACTTCACGCACGCTTCTGAGGTCACTGTCCGCAATCACCTGCTCGATTCTCTTTTCAGAGATGCCGAAGCAGGTGCAGATGAGCGCTTCTTCGCCAGTCCACTCGTCACGCACGCGCTGACTGTAATGCGCTACTGCTTCCCTGAGCGCTTCCTCGCAGAGCAGTATGCAATGCTCCTTCGCTTTGGGCGGGACGCCGAAATATTCGTAAAGCGTCTCCTGTAGAATCGCTGCCGCTCTGGCAGCATCGGCGGTCGTCAAGCCCCTGATTATCTCCGTCACAACGGAAGCGTAAGCGATTAGATAACCGCAGCCGGAAGCCCTGAACCCTGCCTCGACTACCCTTTGATTCTCTCTGTCTATCTTCAACGAAAGACGCAAGACGGCACCGCAGGTGAAAGAGCCTGACTCGGCGCTAGCCTCCGCGTCCTCAACGTCGCCCACATTCTGCGGCGCAAGAAAATGTTCGCTGATGCGGCCAGGATAATAGAGCATCGAAGGGATGATATTTCAAAACACACGGTTAATAAAAGCAGTCGGCACTGACCTGCTTTCCTGCCCGCTCTATTAAAGCAACCGTTCGGTTGACAAAAGTTGCGCGGGTACCTATCATCGGATTGTGTCTACGACAGCTATAAATCTGGCAGGCTCACGCGAGCGAGTCATACATCTTTTGCGCTCGCGCGGCAGCGTGAATGCGGATGAGCTAGCGCAGGCGCTTGGCGTCAGCCGTCAATGTATCAGAAAGCATCTGGACGTGCTTGAGCGCGACGGTTACGTGGAGCACAACAGCGAGCGCAAGGAGCGCGGGCGGCCCGCGCACATGTACAGGCTGACGGCCAAAGCCACCACGGAGCTTTTTCCCAAACGCTACGACCTTCTGGCCCGCTCCGTCTTGCAGCAGATAAACGCCGTCTGGGGCGAGCGCGGTCTTAACACAGTCTTCTGCGGGTGCGCCAGCGAGATGGTCTCGCGCTTCAGGCCGCATCTGGCGGGCCTTGGGTTCGAGGCGCGCGTGCGTCGCCTTGCAGAGCTTCTGGATGCGGAAGGCTACGACGCGGAGATTGAGCGCCTGCCTGACGGCTCATACATCTTGAGCGAGTGGAATTGTCCTTTGACGGACGTGGCGCGCGACTATCGACAGTTGTGCGAGCGCGAGCTACAGGTTTACAGAGAGCTTTTAGAAACCGAAGTTTTTAGAGAGTCGCGCATAGCAGGCGGCGCATCGCGCTGCGTCTACCGCGTGCTCAAACCGAAGGCGCGTAAATAGTAATTGATTATGACTAATGTAACAGAACAGAGCGTGCTGGATGCCTTGCGTGGGGTTAGAGACCCGGACTTGCACAAGGATATTGTGACGCTCGGCTTTGTCAGGGATTTGAAGATAGAGGGCGGTCAGGTGTCGTTTCGTATAGTGCTCACGACGCCCGCCTGTCCTGTCAAAGAGCAGATGGAAACGGAAGCCCGCAGGCTGGTTTCAGCTTTGCCTGGTGTCGAGTCTGTTCAGGTAGTGATGGATGCGGAAGTGCCCAAGGGACGTGGCCTGGGCGACAAGGTGAGTGTGCCGGGCGTGCGTAACATCATAGCGGTCTCTTCGGGCAAAGGCGGCGTGGGCAAGTCTACGGTCGCTGTGAATCTTGCGGTCTCGCTCTCGCTGGACGGCGCACGTGTAGGGCTGATGGACGCGGATGTCTACGGGCCGAACGTGCCCTTGATGCTCGGCGCATCGAACGCGCAGCCGCAGGTCGTAGCGGGCGAGAACAAGCTCGTGCCCGTAGAGGCTTACGGCGTGAAGATGATGTCCATGGCGCTGTTGCAGCCGGGCGACAAGCCCATGGTGGTGCGCGGGCCAATCCTTCACGGGTTAGTCCGCCAGTTTCTTTCGGACGTGCGATGGGGCGAGCTTGATTATTTGATAGTCGACATGCCACCGGGGACGGGCGACGTGCAACTAAGCTTAGCGCAGCTTGTGCCAGTGCAGGGCGCGGTGCTTGTAACTACGCCGCAGGAGGTTGCGGTCGCGGATGTGCGGCGCGCTCTGAGGATGTTTGAGATGGTGGCCGTGCCTGTTTTGGGCGTGGTCGAGAACATGAGCTACTTCGTTGCGCCCGATACCGGCACGCGTTACGACATCTTCGGCGCAGGCGGCGGCGAGCGGCTGGCAGAGCAGTACAACGTTCCTTTCCTG
>JACVRN010000250.1 GCA_014534425.1 Pyrinomonadaceae bacterium
GCGAGCCGGGGGTGGGAGCTCTCTGACGTGACGCAGTGTCTGTACGCTAACATGCAGCGCCGGGCGCGCGCCCTGCTTGAGCAGCGCGGGCTGCTCTCCCCGCCGGAGAGGCATGCGAACGGCGCGGAGTGGGTCTTCTGGGCGGAGGAGCCGCAGGCGGACGGCGACGGGTAAGAGAAGCGGAGCGAACGTGGCCTCTGAAGGGGCCGGAGACACAAGCATGATCAACTGGTCGAGCGCAATCCTGGCGGGCGTGGTTGGCGGTCTGGCGATGGAACTCTCGGCGGTGCTGCTGCGCCTGCTGGGCTTCGGCCGCCACAGCATGGTCAGCTACGAGGGCTGCATGCTGACGGGCCGGGAGTCCGGCGCGGGGAGCTACCTCGCGGGGTTGATTATGCACCTCGCCCTGTCGGTGCTCATCGCGCTCGGCTACGCCTGGTCCTTCGAGGCCGTTTGGGGCGGGGCTGACTGGCTGCGCGGGCTGGCGACGGCCGTGCCGCATTGGTTCGCCGGAGGGCTGGTCGTGCCACTCTTTGATAGACTCAGCGGCTGCGTCACGCGCGGGGCGGTTCAGCCGCTGAAGCCGTTTGCCAGCGGCAGCCGCAACGCTTTCGTCACCTTCCTCATCGGGCACCTCAGCTATGGCGCGACGGTCGGCGCATTGTACAGCTAAGTTCAGGCTCTATCCGGGCAGTCTATCGCCGAGGGTCGCCGCTATCTTGATGGCCTGAAATGAGCGGAGAAACCGCAACGCGATTCGATATACTATTCGGACAGAGCTTGTCCTTTTCGGACAGACAGCCTTTTTCGGACAAAGCCAGTGTTACAGGCTTTGCCCATAAAATCATAAATTCGGGCGAATTTATGGGCAGATCGGGCTTTTGCCCATAAATTCGACTTCCAACCCAAGCTCGAAAATGGATTGGATCACGCAGCAGATGTTGTGACACAGCACCTTCGTCAACGCCTCATTCATCTGCGCCGTCTCCGTCTTACTGCGTAGTCTCTCGCCGAACTTCGACTTGATCATCCAGAACGTTGCCTCCACGTTGCTGCGCTTGTGATAGTGCGCGTTGAACTCTTCTTGATGATAGTGGTAGAAGTTGAGCATCCGATTCCAGACGGTCGTATTCTTGCCCGGCACGGAGTTGACCTTGAACGGGATGTAAGGCTGCGCGCCTTTCAAGAGTGTCAACCTGATATTGCCCGCGCTCAGATACTCCTTATCAGCCGAGACCTCGCGCATCTGAAAACCAGCGGCGGCCGTCTTCGTCACGAGCGGCTTGAAGTAGGGGCTATCGTTCGCGTAGCGGCGCGACACCTCGCAGCTTGTGACGATGTTCGTCTTGACGCCGGTAATCAGGTGCAGTTTGATCCAGTCGTGCCAATCTTCCGTGTTGCCATACTTCACATCGTACCAGCGCACGTAGTTGCAGGTTGAGAAGCCAGAGCTATCTACTGCGAAGTCCACTTCGACAGCTTTCAACGGCAGACTCGACTCGGTGATCAGGTGATGCAAGTAAGGTGTCAATGATTCCATCTCTAGGTACTTAAAGATGGTGTTGTAATGCACCTTGCGCGAGAGGAAACCGCGGCCTAGGGCTTCGCGCATATCTGTTTGATTGCGCCGGCCCGACAACCCTTCATAGGTCTTGACGCAGGCGGCAAAGATTAGATCGGCCAGCTTCATGCTGGGCCGACCGCGCCCCTGTCGCACCGGCTCATCTAGTCCCTGACAGAGTTGATAGAGCAAATCCTGAAAGTAGCCCTTCTCCTGCGTCTGGCCGAGGTTATATTCAGGCCATGCCTGCCGGTAAGTCGGGCGGACTACTGGCGGCGGGTCGGGTAAGGTCGCGCCTGCCTCTCGTTGCAACGCATACTGCGCCGCGAAGATGTGCTTACACACTTGCCTGCGCTCGGCGTGGTCTGGACAAGTACAACTTGGCGGCTCCGCGCTTAGGTCAACGACGTAGGTCTTGCAGCCTTGTTGGGAGGGAACGGTAAAGACGTTGCTCTGGCGGTGCGGTTGGACGCTGGCGGCCAGCGCCAGCCCCTTAGCTTCTCTAGCTTCCATCGTGCCCTCGTCCTTTCGATTGACACCCGGACGAGGTTGCCGCACAATAAAAGCAAAGGTAGCCTGAGCGTGCTGAATCACGTTCGGGTGAACGGCCTCGCCGGTTGTTAGCGCAACGGGCGGGGCTTTACTATTCATTTGTTGCACACATGATACAGCATCTCCGCCGCCAGCACAAGAAAAATTCTCGCCGTAAGTCTTAGGAAATGAATAGGTTGTAGGTAGATGCGCGAAGAGGCAAAGCTGCTCATTCATAACTTCTGGTTGAGCGGCAAGCATCAATGTGGTATAAGCACACGTAGAGCCTGCCGCCGAGAAGCGGTCATTTGAAGAGACTGGTGGAGGGTGTCCGATTTGAACGGACGGAACGGTGGACTAGCACCGTTCATCGGATTCGCAGTCCGATGCAATAAGCCTCTCTGCCAACCCTCCCCACAGGCTACAGCTAAGCAATGGTGAAGGTCTGGTGGTTGCCGCTATCCAGACCTTTCCTGTTTCTATGGCTCGCTCATAAAGCCCCTTTCTCCTGTTCTGCCCTAAAACACAAAATGCGCTCAAACCGGGCGAATAACTCGCCAGATCGAGCGCACTACGGCACTACTTAGATTGTCTGCTAGAGGTTGCTATCTACAGCGGCCCTTCATCCGGGGCGCTAACACTACCGCGCAC
>JACVRN010000321.1 GCA_014534425.1 Pyrinomonadaceae bacterium
CCTTTGGCGACCGCAACGCTACTGTCGAGCGCGAGATGCTGCTCTACATGCTGCGTAGAGCGGACGAGTTGCCCGCAGGCCAAAAGATAGAGTTTCTTGAAAGACGCTTCGGAAATCTTCAGGGCGATGCACGCGCACGCGCCGAAGAGGATTTCGCATCGACGGTCGTAGGAAGCCAGAAGTTCTCGACCGCCGAAGCCGTCGCGGGACTCTTTGACGCTCCACTGTCGGAGATGCGCGGGATGAAAGAGCCGCTCGTTGAATTGGCCCTTGAGCTTGGCGCGGAAGTCCAGAAGATTCAGGCTCGGCAGCAGGCCTTTAATCTCACGGTCGGACGCGTGCGCCCGCTTCTGATAGAAGGCATGAGCGCTATTAAGAACGTGAAGCCGTACCCGGACGCCAACCGCACGCTGCGCTTCACCTACGGCGAGGTCAAAGGCTACGTTCCGCGCGAGGCTATCTCTTATTCTCCGTTTACGACCCTGGCCGGAGTGGTCGAGAAAGACACTGGCCGCGAGCCTTTCGACGTTCCGGCGAAGCTGAAGCAGCTTTACAGGTCGAAGGATTTCGGCCCCTACGCCGTGGGCGCTGACGTGCCCGTGGACTTTCTTTCGACCACGGACATCATAGGCGGCAATTCCGGCAGCCCCATCATGAACGGTCGCGGCGAACAGGTCGGCATAGTCTTCGACGGAAACTACGAAGGTCTCGGCAACGACTTCTTCTACAACGAAGCCAAGGGGCGCACCATCTCCGTAGACATACGCTACGTGCTGTTTGTTACGGATAAGTTCGGCGGCGCGGGCTGGATTCTGAAGGAACTAGACCTGCGCGACGCAGGCGGCAAGAGCAGGAAGTAGCCGAGCGTTATTTCACCGCAGGGACGCAGAGGAACGCAAGAGGCAGCGCTGAGCAGATTCAACTCTCTGCGCCCCCCTCTCGCGTCTCTCTGCGGTGAAGTTTTAAGGCCGAGCAGCCATTCTTGCAGCAGGGTTTAACTCAACAAAAATCTTGATTTTGCTAATTTTTCGCTTGACACGACAAAAGGCTTTCGCTTAGTATGCGCCGTCGTTTCGAATGCAGGGCACACCAAATATCCGCCCACGCATGTTCGACTTGCAAGCTTTACAGCAATGTGTTTTCTGTTGTCCCCGCTAGTCTGTGTCTGATATGACATGCGCGTTCACTCTGTGAGCTGACCGCGCACGTCACCCCTCAGGTGCAGGCTTTTTTTGTTTGTGTGTTTGTGGAGCGCTCCCATTTCAAGAAGCGCATCCGGCTCACAACTGTTAACCTCGTCGGAAGCAGTGGAAGACTCTTTTTAAAAGAGCTATCCGCTACTCCGGTTTTACCGAATCATTAGGAGGATTCGTCTGCTATGTCTAGAATTACCGGTAAGGTCAAGTGGTTTAATAACTCGAAGGGTTACGGCTTCATCGAACAGCCCGGCTCTTCGGACATCTTCGTTCACTATAGCGCCATTCAGGGCGACGGCTTCAAGACTCTCGAAG
>JACVRN010000106.1 GCA_014534425.1 Pyrinomonadaceae bacterium
GAGGCTGGAGCAAGAGTCTATCGCACCGGAGACCTCGCACGTTATTTACCGGACGGAAACATAGAGTATGTGGGACGCATAGACCAGCAGGTGAAAGTCAGAGGCTATCGGATCGAGTTGGGCGAGATAGAGGCTGTGCTGAGTGAGCATCCGTCAGTGCGCGAGACGGTAGTCATAGCCAGAGAAGATGAGAGCAGAGAGAAAAGATTAGTAGCCTATGTCGTCAGCAGAGAAGAGGAAGAGGCGAGTGTCAGCGAGTTGCGCGGCTATTTAAAGGAGAAGTTGCCGGAGTACATGATTCCTTCGGCTTTTCTGTTTTTGGATGAGTTGCCTTTGACGCCGAACGGGAAGGTTGACCGCAGGGCGTTGCCTGCGCCGGAGCACACACGGCCCGAACAGGAAAAGGCTTATGTCGCGCCGCGAACCGGGTTGGAAGCGATTTTGACGGGCATGTGGCAGAGGATGCTGAACGTAGACAAGATAGGAATCTACGACGACTTTTTTGAGTTAGGCGGTAATTCTCTGAAGGCTGCGATTTTTATCAATAAGTTGGAAGAGAGGCTTGGCGAGCGGGTGCGTGTGGTGGTGTTATTCAAAGCGCCTAGCGTTCAAGCCCTGGCTTCTTATCTGAACGAGCATCACCCGGATGCTGTGGCAAGAATGTGCGTGGAAGGTTTCGACGTTGATGAAAGCATGGAGGGCGCTTCTCGTAGTAAAGACGCAACCGTCTCGCCTCTGGTAGAGGTGCAGCCTGAAGGCTCAAGGCGACCCTTCTTCTGCGTGCACCCGATTGGAGGGCACGTGTACTGCTATGCCGACCTGGCTCGCTACTTGGGCACAGATCAGCCGTTCTATGGATTACAGTCAATAGGACTCAGAGGCGAACAGGAGCCTCACACTCGCATCGCGGACATGGCGGCTGATTACGTCAGGGCCTTACAGGCTGTGCAGCCGCAAGGCCCGTATCTACTTGGAGGATACTCTTTCGGCTCGATGGTGGCGTTTGAGATGGCACAGCAGTTACAGAGTCAGGGGCAGGCGATAGAGCTTCTTGCTTTGTTTGATACAGAGATAGTGTTCCTCAGCAACAGGGCTAAGGAAAGCGAGAAGGCGGACGATGCCACGATACTGGCGAACCTGTTCGAGCATCTGCCTCCGCTCCCGCTTGACCGGATTAGGCGGTTAGCGCCGGACGAGCAGCTAAGCTACATGATAGAAGTGGCGAAGGCCAATAACGTGATTCCGCCTGATTTGGACTTCTCGCAGGCGCGCAACTTCGTGAAGGTCTTGAGGGCCAATCTTAAGGCTGCGGCGGATTACGTGCCGCAACCTTACCCTGGACAAATCACCTTCTTTCAGGCGAGCGAGCAGCCCGAAACGGAAGACGGGAGAGAGCCTTCGGAAGATTTGAGCAAACTTGCCAGAGGAGGCGTGAAGGTCTTCGAAGTTCCGGGCAATCACGTATCAATGTTCTTAAGACCACACGTTCAAGCTCTGGCTGAGAGCTTGAAGGCGCGTCTTGACGAGATACACGCGGCGCATAATTTAACCGGCAAGGGCTTCAATGCATAGCGGCGCAGGCGCTCTCTCTTAAAAATATCTTTAATGGAAACAGAGTCATGGCGACAGAGAAACTATACCTCAAACAAAATGTGCAGGTAGAGCCTTTATATAACCAGTGGTACGCGTGGTCGTATCTTATCTCGCCCGCGACTGCCGCCATGTACGTGGCTAACCTGCACCTTAAAATCATGCAGTCGTTCGTCAGCGCTCCGCAGATACACGTTTCTGCTCTTAAAAATCCTGCGATGAGGGGCGGCCCGTTCATTAATTATGATGCGAGTAAAGTCGGCGCGATTAAGTCGCTGATGGAAAAAACCATTAAAGAGCAGGCACACATGCTGGCGCTGGCAGAAGCTATCAAGAGCCTAGACGCGCTGTTGACGGCTGAGGCCGACGGAGGCTCCCTTGAGCCTTTGTATCCCAGGGTGCCGGAGATTTTGAAGGGCTACGTGGAGTTGGTTTATGACTTGAATAACAATCCTTCTATGAGGTTCATAGAGGGGCTGCTGTATAAGAGTCCATACTATAATCTTTCGTCGCAGAGCATCACGTTATCGCTCGTTAATGATGACAACCGCCCCTTCGCCTTCAGCACTCCCGTCTTACCGGACGACAAGCAGCTACATCTAACCATGCCCTTTAAGCATGAAGGACTCGACGAGTTATTTAAGATGAAGCGAATCCCTCAGACGTTCGGCTACATCAAGGAGCAGCTATCAGTAAGGGATGAGGACGACGAACTGTTCTCGTCTTTCTTCACGGAAGATGTCCCGCAGCAAGAGGTGCGATACAACGGCGAGGGAGTCAGAATTCGCTATTTCGGCCACGCCTGCGTCCTCATAGAGTCGAAAAACACGAGCATCATTTGCGACCCTGTCATCAGCTACAAAATTGATAATGCTGATAATCGCTACACCTATGCGGACTTGCCTGAGGAGATTGACTATGCCTTGATTACTCACACGCATCAAGACCACAACATGTTCGAGACGCTGCTGCAATTGCGACACAAAATCAGGAACCTGATAGTTCCCCGTAGCAGTGGTGCAACGCTCGCAGACCAGTCGTTGAAATTAGCTTTGCAGAATATAGGATTCAGAAACGTTATAGAGATAGACGAGATGGAATCAATCCCTGTCGCCGACGGCAGCATCACAGGCATTCCGTTTTTAGGCGAGCATGCTGATTTGAACATACGTTCCAAGACAGCCTATCTGGTCAGAATAAAAGACAGGACAATAATACTGGCGGCGGATTCAAATAACATAGAGCCTAAGCTTTATCAGCATATACACGATTTTGTCGGCGACGTTGACGTGCTGTTTATAGGAATGGAGTGCGAGGGCGCGCCTCTCACATGGCTGTACGGCCCGTTGCTGACCAAACCGCTCGCCAGAAAGTTTGACCAGTCCAGAAGATTTAACGGCTCGAACTTTGAGAAAGGCATGGATATAGTCGAGCAGTTAAAGCCCAAACAGGTCTACGTGTACGCTATGGGCCAGGAGCCTTGGCTCACTTACCTTACCTCCATTGAATACACTACGGAGTCTCGCCCGATTATAGAGTCCGACAAGCTGATTAATAGTTGCAGGGGCAAAGGAATGATGGCGGAAAGGCTGCTCTGCCAGCGCGAGCTTTTTCTATCTGATTAACACAATGTCTACATTACGCATCTGTCTCTGGTCAGGGCCTAGAAATGTTTCCACGGCCCTGATGTATTCCTTCGCTCAGCGCAGTGACACGCGTGCGCTAGACGAGCCGCTCTACGCGCACTATCTGTCGGTCACGGGGGCAGAGCATCCGGGCAAAGATGAAGTCTTAGCCAGTATGGAACAGGACGGCGAGCGGGTTGTGCGCGATGTGATTCTAGGCCCTTGTGACCGCCCGGTGCTTTTCATGAAGCAGATGGCGCATCATCTTGTGAACATAGACAGGAGCTTTTTGAAGCAGACTATAAATATTCTGCTCGTGCGAGACCCTGAATACGTGCTGCCTTCGCTGGCGACTAAGTTGCCGACAGTGAATTTGCGTGACACCGGGCTGGCAATACAATGCGAGCTGCTTCAACAACTGCGAGAGTGGGGACAGGAGCCTCTGGTGTTGGATTCGTCAGACTTTTTCCCGGATACAGCCGGGCTGTTAAATACTCTCTGCGAGCGAATCGGAATCCCGTTTGAGGAAGCGATGCTGCGATGGCCTGCCGGGCCTCATCCTGAAGACGGAGTCTGGGCACCCTACTGGTATCACACCGTTCATAGCTCCACGGGTTTCGAGCGGCCTGCGGAAGCCAAATCCTGCCCGCCGCATCTCAAGCCCCTGCTGGAAGAATGTCGCCCATACTACGCGCTGCTCAAAGCTACGGCCATGAAAGCCGGTGAGCATCTTTGAGAAGGTCAGAGAAGGAGAAGCGTAGCCGTCTTTGTTTCAGGCACCCGCAGCCTGCTCTTTAAGACTATTAATTGCGTCGACGAATATTTTAATGTTCGAAGGCTCAAGCGTGTCCAGCCGTATGTAATCATCTGTTAAGCCGAATTTCGATCCCCACAGCGCATGCATATTATTCCGCTCAAGAATTTCTCGAAGCCGATTTGCATTCACGTACGACCTGACCAGCACGTAACTGGTCTCTACCATCTGCCTGGGCTTAACTATTTCGTACCTTCCCCCCTGCTCGTTTCTCTTCAGTAAAGCGAAAGACCGCTCTATCTTTTTAGTTGACGTGGGGCTTTTGCCTATATGTTTCAGACCCTCCGCGATTGAGATTGTGGAGACGCCATTTCTGTTCTCCATTCTCAACTCTTCCGCATCCGACGCGTCGGCGCAGACGATCCATCCGATTCTATGCTCCGCCGTTCCATGCGATTTTGAAGTCGATGCAATCAGGAACAGATTCTTTCTGCCTCTGAATTTATGATAGAGAGTTTTGATGAGCAGTTTTCTGTTAATCACACCGCTCGGCAAGGTGAGGTCAAGCACCATCGTTGTTTCTGCCGTAATTCTTTCGATAATGATGTCCGGGTCAAAAACAGCGCCGGTAGGGTTGTTGGGCAGACTCAAATATAAAAGCTCAGGCTTTTCCGCTCTCACCGCTCGAATGATTTCCTCTTCGTCTATAGTGAAGTCGCTGTGGCGCGTCTTGAAATCAACAGGCTCGAAGCCCAATCCCTGAAAAGATTCTCTAGCACGCCAATACCCCGGCGAGACCATCAGGAAAGCCGGATGCTTCGTCTCGCTCGTTTTGAAGACGTGGTTTCTGATGGCCTCGATTGCTCCCGTAGTCCCGGCTGTGGGGATAATATTCTCCGCAGGTATGCCGAAATACTGACCTAGAGCTTCGGAGAAAATCTGCTGATTCAAGGTCAGGTTCGCGTAAGGCTCCCTGGCGCTTAATTCGACACTACGCCTTCTTTTATTAACATTCAGGCCGTTGCTGGACGACATAGATAAATCTCCGGTGGACTTCATTGAAGCGAGTTAGAGCGGTGACTATGGCTCTCTCTCACGTATCTTACGATGCGAGGGCAAACCCTTTCAACCTCTCATAGTGAGTGTGCTTGCATTTCCAATCTGACATGATGGATACTAGCTAACCTACGTCGCTTCGAGTCCGACAGGAAATATGCATCTTGTATCTCACCGAATATATTCCCAAGCTCTCAACCTTAGTGCAACTCCTTCAATGGAGGGCGGCACTGCACCCTAAGCGAATCGCTTTCACCTTCCTCTCGGATGTAGAGAACGACGAAGTAAAGTTAAGTTATGGCGAATTGGACAGACGCGCCCGCGCCATCGGTGCCGTTCTTCAGGGCATAGGCGAACGCGGGTCTCGCGCGCTGCTGCTGTATCCCACGGGCATAGATTATATAGCTGCCTTCTTCGGGTGCCTGTACGCGGGAAGGGTCGCCGTGCCTGCGTATCCTCCGCGTCTCAATCGAAATATTTACAGGCTGCAAGCGATAATCGCGGATGCGCGTCCCGTCGTTGCGCTCACGACTTCACAGGCTTTATCCAGACTGAAGCACGCGCTCGCAGAAGCGCCGGAGCTAGGCACTGTGCGCTTACTGCCTACAGATTCGATTGAGGGCCAAGCTGAAGAGCAATGGCGCGAGCCGGACGTGGACGAAGACACTCTGGCTTTCCTGCAATACACTTCCGGCTCTACCTCCGAGCCGAAGGGAGTGATGCTCAGCCACCGAAACCTGATTCACAATTCCACTCTGTTAGCCAGCGCCTTCGAGTACACGCCTGACAGCAGATGTGTTTCGTGGCTCCCCATCTATCACGACATGGGTCTCATTGGCGGAGTGCTTCAGCCTCTGTTCGGCGGTTTTCATTGCGCGCTCATGTCGCCCGCATCTTTCCTGCAACGTCCTCTGCGCTGGCTTCAAGCCGTCTCGCGCGAGCGAGTGACGATTAGCGGCGGGCCAAATTTCGCTTACGAGCTTTGCGCGCAAAAAATTGAGCCTCGCCAGCGCGAAGAGCTTGACCTGAGTAGCTGGAGCGTGGCCTTCAACGGCTCGGAGCCGATTCGCCCCGGCACCATAGAGAAATTCACGGAAGCCTTTGCGCCCTGCGGCTTCAGGCGCGAAGCTTTCCTGCCTTGCTACGGCCTGGCGGAAGCGACGTTGATTGTGTCCGGCGGGCCTAAGGCAAACCCGCCCGTCATAGAATCGTTGAACGATAAGCTGCTTGAAAATCATAGGGTGAGCGAGGCTGCTGCGGGCTACGAAGGCGCGCGATTAATCGTAGGCTGCGGTCGACCTTTTGAGAGTCAAAGAGTCGTCATCGTGCGCCCCGAAACTTTGACCGCGTGCGCCCCCGAAGAGGTTGGAGAGATTTGGGTCGCTGGCCCAAGCGTCGCGCAGGGCTACTGGAATCGCGCGGAAGAAACGGCAGAGGCTTTTCAGGCGCGGCTCGCGGACACAAATGAGGGGCCGTTCCTACGCACGGGCGACCTTGGCTTTCTGAAAGATGGCGAGCTTTTTGTGACCGGGCGATTAAAAGACCTGATTATCATTCGCGGACTCAATTATTACCCGCAGGACATAGAACTGACGGTCGAGAAAAGCCACCACTCTCTGCGCCCCGGCTGTGGCGCTGCGTTCAGTGTAGAGCTTGACGGTGAAGAGCGGCTCATCATAGTTCAAGAGGTTTCGCAGCGTGAGCAGACGGCCCTGCAAAACATTATACGCACCGTGCGCGAAGCTGTGGCCGAGGAGCATGAGATTAAAGTTCATGCCGTGGCCCTGATTAAGCCCGGCACGATTCCTAAAACTTCTAGCGGCAAGATTCAGAGGCACGCCTGCCGGAACGGTTTTCTCGCGGGCGAGTTGAAGCTACTGGCAGACTGGAAGGCAGAGGACGTTGCCAGCGAAGGCTCGCGCTCGACTTTCTACACTCCGCACGAATCCGCCGAAGCGGTAGAAGCGTGGCTGAGAATCAGGCTGGCCGAACATTTGCGCCTGGACGTGGAGAGCATAGACACGCGTCAGCCAATCACGCGTTACGGGCTTGACTCTTTAGACGCCATAGAGCTTGTGCATAGCGTGGAGTCCGAGTTGGGCATCGCTTTACCCGTAGTGGATTTGCTTGAAGGGCACAGCATCCGGCAACTGGCGCAAGACCTCCACGCACGACTTTTAGAAACCACGCCGACGCTTATTCCCGCTTCCTCAGAGAAGGAGAGCGCAACGCATCCCCTCTCGGTCGGACAGAGCGCCTTGTGGTTTCTGCATCGCGTATCGCCTGAGAGCGCGGCCTATAACATCACCAGCGCCCTGCGTGTTCGGGGCCGTTTGGATACGCAAGCTCTGCGGCGCGTCTTTCAAAAACTGTCTGACCGCCACGCTCAACTGCGTGCTACCTTTATCACTTCGGACGGCGAGCCGCTACAGCTTATACACAAGCATCACGAAGTCTGCTTCGAGACTGAGACGGCCAACGGTTGGAGCGAGGCGCAATTGCGTGAGCGTTTGATAGAAGAAGCGCATCGCAGCTTTGACCTGGAGCGCGGGCCTCTGTTTCGCATCAAACTGTTCACGCGCTCGGAGCAGGAGCACATCTTGCTCGTATCTGTGCATCACATCGTCGCAGACCTTTGGTCTCTGGGCGTGTTGATGCGCGAGATGAAACTTTTGTACGAGGCAGAGAAATCAGGGATGCCCGCCACACTTGCTCCGCTTGAACTGCAATACATTGATTATGTTCACAGGCAGAGAGCGCTGCTGTCGAATGCGGAAAGCGCGAAGCTCTGGACTTACTGGCAGAATCAGTTGGCGGGAGAGTTGCCGCTCCTCAATCTGCCTTTAGATAAACCCAGACCTGCGCTTCAAACTTATCGCGGCTCTGCGAAGTTCTTCAAACTCGGCGCAGAGTTGACACGAGACCTCAAGAACTTGAGCCGGAGTAACGATGCTACTCTCTACATGACCTTGCTTGCGGCCTTTCAAGTCTTACTGCATCGCTACACTAATCAGGAAGAGATACTCGTCGGCACGCCGTCCGCCAATCGCAGCAGTAATGAGCTTGCGAGCGTCGTCGGATACTTCGTTAATCCCCTGGTGATGCGCGGTCGTCCTCGCGGCCATAGCTCATTCAAAGAGTTTCTCAAACAGATTCGCCGCACGGTGCTTGAAGCCCTCTCGCATCAAGACATGCCCTTTGCTCTTCTGATTGAAAAATTACAACCACATCGTGACCCCAGCCGCTCGCCGCTCTTCCAAACTATGTTTGCTTTACAAAAGACGCACACGTCGGACGAAGCCCTCTCCGCGTTCGCGCTCGACGAGACGCAGGCGCGCACCAGAATGGGTGAGCTTGACCTGGAAGCGATACCGATTGAACTAAGCGTCGCGCAATTCGACTTAACCCTGCTGATGACGGAAGCGAACGGCGGTCTAGTAGGCACTTTCCAGTACAACACAGACTTATTCGAGGCAGAAACAATCTCTCGCCTCTCTCAACACTTTGAGACCCTCCTGCAATCAATCCTCGTCAACCCGCAGACGGCAATAAACTCGCTCTCTCTGCTGACAGAACAAGAACGGCAACAACAACTCTTTGAGTGGAACCAAACCGCTCAGAACCATCCGACACAAACTCTCCATCAATTATTCGAATCGCAAGCGGAGCGCACGCCGGAAGCCACAGCGCTTGTTTTTGAAGACGAGCAGTTAAGTTATCGAGAACTGAATGAGAGAGCCAACCAACTGGCTCATTATTTACAGAAGCTAGGCGTAGGCCCCGAAGTCCTAGTCGGCATCTCTATGGAGCGCTCCATAGAGATGCCGACTAGGACTTCGGGGCCTACGCCTAGCTTCTGTAAATAATGAGCCAGTTGGTTGGCTCTCTCATTCAGTTCTCGATAACTTAACTGCTCGTCTTCAAAAACAAGCGCTGTGGCTTCCGGCGTGCGCTCCGCTTGCGATTCGAATAATTGATGGAGAGTTTGTGTCGGATGGTTCTGAGCGGTTTGGTTCCACTCAAAGAGTTGTTGTTGCCGTTCTTGTTCTGTCAGCAGAGAGAGCGAGTTTATTGCCGTCTGCGGGTTGACGAGGATTGATTGCAGGAGGGTCTCAAAGTGTTGAGAGAGGCGAGAGATTGTTTCTGCCTCGAATAAGTCTGTGTTGTACTGGAAAGTGCCTACTAGACCGCCGTTCGCTTCCGTCATCAGCAGGGTTAAGTCGAATTGCGCGACGCTTAGTTCAATCGGTATCGCTTCCAGGTCAAGCTCACCCATTCTGGTGCGCGCCTGCGTCTCGTCGAGCGCGAACGCGGAGAGGGCTTCGTCCGACGTGTGCGTCTTTTGTAAAGCAAACATAGTTTGGAAGAGCGGCGAGCGGCTGGGGTCACGATGTGGTTGTAATTTTTCAATCAGAAGAGCAAAGGGCATGTCTTGATGCGAGAGGGCTTCAAGCACCGTGCGGCGAATCTGTTTGAGAAACTCTTTGAATGAGCTATGGCCGCGAGGACGACCGCGCATCACCAGGGGATTAACGAAGTATCCGACGACGCTCGCAAGCTCATTACTGCTGCGATTGGCGGACGGCGTGCCGACGAGTATCTCTTCCTGATTAGTGTAGCGATGCAGTAAGACTTGAAAGGCCGCAAGCAAGGTCATGTAGAGAGTAGCATCGTTACTCCGGCTCAAGTTCTTGAGGTCTCGTGTCAACTCTGCGCCGAGTTTGAAGAACTTCGCAGAGCCGCGATAAGTTTGAAGCGCAGGTCTGGGTTTATCTAAAGGCAGATTGAGGAGCGGCAACTCTCCCGCCAACTGATTCTGCCAGTAAGTCCAGAGCTTCGCGCTTTCCGCATTCGACAGCAGCGCTCTCTGCCTGTGAACATAATCAATGTATTGCAGTTCAAGCGGAGCAAGTGTGGCGGGCATCCCTGATTTCTCTGCCTCGTACAAAAGTTTCATCTCGCGCATCAACACGCCCAGAGACCAAAGGTCTGCGACGATGTGATGCACAGATACGAGCAAGATGTGCTCCTGCTCCGAGCGCGTGAACAGTTTGATGCGAAACAGAGGCCCGCGCTCCAGGTCAAAGCTGCGATGCGCTTCTTCTATCAAACGCTCACGCAATTGCGCCTCGCTCCAACCGTTGGCCGTCTCAGTCTCGAAGCAGACTTCGTGATGCTTGTGTATAAGCTGTAGCGGCTCGCCGTCCGAAGTGATAAAGGTAGCACGCAGTTGAGCGTGGCGGTCAGACAGTTTTTGAAAGACGCGCCGCAGAGCTTGCGTATCCAAACGGCCCCGAACACGCAGGGCGCTGGTGATGTTATAGGCCGCGCTCTCAGGCGATACGCGATGCAGAAACCACAAGGCGCTCTGTCCGACCGAGAGGGGATGCGTTGCGCTCTCCTTCTCTGAGGAAGCGGGAATAAGCGTCGGCGTGGTTTCTAAAAGTCGTGCGTGGAGGTCTTGCGCCAGTTGCCGGATGCTGTGCCCTTCAAGCAAATCCACTACGGGTAAAGCGATGCCCAACTCGGACTCCACGCTATGCACAAGCTCTATGGCGTCTAAAGAGTCAAGCCCGTAACGCGTGATTGGCTGACGCGTGTCTATGCTCTCCACGTCCAGGCGCAAATGTTCGGCCAGCCTGATTCTCAGCCACGCTTCTACCGCTTCGGCGGATTCGTGCGGAGTGTAGAAAGTCGAGCGCGAGCCTTCGCTGGCAACGTCCTCTGCCTTCCAGTCTGCCAGTAGCTTCAACTCGCCCGCGAGAAAACCGTTCCGGCAGGCGTGCCTCTGAATCTTGCCGCTAGAAGTTTTAGGAATCGTGCCGGGCTTAATCAGGGCCACGGCATGAACTTTAATCTCATGCTCCTCGGCCACAGCTTCGCGCACGGTGCGTATAATGTTTTGCAGGGCCGTCTGCTCACGCTGCGAAACCTCTTGAACTATGATGAGCCGCTCTTCACCGTCAAGCTCTACACTGAACGCAGCGCCACAGCCGGGGCGCAGAGAGTGGTGGCTTTTCTCGACCGTCAGTTCTATGTCCTGCGGGTAATAATTGAGTCCGCGAATGATAATCAGGTCTTTTAATCGCCCGGTCACAAAAAGCTCGCCATCTTTCAGAAAGCCAAGGTCGCCCGTGCGTAGGAACGGCCCCTCATTTGTGTCCGCGAGCCGCGCCTGAAAAGCCTCTGCCGTTTCTTCCGCGCGATTCCAGTAGCCCTGCGCGACGCTTGGGCCAGCGACCCAAATCTCTCCAACCTCTTCGGGGGCGCACGCGGTCAAAGTTTCGGGGCGCACGATGACGACTCTTTGACTCTCAAAAGGTCGACCGCAGCCTACGATTAATCGCGCGCCTTCGTAGCCCGCAGCAGCCTCGCTCACCCTATGATTTTCAAGCAGCTTATCGTTCAACGATTCTATGACGGGCGGGTTTGCCTTAGGCCCGCCGGACACAATCAACGTCGCTTCCGCCAGGCCGTAGCAAGGCAGGAAAGCTTCGCGCCTGAAGCCGCAGGGCGCAAAGGCTTCCGTGAATTTCTCTATGGTGCCGGGGCGAATCGGCTCCGAGCCGTTGAAGGCCACGCTCCAGCTACTCAGGTCAAGCTCTTCGCGCTGGCGAGGCTCAATTTTTTGCGCGCAAAGCTCGTAAGCGAAATTTGGCCCGCCGCTAATCGTCACTCGCTCGCGCGAGACGGCTTGAAGCCAGCGCAGAGGACGTTGCAGGAAAGATGCGGGCGACATGAGCGCGCAATGAAAACCGCCGAACAGAGGCTGAAGCACTCCGCCAATGAGACCCATGTCGTGATAGATGGGGAGCCACGAAACACATCTGCTGTCAGGCGTGTACTCGAAGGCGCTGGCTAACAGAGTGGAATTGTGAATCAGGTTTCGGTGGCTGAGCATCACTCCCTTCGGCTCGGAGGTAGAGCCGGAAGTGTATTGCAGGAAAGCCAGAGTGTCTTCGTCCACGTCCGGCTCGCGCCATTGCTCTTCAGCTTGGCCCTCAATCGAATCTGTAGGCAGTAAGCGCACAGTGCCTAGCTCCGGCGCTTCTGCGAGCGCGTGCTTCAGTCTGGATAAAGCCTGTGAAGTCGTGAGCGCAACGACGGGACGCGCATCCGCGATTATCGCTTGCAGCCTGTAAATATTTCGATTGAGACGCGGAGGATACGCAGGCACGGCGACCCTTCCCGCGTACAGGCACCCGAAGAAGGCAGCTATATAATCTATGCCCGTGGGATACAGCAGCAGCGCGCGAGACCCGCGTTCGCCTATGCCCTGAAGAACGGCACCGATGGCGCGGGCGCGTCTGTCCAATTCGCCATAACTTAACTTTACTTCGTCGTTCTCTACATCCGAGAGGAAGGTGAAAGCGATTCGCTTAGGGTGCAGTGCCGCCCTCCATTGAAGGAGTTGCACTAAGGTTGAGAGCTTGGGAATATATTCGGTGAGATACAAGATGCATATTTCCTGTCGGACTCGAAGCGACGTAGGTTAGCTAGTATCCATCATGTCAGATTGGAAATGCAAGCACACTCACTATGAGAGGTTGAAAGGGTTTGCCCTCGCATCGTAAGATACGTGAGAGAGAGCCATAGTCACCGCTCTAACTCGCTTCAATGAAGTCCACCGGAGATTTATCTATGTCGTCCAGCAACGGCCTGAATGTTAATAAAAGAAGGCGTAGTGTCGAATTAAGCGCCAGGGAGCCTTACGCGAACCTGACCTTGAATCAGCAGATTTTCTCCGAAGCTCTAGGTCAGTATTTCGGCATACCTGCGGAGAATATTATCCCCACAGCCGGGACTACGGGAGCAATCGAGGCCATCAGAAACCACGTCTTCAAAACGAGCGAGACGAAGCATCCGGCTTTCCTGATGGTCTCGCCGGGGTATTGGCGTGCTAGAGAATCTTTTCAGGGATTGGGCTTCGAGCCTGTTGATTTCAAGACGCGCCACAGCGACTTCACTATAGACGAAGAGGAAATCATTCGAGCGGTGAGAGCGGAAAAGCCTGAGCTTTTATATTTGAGTCTGCCCAACAACCCTACCGGCGCTGTTTTTGACCCGGACATCATTATCGAAAGAATTACGGCAGAAACAACGATGGTGCTTGACCTCACCTTGCC
Organism: Pyrinomonadaceae bacterium; assembly: GCA_014534425.1. GTDB lineage: Bacteria > Acidobacteriota > Blastocatellia > Pyrinomonadales > Pyrinomonadaceae > JACVRN01. The sequence continues at coordinate 13,152 of JACVRN010000106.1, forward strand.
GAGCGGTGTGATTAACAGAAAACTGCTCATCAAAACTCTCTATCATAAATTCAGAGGCAGAAAGAATCTGTTCCTGATTGCATCGACTTCAAAATCGCATGGAACGGCGGAGCATAGAATCGGATGGATCGTCTGCGCCGACGCGTCGGATGCGGAAGAGTTGAGAATGGAGAACAGAAATGGCGTCTCCACAATCTCAATCGCGGAGGGTCTGAAACATATAGGCAAAAGCCCCACGTCAACTAAAAAGATAGAGCGGTCTTTCGCTTTACTGAAGAGAAACGAGCAGGGGGGAAGGTACGAAATAGTTAAGCCCAGGCAGATGGTAGAGACCAGTTACGTGCTGGTCAGGTCGTACGTGAATGCAAATCGGCTTCGAGAAATTCTTGAGCGGAATAATATGCATGCGCTGTGGGGATCGAAATTCGGCTTAACAGATGATTACATACGGCTGGACACGCTTGAGCCTTCGAACATTAAAATATTCGTCGACGCAATTAATAGTCTTAAAGAGCAGGCTGCGGGTGCCTGAAACAAAGACGGCTACGCTTCTCCTTCTCTGACCTTCTCAAAGATGCTCACCGGCTTTCATGGCCGTAGCTTTGAGCAGCGCGTAGTATGGGCGACATTCTTCCAGCAGGGGCTTGAGATGCGGCGGGCAGGATTTGGCTTCCGCAGGCCGCTCGAAACCCGTGGAGCTATGAACGGTGTGATACCAGTAGGGTGCCCAGACTCCGTCTTCAGGATGAGGCCCGGCAGGCCATCGCAGCATCGCTTCCTCAAACGGGATTCCGATTCGCTCGCAGAGAGTATTTAACAGCCCGGCTGTATCCGGGAAAAAGTCTGACGAATCCAACACCAGAGGCTCCTGTCCCCACTCTCGCAGTTGTTGAAGCAGCTCGCATTGTATTGCCAGCCCGGTGTCACGCAAATTCACTGTCGGCAACTTAGTCGCCAGCGAAGGCAGCACGTATTCAGGGTCTCGCACGAGCAGAATATTTATAGTCTGCTTCAAAAAGCTCCTGTCTATGTTCACAAGATGATGCGCCATCTGCTTCATGAAAAGCACCGGGCGGTCACAAGGGCCTAGAATCACATCGCGCACAACCCGCTCGCCGTCCTGTTCCATACTGGCTAAGACTTCATCTTTGCCCGGATGCTCTGCCCCCGTGACCGACAGATAGTGCGCGTAGAGCGGCTCGTCTAGCGCACGCGTGTCACTGCGCTGAGCGAAGGAATACATCAGGGCCGTGGAAACATTTCTAGGCCCTGACCAGAGACAGATGCGTAATGTAGACATTGTGTTAATCAGATAGAAAAAGCTCGCGCTGGCAGAGCAGCCTTTCCGCCATCATTCCTTTGCCCCTGCAACTATTAATCAGCTTGTCGGACTCTATAATCGGGCGAGACTCCGTAGTGTATTCAATGGAGGTAAGGTAAGTGAGCCAAGGCTCCTGGCCCATAGCGTACACGTAGACCTGTTTGGGCTTTAACTGCTCGACTATATCCATGCCTTTCTCAAAGTTCGAGCCGTTAAATCTTCTGGACTGGTCAAACTTTCTGGCGAGCGGTTTGGTCAGCAACGGGCCGTACAGCCATGTGAGAGGCGCGCCCTCGCACTCCATTCCTATAAACAGCACGTCAACGTCGCCGACAAAATCGTGTATATGCTGATAAAGCTTAGGCTCTATGTTATTTGAATCCGCCGCCAGTATTATTGTCCTGTCTTTTATTCTGACCAGATAGGCTGTCTTGGAACGTATGTTCAAATCAGCATGCTCGCCTAAAAACGGAATGCCTGTGATGCTGCCGTCGGCGACAGGGATTGATTCCATCTCGTCTATCTCTATAACGTTTCTGAATCCTATATTCTGCAAAGCTAATTTCAACGACTGGTCTGCGAGCGTTGCACCACTGCTACGGGGAACTATCAGGTTCCTGATTTTGTGTCGCAATTGCAGCAGCGTCTCGAACATGTTGTGGTCTTGATGCGTGTGAGTAATCAAGGCATAGTCAATCTCCTCAGGCAAGTCCGCATAGGTGTAGCGATTATCAGCATTATCAATTTTGTAGCTGATGACAGGGTCGCAAATGATGCTCGTGTTTTTCGACTCTATGAGGACGCAGGCGTGGCCGAAATAGCGAATTCTGACTCCCTCGCCGTTGTATCGCACCTCTTGCTGCGGGACATCTTCCGTGAAGAAAGACGAGAACAGTTCGTCGTCCTCATCCCTTACTGATAGCTGCTCCTTGATGTAGCCGAACGTCTGAGGGATTCGCTTCATCTTAAATAACTCGTCGAGTCCTTCATGCTTAAAGGGCATGGTTAGATGTAGCTGCTTGTCGTCCGGTAAGACGGGAGTGCTGAAGGCGAAGGGGCGGTTGTCATCATTAACGAGCGATAACGTGATGCTCTGCGACGAAAGATTATAGTATGGACTCTTATACAGCAGCCCCTCTATGAACCTCATAGAAGGATTGTTATTCAAGTCATAAACCAACTCCACGTAGCCCTTCAAAATCTCCGGCACCCTGGGATACAAAGGCTCAAGGGAGCCTCCGTCGGCCTCAGCCGTCAACAGCGCGTCTAGGCTCTTGATAGCTTCTGCCAGCGCCAGCATGTGTGCCTGCTCTTTAATGGTTTTTTCCATCAGCGACTTAATCGCGCCGACTTTACTCGCATCATAATTAATGAACGGGCCGCCCCTCATCGCAGGATTTTTAAGAGCAGAAACGTGTATCTGCGGAGCGCTGACGAACGACTGCATGATTTTAAGGTGCAGGTTAGCCACGTACATGGCGGCAGTCGCGGGCGAGATAAGATACGACCACGCGTACCACTGGTTATATAAAGGCTCTACCTGCACATTTTGTTTGAGGTATAGTTTCTCTGTCGCCATGACTCTGTTTCCATTAAAGATATTTTTAAGAGAGAGCGCCTGCGCCGCTATGCATTGAAGCCCTTGCCGGTTAAATTATGCGCCGCGTGTATCTCGTCAAGACGCGCCTTCAAGCTCTCAGCCAGAGCTTGAACGTGTGGTCTTAAGAACATTGATACGTGATTGCCCGGAACTTCGAAGACCTTCACGCCTCCTCTGGCAAGTTTGCTCAAATCTTCCGAAGGCTCTCTCCCGTCTTCCGTTTCGGGCTGCTCGCTCGCCTGAAAGAAGGTGATTTGTCCAGGGTAAGGTTGCGGCACGTAATCCGCCGCAGCCTTAAGATTGGCCCTCAAGACCTTCACGAAGTTGCGCGCCTGCGAGAAGTCCAAATCAGGCGGAATCACGTTATTGGCCTTCGCCACTTCTATCATGTAGCTTAGCTGCTCGTCCGGCGCTAACCGCCTAATCCGGTCAAGCGGGAGCGGAGGCAGATGCTCGAACAGGTTCGCCAGTATCGTGGCATCGTCCGCCTTCTCGCTTTCCTTAGCCCTGTTGCTGAGGAACACTATCTCTGTATCAAACAAAGCAAGAAGCTCTATCGCCTGCCCCTGACTCTGTAACTGCTGTGCCATCTCAAACGCCACCATCGAGCCGAAAGAGTATCCTCCAAGTAGATACGGGCCTTGCGGCTGCACAGCCTGTAAGGCCCTGACGTAATCAGCCGCCATGTCCGCGATGCGAGTGTGAGGCTCCTGTTCGCCTCTGAGTCCTATTGACTGTAATCCATAGAACGGCTGATCTGTGCCCAAGTAGCGAGCCAGGTCGGCATAGCAGTACACGTGCCCTCCAATCGGGTGCACGCAGAAGAAGGGTCGCCTTGAGCCTTCAGGCTGCACCTCTACCAGAGGCGAGACGGTTGCGTCTTTACTACGAGAAGCGCCCTCCATGCTTTCATCAACGTCGAAACCTTCCACGCACATTCTTGCCACAGCATCCGGGTGATGCTCGTTCAGATAAGAAGCCAGGGCTTGAACGCTAGGCGCTTTGAATAACACCACCACACGCACCCGCTCGCCAAGCCTCTCTTCCAACTTATTGATAAAAATCGCAGCCTTCAGAGAATTACCGCCTAACTCAAAAAAGTCGTCGTAGATTCCTATCTTGTCTACGTTCAGCATCCTCTGCCACATGCCCGTCAAAATCGCTTCCAACCCGGTTCGCGGCGCGACATAAGCCTTTTCCTGTTCGGGCCGTGTGTGCTCCGGCGCAGGCAACGCCCTGCGGTCAACCTTCCCGTTCGGCGTCAAAGGCAACTCATCCAAAAACAGAAAAGCCGAAGGAATCATGTACTCCGGCAACTTCTCCTTTAAATAGCCGCGCAACTCGCTGACACTCGCCTCTTCCTCTTCTCTGCTGACGACATAGGCTACTAATCTTTTCTCTCTGCTCTCATCTTCTCTGGCTATGACTACCGTCTCGCGCACTGACGGATGCTCACTCAGCACAGCCTCTATCTCGCCCAACTCGATCCGATAGCCTCTGACTTTCACCTGCTGGTCTATGCGTCCCACATACTCTATGTTTCCGTCCGGTAAATAACGTGCGAGGTCTCCGGTGCGATAGACTCTTGCTCCAGCCTC
>JACVRN010000004.1 GCA_014534425.1 Pyrinomonadaceae bacterium
AATCCGCTCGTCAATCGCGTAAGCGCCTTCGAGTCCCATCAGGGCCGCGAGCTTTCCTTCCGCGCTTATGCGCCGGATGTCTGCGGCGCTTCTCGCAAGCTCCCAGGTCTCCGGGTGCTTCTCCGCGAGCGCGCGTACTGCCTTAATCTGCTCGTCGGCGCGACGAATGGCGCTCGCGCCCCCGCTCCCGTAAAGGTCAGGCGCGACCCAGATGGAAAAGAACTGCGCGGAGAGTCCGCCTTCCTTCATGCGAACGGCGTCGAAGTGGCCGTCCGCGAGGCGATTGTTTATGTCCACGCCTTCGTCCAGCATGCGCTGAGTGGTGTCGGCGTGCATGTCAATTGCGATGGCGCGGCGCGTGACCGAAACTGCGTCCATAGCCCTGGGCGCGGAAGGAGCGTTGTTTTGATTCTTTTCTAACATGCGACAATTATCGGAGACGACAGAGATTGAGAGCATCAAGGCAAGCAGAGAAATCCTTGTCACCTTCTTTGCTCTGAGACTCATTATTCAAACTGAAGCGAAAAAGTTTTTGATGAAAGCAAATCGGATGGTACGCCAGCCTCTTTATCTCGCGCAAGCCTACCTTGCAAGGCGCACGCGTTTAAGCTATTTTGTGACTTACACAGATGGGTCAAAAGGGTAAGAAAAAGCGGAAGCGTCTCGATACAATCGCTTCTGCCGAAGCTAAAGCTGTAGCCGGAATCAAGCGGCGCACAGCCTCCCCCTTAAAAGCTTCCTCAAAGGAGAAAACAGATGTTCACTAAAGACGGCAAAGCCAAAGATATTAAGACGCCAAAGATTGTTCAGGAAGTATGGCACAATGGCGAGTGGGTCAACTGGAATGACGCGCGCGTGCACGTCATGTCGCACGTTCTGCATTACGGCTCAAGCGTCTTCGAAGGCATACGCTGTTACTCTACGAAACGCGGCCCCGCAATCTTTCGTCTACGTGAACACATGCAAAGGCTCTTGAACTCGGCCAAGATTTACCGTATGGACACAGACCTCTCGCTCGACCAGTTGAACGAAGCGGCGATAGAGCTTGTCAATCGCGGCGGACTTGAGCAGTGCTACATACGACCCATCATCTTCCGCAGTCTTGACGAAGAGCGTCCCGCCTTCGGCGTCAATCCGTTCCCGAACCCTCTGGACTGTTACATAGGCGCTTGGGACTGGGGCAAGTACCTGGGCGACGAAGCGATTGAGCAGGGAGTGGACGTTTGCGTCTCTACCTGGAATCGCCTGACGCCGAACAGCATGCCCGCTATGGCAAAGTCGGGCGCGAACTACATGAACTCGCAGCTAATCAAGATGGAAGCTCTCTTGAACGGCTACGCCGAGGGCATAGCGCTCGACGACAGAGGCTTCGTCTCCGAAGGCTCCGGCGAAAACATCTTCGTAGTCGCGGGCGGCAAAGTCATCACTCCGCCGCTTTCGTCTTCCATTCTGCCCGGAATTACGCGCGACAGCGTGATACAGATTGCGCGCGAGCTAGACATTCCGGTCGTAGAGACTGGCATTCAGCGCGCGGCACTTTACGTCGCAGACGAAATCTTCTTCTCAGGCACAGCCGCCGAAATCACTCCCATTCGTTCCGTAGACAAAATACAGATTGGCACAGGCCGCCGTGGCGAAATCACACGCCGCATACAGGAGGTCTTCTTCCAGATTACCTCCGGCGAGCGCGAAGCGCCCGGCCCCTGGCTCACCTACGCGCGCGAGCATAAGAAGCAGGCCGAAGGCTCCGAGAGCAACAACGGCCACCACAAAGCTGAGATAGCTGAGCCGAAGACTTCCGGCGCTCAGCCCGACACAGACCCCATGGCGACCTATCGCGCCGTGGCGACCGATTAACTCAGAGAGATTAACTTTCAGGCTCTGAGCCTCACTCTTTGACCGATTTTCCTGAACCTTCCATAGTTTTTCTTAAGGTTTCCAATATTTTTCTCAAGGCTTTTAATAATTTGCTCGGAACTTCCGGCGAGAGTGCCCGGAGTTTCGAGCAAATTGCTCGGGCTTTCTAGCCGAAAAGCTCAAAGTTTCGAGCAGTTTGCTCGAAACTTTGAGCTTTTTTCCGCGACTTTCAACCTCTTTTCGCTCGACAGTCGAGCTTTTTGTGCGAAGGGTCTTGAAATTTCATCGAACCTTCACGCTTGAAGACCGAACGCTTCTCTTAACTGCCTGAATTCTGAGCTTTTGACTCCGAACTTTCCCCATCTTTGGCCCGTCTTTCTCCATTTTTTGCGCGGCCAACATTATTTAATCGTTGACCTTTCTTTAGCTTACAGACTATTATGGGAATCGAGCGCGGTGCCCGGCTCTACAGCTTTCCGGGCCGTGCTTCCCGCCTGAGAAAACTTAACAAACCTCTAATCCCGCTTGCTCGGAATCTCTTTTAAGAGTTTTGCTGCTATGTCTAAAGTTGACGAGTTGCTGAAAATTGCCGCAGGGTTCGGCGCATCCGATCTTCACATCAAGGCCGGTTCGTTCCCTTTCATGCGCGTCGGCGGCGAGCTTCGCCCCGTCGTGGACTCCGACCGTTTGTCGCAGGAAGACACGCTAGACATGGCGTTCTCCATGATGTCCAACCGGCAGAAGCAGCGCTTCAAAGAGGTCTCGGAGGTTGACATAGGCTACGGGGTCTCCGGCCTGGGGCGTTTTCGCGCCAACATCTTCCAGCAGCGCGGAACCGTTGGCATAGTCATACGCGTCATCCCAGACCGCACGCGCAGCATCACAGAGCTTTCCTTGCCGCCCATCATAGAAAAGGTCGCGGACGAGCAGCGCGGATTGATTCTGGTCACAGGAACCACCGGCTCCGGTAAATCAACCACGCTCGCCGCCATCATAGACCGCATCAACTCCACCCGCACGGGCCACATAGTCACCATAGAAGACCCCATAGAATTTCTGCACAAGGACAAGAAGTCCTTCGTCACGCAGCGCGAGGTGGATGTTGACACGCGCTCGTTCGCGGAAGCCCTGCGCGGCGCTCTTCGTCAAGACCCGGACGTGATTCTCGTTGGCGAGATGCGCGACCACGAGACGATTGAGACGGCCCTGACCGCAGCCGAGACGGGCCATCTTGTTCTTTCAACCCTGCACACGCTGGATGCTACCGAAACCATCATGCGTATAGTTTCGTCCTTTCCCCCGCATCAACAGAAGAGCGTGCGTATACAGTTGGCGGGAATCCTGAAGGCCGTCATCTCCATGAGACTCGTGCGCGCGGCACGCGGCGGCGGTCGCGTTCCAGCCGTGGAGATAATGCGCTCGACGGGCTTCATACGCGATTGCATCGTGAACGAAGAGAAGACTTCGCAGATTCGAGACGCCATTGCTGCCGGAACTTCGCAGTACGGCATGCAGACCTTTGACCAGTCGCTCTTTCATCTCTTCCAGTCCGGGCTTATCTCCATCGAAGAGGCTCTGCGCGGAGCGAGCAACCCGGACGAGTTCCGCCTGCGGCTATCAGGCATACACTCCGCCGCAGACCAGGCCAAAGAAGAGATGGAGCGCACGCGCATAGTATCGGGCGCAGAGTCGCGCCGTCCGCCTGCAAAGAGTAACAAGTAACCTGCGTGGAGGGTTAAGCATCATGGAAACGATTACGAGCAGCGCCGTCACGCCTTTGATGGAAGCGGTCTACGAAGGCAACACGGTCGAGGTCAAGGCCCTGATTGACGAGGGCGTGAATGTTAATGAAAAGGATGCTTCGGGCCGCACGGCCCTGATGATTGCGGCCAATCGCGGCCACACCTACGTCGTTCAGCTTCTGCTTGAAAGCGGCGCTGACGCCAACGCCAGAGATAACCAGGGCATGACGGCCATTGAGGCTGCGTCCTCCAGAGGCTTTGAGCGCATCGTCTCTATGCTGAAAAAGTTCTCGACCGTTCCTCAGGCCGAGCAGGATAACGGGCGCTCATTTAAGAGCGCGGCATCGCCCAGGCTCAGCCTGCACAGGGCCGTCGACGATGGAGATTTCGCTGCGCTTAACTCGCTGATTTCGTCGGGCGCTGATTTGAACGCGCGCTCGAACGATGAGTGGACGCCGTTGATGCTTGCGACCATCAAGGGGCACACGGCTATGGTCGAAGCGCTGCTTAAAAATGGCGCGGACGTTAACGCGCGAAACAGGAAGGGCTGGACGGCGCTCATGTTCGCCGTCTCTATGAGCGACGCAGACACGATTCGCATGCTCCACATGGGCGGCGCGAACGTCAACGCCAGAGACAAAGAGGGCAAGACCGCTTTGATGCAGGCCGTCAACGAGAATAACCGGGAGAGCTTGAAAATCCTGCTCGAAGTCGGCGCGGACATTAACCTAGAAGATTACAGTGGAGAGACGGCGCTGGACATTGCGCGTCGTCGCGGCTACAAGGAGATGGTCGAGTTGCTGAGAAGGAGCGGCGCGAGAAGCGGCTCCGCGCCGCCCGCGACTTCCGGCACACAGCAGAACGTTCTTTCAAGCGCGAGCGCAAATGAGCTTTTCCATGAAGGCGAACTGGAACGGCTCAAAAAAGAGTTGGACGGCCTGTTGCCCGAACAGTGGCCCGGCTCAAAGGCGCTTGTGCCTCAACATGCCGAACCCCTGGGCGTGGTCTCGGCTGAGACGCAGGCGCTGGTTCCGGCGGAGCTTCCTGAAAGTGGCGAGCGCATCGTTGCGGCTCTTCAGGCGCTGCTCCAATCAAGAAAGAATTCCGATGAAGCTATAGCCGTCGCGCACAAGCTTATGCTCACCGTCTCCGAAGCATCCACGCTCTCGAATCTCTCGCGCACGCACCTGCGCCAGGCGCTTAAGGACGGCAGGCTCAAGGGCAAGATTATAGGGCAAGGCTGGCGAATCAAGCGCGCAGACCTAGACCTCTACGTGCGTGCGCTCTAACCGTGCAGAAATTTGAAGGGCTGTCGTATAGGGGTCAGGCGTCCGTCCGTGATTTCCCAGTACGCGTTTCCGTGGCCGAGCATGAACTCTTCCTGGCGCATCAGGCGCTCGTCGTTCGTCACGCGCTTTGTGATGGCATAGCGTATCTCACCTTTAGGGCTGATTATCACAGTCGAGCCGCCGTAGAAAACAAAGCTCAGGCCCGAATCAGCGCGCCGCACTATTCTTCGCTGCGTCACTTCCGCCACCAGGTCGAACACTATCTGCCCGTCAGGCCCGACCCGTCTGAGCGAGCGTATTGACTGCACCACAGGCGGTTCAATCCGGTCATCCTTTGAAGAGAGGTTGTTTCCGCAGGCCAGGCCGAAGTGGCTGGCAAACTCAGCGCGCGTCACTACAAAGCCGAGCGCGCACGCCTGCCGTCGCAACTCCCACGCATTAGCGGCGCACGCAGGGTCGCCGCGAAACTTCAGATTGGCGAAACTAAGCTCGCGCAGTTTGGGGATGCGTCTCTCCGGTGGCCGCCAAAGAAGCGCGTCCTCCGAGAGATTGGCTACGTCGTCAGGGAAGATTTCGCGCCGCCTGAAAGCTTCTATCAGTGCCTCTCTGTAGCCCCATGGGTCGTCGGGCACAAGGTCATAATCGGCTGTAATCATGGCGCGCAGAAACTCTCCGAACCTCAAGCCTATGGGCGGGCAGTAATCCACTGCGCGCACACAGATGGTCAGGAATTGACCGGCCAGGGTGCTAGCCTTCTCCGCCAGAACTGCTTGCAAGTCCGGCGACAACTCGCCCGCAGGCAGCACGCCAGAGCCTTGCGTGGCGAGCCTGACGTAGCGCTCCGTCTTTCGCTTGAAGACCGTGACGAATGCCTCGAAGACTGCTGAGACCAGAACGGAGCCAAGCTCGTGCGGCTCTGCGTCGGGCCTGTAGGGTTTGGGAGCGCCGCCTTCAGGCGGGATGTCGATTGCGCTCCTGAGCGGCCTTTCCTTGCCCGTGGTGGTGTAGCTGAATTGTCTTGCGAGGTCTGTCAACAAGTCCGCGCACGCGATGTTGCCGCGCGCCTTGCGTATGGCTGCGAGGACTACAGTGTCGTAGCTGAAGTGCTGGAAGATTGCCGTCAGGTCTGCGAGCGCTTCGTGGAACGCCAGCACGTCGCCGTCGGACGGATAGGTGAAGTGCGCCCGCAGCCCGTCCAGCAGCGCGTGCGTCACCTCGTGCGCTATGATGTCGTGCGAGAGGCAGGTGAAGACAAAGCCGCCTGGCAGGTTGTTGCCCGCAACCTTTCTCTCGGCTCTGAAATAGCCGAAGCGAATCTCGCCGCGCTCCTTGTCGTAGAAAGCGTTCCGGCCCGTGAAGGCGTGCGGGCGCAAGCGCAAACGAGTCGGCCCGCGCGCCTCTCGCTCGAAGCCCCAGGCTATGTGACGACCGAGCGCTTTGCGAAAGGCCGCGTAGACCAAAGTAGAGACGGCGTAGACCATCTGCTGATGAAAGTGCCAGTCCGATGGCGACGGGTCTCGGCCATTGCGTATGAGTATCTCCGGCGCGTCCAGGTTGACCTGGCTATATCGCTCTTTCAGGGACTCGTTGAAATCTACTACGTGGAAGAGTCGCCCGCGCGGCCCTTTCTTCAAAGGCTCGTAAGGCACGTTGACCAGGGCCACTGCGCCTTCCCTGGAAGACGCGGAAGGGTCTGAGGTGTAGACCTTAAGGGGTCTATAAATAGGGTCGCCCGTGCGGCGCTCGTAAGGCGCATTGCGCGCGGCACGCTCGACGCCTTCACCGACCTCGTAGTCTATGCCGAGGCCGGGCGCGTGCAGAGACTTCGTGCGCCCGCGCGCAGGCGCGTCGGCAGTCAACCCGTGGCTCTGGGCTGCGGCTGCGCTCGCTTCGGTCGTGGCGGGCGTCAGCTTGTCCGGCTGTGTGACCATGTGATGCTCACTTGTACCCTTCAAGCTCTGAGGCGAGCGAGCGCAGCCTGTCCGCCACGGCGCTGACGTTGAGCGGCGGGTGGGAGTTGGAACCCGGTTTGGCCGCGTGCGAAACCGGCGCTGGCTTGGGCTGAGCTTTAGAGCCGTCAGCGCCAAGTGGCCGCAGGAAACTCTGCGAGCGTGCGCGCGGGGCGCAGTCGAGTTCCGGGTGCTGGCGCGGCGTCGTGCCGAAGCCTTCTGTAACGCGCGCGGCGAACTCCTCGTTCGTCATAGCTTCGGAAGCGGAGCGCAGCAGCCCTGCGGCAATACTGGTGAAGTGGCCGTGGCCGTCCGACTCAAGCGCAACCTCGCTGTCCAGACAGGCTGCGAAGACGACTTCTCTCATCATCTCCGGCCCGCCTCTGCGGCCAGTCACGCCGCGACTGCCTATCCTTCTTCTAAACTCTGCGTGCGCTCTCAACAGTTCGGGCGTCGCCTGTATAAAGCGCGGGCGCTCGTCCGCTTCGCGCGCCCGGTTCAAAGGCGAGACGCCCACGCCGAAGCGAGAGATGGTTCCAGAGTGACAGCAATCGAAGAAGCATGTGAGGTTGACGCCGTCAGGGATTTTACCGAAGACCTCTGCTATGTCGTCGTCTATGATGAGCGCGCCGCTTGCGAAGTCGTAAGGGCAGAGCGCCTCGTCATCGCTGTTGTGGCCCGTGACCTCGTCGCCGCTCACGTCCCGAACGGTTGTTCCGTGGCCCGCGTACTGGAAGACGACCACATCGCCCGCCCTGCTTGTCCTTATAAGGTCGGATAGCGCGCTCAAGATAGCTTCGCGCGTCGCACGCGCATCGAGCAGCAGCGAGGTCTCGAAGCCCATGCGAGTGAACTCACCCGCCCACTGCCTTGCATCGGCTACGCAGCCTGAGAGCGGCGAGGTTGGATAGTTATTGATTCCCACGCACAGCGCGCGGCGGCGACCCGCAGCCCCTCCGTTAGAAAAAGCGGCGGCGGTTTTGGCAGGTGAGCCGTCTATGCTCTTCCAGCCATCTTTGTCCGAAGGCGTCTCGGTCGCATCGTCCGTGGCTATCTTGTGCCAGAGGTTGAGCGCTTCATCGTCGCGCTCTTCAAAGGTTCGCTCTTCATCATCGTAGGTTGCGTCCGCCAACTGCTTGTACGGGTCTCTGGACGTTGCGCGCGGCTCGTATGCTTCGCGCTCCTCGCCATAAGACTCGTTATCTTCCGGCGGCTCGGCGTCGGGCGGGTCAGAGGTTCTGGCGGCGCTGTCGCTCAGCAGTCGTATGACGCCGTCCGTCTTCTCGCGGTACGCCAGAGCTTCGGCGGGAAACGGCGAAGCGTACGCGTCACGCCGCAAGCCAGCGTTGCGCTCCAATCTCTCGCGCATCTCCCGCACGGCCTCAAGCGTGTCAGCGAAGCTGATGGCAGAGCCGGGACAACTCTTCTGCGACATCTGATTGTGGAAGCGCAACGACTCGACCGGCAGATTAAAGCGTGCCTGGACGCGCGCTATGACTTTGAGCGCAGTGTCGCGTTGCGGCGCGCGGAAGGGGTCGCGCCCCGCGTCGAAGTCTCCAATCATCTCGAACATGAAGGGGCCTGCCGAGCGGTTGCCGTTGTGGCCGCTAGCGCTCGCGGGCGGCTCGTTCCATCCCCTGCCCGTCCAGATTGAACCGTCCGGCGCGATGGTGATGTGCTGCGCTATGTCGCTCCACCCCAACTCCTGCGTGTGATAGCGCCACATTCCTTCTATGGTCTCGCGGCCCGTGTAATCGCGCACGCGCGGCCTCCATGTATGGTGCATGTGAACGGCGTTGACTCTGCGCGTGAAAGGGAAACGCGCGAGCAGGTCTGCGAACTCGTCGAGCGTCAGTCTGCGGAACGGGCGCGGCATGGTCATCCTCCAAAAGATATTAGTTGCAGGTTGTCTCTACATCTGAATATGAGTCGGAGTGCGGAAGACGTTACAAGGAGTCAGCCCTGTGTGTTGTGCTGTGTAACGTTTTTTCAAGAAGCGGTCATAGGTGATGTAACCGCAGAAATCTTTTAGACAACGAGGGCGCGTCCGAAGCTGTCCGCTTGGTCAACGCGCCAATCCATCATCCGAGGAGAAACATCATGCGTTCGCCTAATCAACCGCTTCAACACCTCGCATACGTTCCCAACTTTAGAGCCTTCACGCGCTCCTTCTGCCTGAAGTTTCCGGCGCTGCTCCTGAGCCTTGGGCTGCTGCTTGGGCCTCTGGTTGCCGTGCGTCCAGTGATGGCGCAAGACCTTGAGACAAGAAAGGCAGAGGCCGAGACCATCAAGGCAGAGGCAGAGGCGCGCAAGGCCGCTATAGAAGCACAGCAGGCCGAGTTCGACGCCAAGTTTCCCAAGGCCACCTCTACCCCGCTCGCTGGCACGACTACGACTAATGATGCGGCGTTCATAGAGGAAATCATACAGGGAAACAAAGCCGTGAGAGCCACCGCGACGCAGATAGCCGAGGACATGTACCGGGACGGCACCCTGAACAGGATGCAGGTGCTGGTGGTGCAGAACCCCGCGAGCATTAACCTGCTGACGAGCTACGTCGCTGGCCTAAAGCGCATAGAACTGCTTCAGAGGGCCTACGACCAGTTGATTAAGGAAGAGACCTACGCGCTCAAACAGAATCCGCCCTATCCGGTGGACACGCCCACGGCCAGGCAAACGGGAAGCGCACGCAGAAGCTTCGCCAACGTGCTAGGCGCAGCGACCAGCACCGTAGGCTCGTTCGTAGACTTTCTCTCCTTCTTCAGAACCAACGTGGACATCCGGGGCGAGACCTTCGGGGTCAACGAGGATGTCTTCGTGGACGCGCTTTTCGACGCGATTACCACTAGGTACGGCGGGCGCGTTCGACTCTATTATCCGACCGACGTTCCCCCGAACCTTGGCGACCCGGCGAATTCCGAAATCCTCAGGCAGATTCAGGTTCTCTACGAGAAGAAGGATTTGGCGGAGGACAAGGAGCAGGAGATTAAAGAGGTCGTGGCCCTCAAGCGCGAGCAGATAGAAGGGCTGAATCAACTCATAGCCGAGGCGAAAAGGGCTATTGATGATGCTAACAAACCGCCTGCGGATTCAGACGAGGTGCAGGCGTCGAACGGCAGCCGTGTACGTGGACGCCGCGCAGACCGTGGGACGTTCAACCGCCAATCAGTCCGAAGCGCGCCTGCTCCTGCCGCAAACGGGTTGGAGCAAAAGATAGCGGAGTATAAAAAACAGATATGGATACTGGAGCAGGAAATCAGCAGGCTCAATCGCGGGGCGCTTTACCTGCCGGGCACCAACACGCAGTTCACGAACCTTATCAAAGACCTGCTCGCCGTTGACGAGAAGAGCGGTATCAGCCTTATCACAGGCTACATTCAGACCGAGGGGCTGAAGGACGCCATGAGCAGCGACGATAGCTACTGGCTGACGCTCGAAGTCGTTAAAGCGGGCGGCAACCGCAAGGTGCAGTCGAACCTTATCTGGGACGTGTTCAGGGGCGGCGCAAAGATAACGCACAGTGGCGGAGCGGTCGTTCACTTCAACGTCTACGACAAGAAGGGCAGGTCTGTGTTCTCCGGCATACGCTCCAGCTATCTGCCCTACAGAAGCCCCAAGAAGATTACTGGCGCGTACTAGGGCCGAAGCTTTCAGCTAGAGACCTTTGACATTCACCCCACGGGCCTTCCCTCACAGGCTCAGCTTACCCCTAGGCTGGATGACCGCACGGAGGGCCAAGCCCACTTACCCTGGCCTTCCGTGCGGCCCCTTCCTACGGCTCTTTTAAACTATTGATGTGGGCTTATCGCCCCACGGAAGGAGATTTCAAGATGAGTGCGAATGGAAAGTGCGGTTGCAGAGGCCGCGCGGAGAATGAAGCCTTTGACGCGAAGCTCGCGTACCAGAGGCTGGCGAAAAAATTTACAGAGTTGACCGGCGTAGTGACCACCTACATGTCGCAGGCTGGCCTGGAGCGCGACGCGCGAGCGCGCAACGCCGAACGCATGGCTAGAGTTCTGGAGCGAATCGTCGGCGGCACGCCCGTCGAGCAGGGCGACTTTCCAGAGTGCTGCGTCATAGGCCAGCGATTCTCTAACGGTACTTTTAACTGGTTCTGCACGGGCGTGCTGGTGCATCCGCGCGTCGTCCTGACAGCCGCGCACTGTCACAGCGAGCCTCAGAATCAAATCAATATCGTAGTCGCCCTCAACGCAGAAGATATTGACAACCTGGGGAACGCCGAGATTGTGCGCGCCAAGCGCGTAAGGATTCATCCGAACTTTCTCTCGACCGGCTTCAATGACATTGGCGTCATCATCCTGGCGAATAGCGCTTCCACACCCCCTGTCCGAATCGCCAGGACGAGTGAACTCGCCCACGCTCAAAGCACGCGGCTCGTGGGCTTCGGCAACGACGACATCTTCAGCACGCGCGGCTTCGGCCTTAAGCGCGAGGTGGAAGTCCCCATCACAAACCTGCGCCGCGATGACGACGATGACCTCGACGATGCGGAAGGCGAACTCGGCTTTGAGTCCGACCTTGAGTTCACGGCGGGCGGCAACGGCTTCGACTCCTGCAACGGCGATAGCGGCGGCCCTGCCTACATCCTCACGGGCAACGGTCGCAAAGTCGCAGGGCTTACCTCGCGCCCTTTCACGACCTTCACGAACCCCTGCGGCGAGGGCGGCATCTACACACGCATTGACGTGAACATGGACTTCGTGCAGCAGGTTGCGTCCTCCGCCGATATAGTTTTACCCTGACCGAGTCGCTGACCCTGAAGTGGCGGCAAGATAATTTGTCGCCACTTCTAAAGCTTCGCGCGCTCCCTGTTCCTTTCCTATGACAGGCTCAAACCACACTGATGAGTCCCAGGCTCGCGCCCTCGCCGCGAGTTTCAACGACTTCGGTTTTCGTCTCTTCGCGCAGGTCTCCGGGGAAGACAAAGAGTCGAACGTCCTGCTCTCTCCTTTCGGCGCAGCAGCCGCGCTCTCGCTTCTTTATCTGGGTGCAGAAGGAAAGACGAAAATGGCGCTCGACGAAACGCTTGCGCTCAAGGGCCTGGACGCAAGCGTGTTGGCGCGAACCTATGACGGCTTGCGTGAGACGTTGACGGAGCCGCAGGGCAGTTCCCCGCTCTCTATCTACAACTCGCTCTGGACGCGCATTGGCCTCACGCTTCGCCCGGACTTCGTTCAACTCGTCAACTCTTACTTTAAAGCGAAGGTCGAGAGCCTGGACTTCGCAACGCCTGCCGCCGCGCAAGCCGTCAACGATTGGGTTAAAGGCGCAACCAACGGGAAGATTGCTAGGCTCCTGGAGCGTGACGAGTTGAGCGCCGACACCATCCTGCTTCTGCTGAGCGTAGTCCATTTCAAGGGCGTGTGGCAGAGGCCGTTCGATGCGTCTAAAACTGCGGAAGGCACGTTCAAGCTCGCGGACGGCAACACCAGGCCCGTGCAGATGATGTCGCAGTCCGGCTCGTACCTGTACTGCGAGGCCGAAGATTTCCGCGCCGTAGAGTTGCCCTACGCCGACGCGAAGATGAGCATGTTAATCTTCCTGGCCGCAGGCGATTGCTTCGTCGAAAGCCTGAATGTGAAGAGATGGGAAGAGTGGCTGTCGCGGTTCAGTGGCGCTGGCGGCGAGGTGCGTCTGCCGCGTCTCAATCTAAGCTACGAGGTGAAGCTCAAGGGCGCGCTGCAAGCCTTGGGCGCGGCGGAAATCTTTCGCCCCGGCGCGGATTTCCGAAACCTCAGCGACGCGCAGGGCTTTGTGACAGACATCAAGCAGCAGGCCACGGTCGAAGTTACAGAGGAAGGCACGGAGGCGGCTGCCGCGACATCCGTAGAAATGGGACGTTCCTTGCAGCGCAGGTTCAGCTTCATAGCCGACCGCCCCTTCTTCTGGTTCATCAAAGATAACCGCACAGGCTCTATTCTCTTTATAGGAAAGGTCACGTCGCCTTAGAACACCTGATAAAACCTCTGGCGTCATGATGTCTGTAGGGGCAGGGACAAGCCCTGCCCGTGTGTTTGCGTAAATGAGCGGGCAGAGGACTCGTCCCTGCCCCTACTGTTTTGTTAGCCTCCGAGCCAGCGTTAAAGCTTCCTGATTTATGGAAGACTGCCGAGCGCTCGTCGCATAACCTGTCTTAGAAACGTGACGGAAAAAACCCTTGCTATGATGAAACAGCTTGAGATATTGTCACCGGGTAGTTCTAGTAGATTCCTTCGTGTTGTAGTCCCAGATCACACCGTTATTCTTTGGAACACCTTCGGTATGGGGAAAGAAGTCGCTATTAGTCAGGAGTCTTTCGAGGCACTATTAGCCTGGCTAGACCCATGCCGTGACGTCGCAGGCCAAAAGTACGAGAACATACGCAAAGGGTTGATTAAGTTTTTCATCGCGCGCGGCTGCTCGGACGCAGAGCATCTGGCCGACCTGACCATCAATCGAGTCATAAACAAGCTGCCCGAAATCCGAACCGGATACGTCGGCGAGCCTGCGAAATACTTTCACGGCGTCGCACGGAAAGTAGTCCTTGAGGACAGGCGCAGAAAAGAGATCGCCGCCGAAGCGCCCGCCGCCGTCGTTCCCGTCAGTCAAGAAACTTACACGAGCATTGAGTACGACTGCCTGAACAAGTGCCTGGGCAAGTTAGCGATGGAGCAGCGCGAGTTGGTGCTCGATTACTACGGGCACGACAAGCGTCTCAAGATAAGCAGCCATAAACAGTTGAGTGAAGAGACGGGCCTTTCTGCTACGGCCCTGCGTGTGAAGGTTCACCGCATCAGGGTCAACCTGCAAAAGTGCGTGAACGAGTGCGTGCGGAATTACTCGCTGTAACAACCCGCGCCTATAAAAGCATATTTTAAGAGCGACCATTTTTTACGGGGATAAGAGACTTTGACCATTCATCGGGAAGACCAGGACAGGCTCAAGAAATACCTTCTCGGCGAGTTGGCAGAGGCGGACGAGGAGCAGGTAGAACTGCGTCTGCTTGTCGACCCTGAATTTTCCGAAGAGTTCGAGATGATCGAAGACGAGCTAATAGAGCAGTACGTTAAAGGCGAGACTTCGGCGGAAGAGCGGGAGCGTCTCGAAGAGCGCTTCTTCGAATCTCCTGAGCGAAGGCGCAAGCTACGGTTCGCGCTTGCCATGAAGGACATCAGCGCGGGAAAGCCCTCGGAGGAAAAACCGAAAGTCGTCCCTCTGCAAAGCAGTAGGGTTGTGCGCCCTCGCTTCGGATTCTCACAGACTTATCTAAGGGTCGCGGCAACCATTCTCATCACGCTCGGCCTGGGGTTCGGTCTCTGGATGCTGCTGTCGAAGCCTTCGGACGTAGACGAAGGCACAGAGGCGCTCAAGCAGGCGTACAGGAACCAGCGATTGATAGAGCCGCGCGTCACGGCCTTCGGCTACGCGCCGTTCATAGTGACGCGCGGGCAGGAGAAGTCAAACGTTGATGAAGAGTCAAAGGAGCGCGCAACGAGGCTGCTGCTCGACGCAGTGAAAGAGCATCCAGACTCAAAATCTTATCACGCTCTGGGACGCTCCTACCTGGCCGCAGGTCAACTGGACAAGGCCGTAGAGTATTTCGATAAAGCGCTCGGACAGGATCGGAATAACGCAGAGGCACAGAGCGACATGGGAGCGGCGCTGCTCGAATTGGGAAGACAGGCGAAGCTACGCAACGACGAGTCGGAAGCCTTCTCGCTCAACACGCGCGCACTGGAGCATATAGACAGAGCGTTGCAGCTTAACCCCAACCTGACCGAAGCTCTCTTTAACAGGGCGCTCTGCCTTCAGAACATAATGTCGCGGGAGCAGGCCAGAGAAGCCTGGCAGAACTACCTCAAGCATGATTCTCAATCGATGTGGGCCGATGAGGCGCGACGAAAGCTTCAGGAGCTTTCAGGACAGAGCGCAACGCCACAATCTCCTTCACAACTCCTGGGCGACTTTCTCAACGCCGCGCGCAATCGCAACGACGAGCAGGCATGGAAGATACTGAGCCAGAACCGCGAGGTCATCACGGGCAGAATGATTCCCGCGCAGCTTGCACGCGCCTACGTTCAGGACTCAATCGACGGGCGCAAGGAAAGCGCTGCGGAGAGCCTGCGCGGCTTTCTCTTCGCCGGACAGTTGGACGCGCAGCGCGGCGGCGACCCGTACACCAATGAATTGGCCTCTTACTACGCCGCGTCTTCGGATAAACAGTTGCGCGTGCTGGCTGATGCTTTAGAAGAGATGCGCGCGGGCTTTGAATTGTGCCTCGGCACTAAATACGAGGAGGCGGAGCGGCGCTTCAAAGCAGCGCGCGAGAATTTCGAGAAGGCGGGCGATGCCTGGGAGGCGCGGCTTGCGGACTACTGGATAGCCTATTGCCTGACGCAGTATCCGCGCATCAACGAGAGCAACGCGCTGCTGCGCTCGGTCGCAGAATTCTGCGCGAGTCACGGTTATAAATGGCTGCGGGCGCAGGCGCTCTACTGGCTCGCCATCAACCACGCGAGCGTCAGCGAATACTCCGACGCCATTGAATACCACAGGCAATCGCTCGCGCTTGCCGAGTCGCTCTCGGACACTTACCAGATGCAGAAGGCTCTGTCCGGGCTTGGCAGCCAGTACGAGAATTTGCAGCAGCCTAGACTCTCCATAGAGTACTACTACAGAAGCATCTCGCTCGCATCGCAGACCAGCGCGTCGCCACGGCAGACATTCAGGAACTTCTTACAGGCGGCTTCGGCACTCTTCACCTTCAAGCGTTACGCTGCCGCCGCCGCTTTCGCCAACGAAGCGCTCCGTCTACAGACCACTGAAGCCGGAGACCCAACGCTGCTCTACCTGTGCCACTTCAACCTGGCGCAAATCTACAGCAAGCTGCGGCGCTTTGATGAAGCGCGCGAGCATGTGAACCTTGGGCTACAGGTCGCAGGCTCCGTGCAGGAAACAAGCGCACGCCAGAAGATTACGGCCATAGCGCTTCTGAAACAGGCGAACATCTGGCGCGAGGCCGGAGATTGCGTGCAGGCCGTCAACGATTACGGTCAGGTAATCTCTCTCTATGACCGTATGGAGTTCGGCCTCTATCGCTACGCGGCGTACAAGGGCAGGCTGCTGTGCGAGCGCACACTGGACGACAGGGAAGGAATGCAGCGAGACATCCCTGCCCTGCTGCAACTCTTCGAGGAGTCACGCAAACAGATACGCGAGGAGCAGAACCGCAACAGCTTCTTTGACGCGGAGCAGGACGCCTACGACATAGCCGTCGAGTATGAGGCGGGAAAGCAGAACTATTCGGAGGCGGTTAACTACGCCGAGAGGGCACGCGCGCGTTCTCTCGCGGACGCGCTCAACTCAGGCACGCGCGTTCAGACGACTGCGTCCGGGCCTGAGCTAATCTTATTGAAAGCCTCCGCGACGCAGGACGTTGAGAGCGTGCGGCGGAGCCTGCCGCCGGAGCTTCACGTGCTGATGTACACGGTGCTTCCTCAGAAGCTTCTCATCTGGAGCATCTCGCGCGAACACTTCTCCGTCCACGAAAAGAGAATCGGCGCGGAGGCGCTTGAGGCGGACGTTCGCGCTTACCTCGCATCGTTAGTGCCGGGCCGCACTGCGACCGACTTGGGAGCCAGGCTTTACGACACGCTTCTAGGAGAAGCCGTCACGACGATTAAGCCGGAGAAGAAGCTCTGCATCATCCCGGACAAATTTCTTTACCTGCTGCCCTTCGCCGCGCTGGTTTCGCCGCAGAGCGGCAAGTATCTGGTCGAAGAGCGTGCGCTCGTTTACGCGCCGAGCATGAACGTGCTGTCGGCCTGCACGGAGAACGCGCGCAGCAAGGGTCAGGGCGGACAAGGCCCCGTCTTGAGCATAGGAAATCCGGCCTTTGACCGCCGCGCGCACACAGACCTGCTGCCGCTCGAAGCCGCAGAAAGGGAGGCGCGCGAGGTGGCGAAGCTCTACACGCCTTCGACTCCTTTGATCGGGCGAGACGCAGATAAGGAGAGCATTCTGCGGGCCATGCAATCGGCGGAGGTGGTTCATTTCGCGGGCCATTACGTGGTAGACGATTACTCTCCGCTTTTATCGAAGATGCTGCTGGCCCAGAGCAGCGCGCCCGGCAACGAGAATCAAAGCCCAGACCTTTCGCTCTATGAAATCTTCGCGCGACAGTTCGAGCGCATGAAGCTGATTGTGCTGTCGGCCTGTCGCACTGGACTGGACAGGCAGTACGACGGCGAAGGAGCCGTGGGACTTTCGCGCGCCTTCATAGCCGCAGGCGTGCCCTTGGTCGTAGCCAGCCAGTGGCCTGTTGACTCCCAGGCGACTGCAAATCTGATGATTAGCTTTCACCGCTACAGGCGCTCCGGCATGAGCACGATTGACGCACTGAGCAATGCCCAGGCAGACATGCTGCGCGGCGCGGATAAAGCTTACGCATCACCCTACTACTGGGCCGCTTTCCTCTGCGTCGGCGGCTATGCTGAGTTTTAATTCAGTCAGAGAGTTTTTTTCCAACAGCCGTCTTGATGGCCGAAGCGAAGTAGAAGATGCCATCACGGCGCGACGAGCGTCATCCTTAGGCAGAGGAAGACGCCGTCACCTCGTCCAGAACGTGGCTGCCTTACTTTCACAATAATGAAGACGGACTCGCTCGTCCGTCTCTCACGCGGCTTGTCTAGCGCCGCCTCACTATCATTACCGAAAAGGAGAATAGCTTATGTTACCGACGAGTATACAAACCGCAGTTCAGGCCGTAGCGGTCGCGGAAGTGAGCATTGACGGCCTGGCCCTTTTTTGCTTCAACAACGGCGAGGGTGCTCGACGCTGGGAGGTGGCATATCTGAGACCTCCCAACCATCGTCTGGTCATGACGGTGATGCTGATAAACAGCAATGACGAAGTGGCCGATGTTCTCTTAGAGCCAACGGAGTTGCCGGACGCCATCAGGAGCCTAGACATCTCTCTCGCCAACGGCTCGAATAACCATCTCAGACTGTTTCCGAACGGCGGCGTTGAGCTACCGGCCTTCTCACGCAATGGCGAGGACAGCGTTGATGTGAGATGGGCTATTAACATGGGCGACCCGGCGCTCGGACACGGCGAGCTTAAGGGACTGAAGAGCAGAGGCAATGGAAACCCTGATCGCGTGCCCGTCACGCTGCTCCGAATCCCGCATACCCTGTTCTATACCAATGACGTGACGGACTCGCCCGTCATCATCTCGCCGCAGAGCGCAGACGGCCCCGGCAATGACCCGCTCTTTGGTCGAACCAACGAAGAGACACGCGGAGTCATTTTCGCCGACAAGCCGACCGACATTAAAATAGTGAGCGACCCGCCGGAGGCCCTGAACATCCCTACGCTGACCGTCGTTCCGGGCTATTTCTACCGGATAGTCCTCACCAACCTGGACAGACCTGGAGAGGTGCAGGTCAGACGGGCCGGGCGCGTCCGTGGAGACCTTCGCCGCTACTATGACGTGCTGGAAGTGAGCGGCGAGCCGCGCGACCTCTGGGCATTGCCCAGGCGTCTGCGTATAGAATCGGGCGACTGTAACCCTGGGTTCATAGCGAATCCCAGAGTCCCCACCCTCGAACCTCTCATCGTGGACGAGCAGCCAGCGCCAGCCGGAGGCGCATCCGGGGAATAGCATCCGCCTTTGAAGCCGAAACATTGCTACGGTCTTCATTCGGATGCGCCCAACATAATAACTGTAGGAGCAGAGGACAAGTCCTCTGCTCCTACAAGCCCTCGCGCCTGATGACGCGCACTCCTTGTCGCCAATCTTCGTTGAGGTCGAAGCGGTATAGCTCTATCTCTTTGCGTAGTGACGCGGCCAGTTGACGGAATGCTCTGTGAAAGCTGAGCGCGGGTGCGGCAAGATAAACCAGTGGAGGCTGGTCGGAAATCCTGGCGTCGTCGAAGAGGCGCGCACGGCTTATTGCGCCCGAGCGCCTATAGGTCTCTATGCGCCGCCAGTAGTCTGCGCCTTGCAGGACGTGTTCGCGGTCTTGCGCGACTTTCAATTCGATGACGGTCAGTCGCCCATCGTGCCTGAGCGCGAGCAGGTCAACGGGGCGCGAGCCGCCCATCTTTGTTTGCTCGGCGCGAAACTGCGCGTGCAGTGGAGCGAGTCGCAGCCCAGGGTCTAGCCGCGTGATGTCTCGCCTGAGAATGGATTCGAGCCAGGCTTCGGGCGATTGTTTGTAGAGAGCATGATAATGGTCGGGCGCGTCTGCGCGACGGTGCTCCGCAAGTTCGTCTAATAGCTTCTCCCATTCCGCACGGGTGTCGTCGTCAAGAATTCTGCGGCTCGAAGGATTAAGGCCGAACCAGACGCGCTCCTGATTCATAGTGCGGCGCACGCGCGCAAACGCCAGCCCGTGAAAGCGAAGCGTCTCGCCATGGCGTGCGCGCACAACGTCAATCGCACGGGGCGCGAGCGCGACTATGCTCGCAGCCGTCCCCGTCATCTCTGTTCGACAGAGATTGATTCTTGGCAGCCCCGCTTCCAAAAGCTCTTTCATCTTATACTGCGGAACCTCTGTTAAAGAAGTCCACGCTTCGCCCAGTTCGTAGATGACGACGGCGCGCCTGAGTTCATCGCGCAGGAGGGCTACGCGTTGCCGCAGGGCTTCGACCAGTGGCTTCTCGATTATCACCCAGAGTCGTAGCGGTGCGCTTGATGTCTCCCTGAGACGTGCGAGCCAGATGAGCGTGGATGAAAGGAGCGCGTCTACGCGTTGCAGGCGCGCATCTGTGACGATGCCTGTGATGGCGAGAGTGGCGCGCCTGTGTTTGAGCACTATGCGCGCGAAAGAGCCTGGCTGGTTAGAGCCTCCTGCGCCCGCGCTGAGCGATGCGCGCACAATGCTCGCTCCGGGCAATTGCGCGCAGGCCAGTTGTGCCAGAGCAGCGCAGCGCGCCCGCCTGCGGCTTGAGACCTCTTCGGCAAGAGCGCTGGCAGAGATGCGCGGGATAAGCTCTAACTGCGCTCGTTCCCTTCCCGCTCCGCGCTCGGCTTCGAGCAGAAGCTTTTCATTAGTCCAGGCCCAGTCGCGCACGCGCCACACTTCTATGCCCTCATCGCTCAGGCAGTAAAAGATCAGGCTGTGTTGAGCTACGCGGAAATCAATCTCGACGCGCAGCACAGCCGACAGCCTTCGCCCATCGCGCACGTACAGCCACTCGGCATGCGCTTCGATGATTCTGCCTATGCGCTCGGCAGAGTCTCTGGCTTGTGCTAACATTTTGATTCAAACGAAAAGCGATGAGGTGCGGGACAAGTATTTCTTATTTGGGGACTGAGAATCAATGGAGAATCTGTATCTGGTTGGGTCTGTGCGAACGCCCATTGGCCGCTTTGGCGGTTCGCTCTCTTCGTGGACGGCGGCGGACATGGGCGAGCAGGTCGCGCGTGAGAGCTTAAAGCGTGCGCGTCTTGCGCCCGAAGAGATTCAGGATTCCGTCTGGGGCTGCGCGCGACAGGCGGGAGCGGGGCCGAACGTTGCGCGCCAGATTACTTATCGAGCGGGCGTGCCCGAAACTGTTCCGGCATTCACTGTCAATCAGGCGTGCGGCTCCGGCCTTCGCGCCATCATCATGGCGGCTGAAGCGATTATGCTCGGACGCGCAAGTGCGGTTCTGGCTGGCGGAACCGAGAGCATGTCGCGCGTTCCTTACTTTGCGGAAGGCGCTCGATGGGGCATGCGTATGGGCAACATGGATTTGGTTGACGGCATGTACAGGGACGGCTTCAACGACCCGCTTTCCGGGCTTGTGATGGGCGAGACGGCTGAGAATCTCGCGCGCCGCTACGAGATTTCGCGCGAGGAGCAGGACGCCTTTGCTCTTCGCTCGCAGCAGCGCGCAGAGGCGGCAATTCATTCCGGGCGCTTCGACGCAGAGATTCTTCCGCTTGAATTGAAGGGGCGCAAAGACGAGACGGTCACTTTCGCGCGCGACGAGCATTACAGAGCGGGCACGACTCTTGAAGCTCTCAGAAAACTTCAACCCGTCTTCAGCAAAGGCGGAACAGTGACGGCAGGAAACTCTTCCGGCATCACGGACGGCGCGGCGGCTGTGGTCTTGATGAGCGAAGCCGCCCTGAAATCATCCGGCACTGAGCCGGACGCGCGCTTTGTCGATTACGAAATATCCGGCGTCGCACCCGAAATCATGGGCATAGGGCCTGTGCCTGCGGTCAGAAATCTTTTAGCCCGCAGGAAACTTTCGCTAGACGACATAGACCTCATAGAACTCAACGAAGCATTCGCGGCGCAGGTCATAGCCTGTGACCGGGAACTCGGCTTTGACCCTGAACGTCTGAACGTCAACGGCGGAGCCATAGCGCTTGGGCACCCGATTGGCTGCACAGGCGTTCGCATCACCACCACACTCGTTCACGAGATGAAGAAGCGCAAAGCGCAGCGCGGGCTTGCCACGCTCTGCATCAGTGGCGGCATGGGCATAGCGCTTCTGGTCGAGCGCGGTTGATTATGTCGAAAGCGGATTCAAACAGGGATGGACAGAATAGACAGGATAGAAGAAGAGCAATTGCTTTCTCTTTATCCTCTCTATCCTGTCCCTCCCTGTTAATTTATTTCGTAAGGAACGGCCTTTTAGCATTTCTGGTGTTAACGATTGCGTGGGCTGGTGCGTCTTGTAAACGGACTCGTGTCGAGCAGGCGGCCAACAGTAATGCTCAGGCTATCGGGGCTGATGAAACGCAGATGACGCCGCCGTTTCAGACCAGGGAGCCTGAGCGTTATCAATGGACGCGCGTTATTACGGGCACGGTCGCGGGCGATAAAGCTTCCAACGAGCCTGCCGTTTCGCAGGAGGTCTTCATGGCCCGCGACGGGGACAAGAGGCGCGAAGATTATGAGTTACTGAGGGGAGTTAAATTGACAGTGCTGCGCCTGCCCGAAGGAAGCTACACGCTCTATCCGGCGAAGAAGATATATGCAGAGATAGGCGGCACAGGCGGCGCAGCGTCAACTGCACAGCCGAATGTTCCGCAGGATTTTTCAGCCGACAAGCTGGTCAATGCTTCGCGCACAGGCGCGCGTTACGAAAAGCTTGGGACAGAGGAAGTCATGGGCCGCGCGACGACCAAGTACCGCGTAACGGCCAAAAGCGCAGAGGGCGCGCCAGCCACGGAGACGCTCATTTGGGTAGATGAATCCCTCGGCATGCCCATCAAATCCGAGAGCACTACGAAGAGCGAGGCTGCGGGCGAGTCGAAATACACAGTGGAATACAGAGACATAAAGCTTGAAACAGACCCCGCGCTCTTCGTTCTCCCCAAAGACTACAGAAAAGTGACGCAGGAAGAGATTCAAAGAGAGACGCTCTCCAACCTGCCTGGATTGCTCGGCGCGGACGGCGAGGAGAATAAAGAGCACAGTAAAAAGCGCTAAAAGAGGCCAACCCTGCGGCGCGCAAGCGGCATCCGAACTCTCGCGCCTGCTGGTCAGGCTTTGATTAAAGTAAGAGCGCGGTCGGAACATTTCGGGAAAGGTAATGAGAAAGATAGTGAACAAGAGGATTTTCAATTCGTTTATAGCATTGGTTCTATTGACAGCCGGAGTCATCACGGGAGCGACTACTGCAAGAGCGCAGACGAGGGGCGCGGCATCTGCGGCCACTGCTCCGGCGCAAGACCCTCTGACGATGCTTCCCGGATCGGATGCGGTTGTGACGGCGGACGTTCGCAGGGTTTTGAATGAAGCATTGCCGCGCGCCTTAGCCAGCGATGCTGCGAAGCTCGCGCAGGTGAATGCGGACATTGACCGCTTGAAGACGCGGACGGGCGTTGACCTGCGCTCGATTGAGAGAATGGCGCTCGGCGTGCGCTTTCGTGAAGCAGGTCAGGCGACGCGCATGGAAACGGTTGCCATAGCGCGCGGCACCTTCAGCGCTGACATCATCGTCGCCGCCGGACGGCTCGCCGCCAAAGACAAATACCGCACGGAAAAATATGCTGGCAAGAACATATACGTCTTTACGCTCAACGAACAGATGCGCCTCTTCGGTCTCTTTAACATGAAGCTCACGGATTTGGCCGTCTCCGTGCTGGACGCGCACACGCTCGTCATGGGAGAGATTTCGCGCGTGCGTGAAGCCATTGATGCGAGCGCGGGCAAAGCAAGAGTCGGAGCCGAGATTGTTCAGCTTGCCACGCGCACGCCGAACGCCCTCATAGGCTTTGGCGCAAACGTTCCGGCTGCGGCCATGAAAGAGCTTGTGGGCTTAGGACTCGACAGCGACGAGATTACAAAGAACATAGCTTCGATTCGTCAGGTCTACGGCTCAATCGGCATGAGCGGAAACGGCTTTGACGTGCAGGCCACGGCGCGCACAGAGAACGCGCAGGCCGCACAGGGCTTGAACGACACGATTGCGGGCGCGAAAGAATTTATCTCGCCGCTCATCTCTCAATTCCTACGCAACGCTGCCAAGGCCAAGCTCGTACGCAACACGCTCGACAGCCTCAAGGTCACGACCGCAGGCAACGAGCTTCAGATTAGACTGGAGGTCGCACAGAGCGATCTCTCGACTTTAGTCACCGGAAGCGAAGAATAAATTCCGAAAGGTGTTTAATCCTATGACGCGCAGAAAAGTTTACGCCGCTATCTTTGCAGTGCTCGTGACCGGCTTTGCGGTCGCGGCTTCATTTAACTACAGGGGCGAGACCGCCGCCGCCGCGCCTCTTTCACCTTCGCCCGCGACCGAGTTGCTGGCGATGCTTCCGGCCTCGGACGCCATAGTCTTCGTGGATACGCGCCGCGCGCTCAACGAAGTCATGCCGCACATCTTCACGGATGCGACTATGCTGGGGCGCGTCAATCAGGAGATTGACAAGTTCCGCGAGCACACTGGCACGGACGCGCGCTCGATTGACTCAATCGCCGTCAGTGCGCGCTTCGGGAAGAAGTCTACGACCAATCCCGAATTTGTGGCGGGCCTGGTGCGCGGTCGCTTTACAGCGAGCGAAGCGATTGCAAGCGGGCTGGCGAAAGCTAAAGCCGAGGCGGAAGCGAAGAAGCGCGCCTTCTCTGTGACGGAGCAGCAATACGAAGGGACGACCATCTATGAAGTGGAGCGCTCAGGCGGGTTCTGCATGGCAGCCATAGATTCAAACACGATCGCCTTCGGAGATTTGAGCGGCATCAAGGCCATGATTGATGTGCGCGCTGGAGGCGGAGCGCGCGTGGACTCTTCGCTCGTAGAGCTTGCGACTTTGAACGCGTCTGCGGTCGCGGGCTTTGCCGCCAACGTTCCGGCGTCCGCCGCCAAAGAGATTGCCGGAAGCAACGAGTTGGGCGAAGCCTTCAATTCCATCAGACAGATTTACGGCTCTGCCGACGCGAACGGCTCTATGGGCGCGCTCAATGTAACGCTGCGCTCGGAGTCGGGCGAGCGTGCACAGGCTCTAGCCGAAAAGCTCGGCTCGCTGAAGCAACTGGCGAGCTTCTATTTCTCTCGCGCCGCTTCGCAGCAGAGCAGCGCGCAAACCGGAACGCTCTCCGCAGGGCCTGTCAACGGAACGCAGGTGCGCCTGCGCGACCTGACACCGTTCGCAAAGTGGATTAAGGACGTGACCATCACAGCCGAAGGCAACGACGTGAGAATCAGACTCGAAGAGCCTCTGGCGGACATGGCGAGCATCATCTGCGGACGCTAAAGAAGGCAGGACAGTACCGCCCGCTACCGCACGCGGTACTGTCCTGTTTTTATATTCTTCCTCATCTAATCTACCATTAGCCTTCTGCACAAAAGCGCTGTAGTATCGCGCTCGTCTTACAGACTCTCTGACGGCGAGAGGAGACCGGCTCTAAAGAATGTCGGAGGCTGACACTCCTTCCACGAGCGCGCCCGCGAATATAGAAGAGGACTCGCGCGAGGGTAAAGAAACGGACGCCCGCGCACGCGTCATCAAGTGGTGCGTGGTCATCGCGTGCGCGCTCTCGATTGCTTTCATCCCTGTGCCGCAGGGCATCACGGCGCAGTCCTGGCGGCTCCTGGCTATCTTCGTTGCGACCATCATAGGCTCTATCCTGCGGCCTGTGCCGAGCGGCGCTGTCGTGCTGATAGGCGTAGCGATGGTCGCGCTCACAGGCGCGCTGCCCGTAGAGCAGGCGCTCAGAGGTTATGCAGACCCGATTGTGTGGCTGGTGCTGGCCGCGTTCTTCATCTCGCGCGGGATGATTAAGACGGGATTGGGCCGCCGCATAGCGCTGCTCTTCGTACGCACTATGGGCAGGCACTCGCTGGGGCTTGGCTACGCGCTTATCTCTACGGACATGGTGCTGGCCTCCGTGATTCCGTCGAACGGCGCGCGTTCGGGCGGCATAATCTTTCCCATAGCCAAGAGCATTGCTGAGACCTACGATTCGAAGCCCGGAGCGACGGCCCGCCGCCTTGGCTCATTCCTCACAGTGTTGCTGTACCAGTGCGATGTCATAGTCTGCGCCATGTTCCTGACGGGCCAGGCGTCGAACGTGCTGATTGCAAAGTTCGCGCGAGAGGCTGCGGGCGTAGAGCTTTCTTACGCGCGCTGGCTTCTGGGCGCAATCGTGCCGGGACTAATTTCTCTTCTGGTCATCCCGCTTCTTCTCTATAGAATCTTTCCGCCGGAGATTAAGCACACGCCGCGCGCTGCGGAGTTCGCGGACGAAGAGCTAAGGCGCATGGGGCCTGTGCGGCTGCCTGAGATGCTGATGCTGGTCGTCTTTGGACTTGTGGCCGCGCTCTGGATGACGACAGCGCTTCACGGCTTGAACTACGCGGTGGTGGCGCTCGCTGGAATATGCGTGCTGCTTTTGAGCGGCGTGCTCGACTGGAGCGATGTTTTGTCAGAGCGCGGCGCGTGGGACGTGTTTATCTGGTACGGAGGGCTGGTGCGTATGGCGGAGGCACTGGGCGAAACGGGCTTGACGAAGCTCTTTGCGACGGCTGCGGCGAGCGTGACGATAGGCTGGACGTGGGGCGCGGCTTTGATGATTCTGCTTCTCATATACTTTTACGCTCACTACGGCTTTGCCAGCATCACGGCGCACGCGACGGCCATGTACACGCCCTTTCTAATAGTCACCATCGCAGCCGGAGCGCCGCCCGTGCTGGCGGTTCTGTCGCTCGCATATCTGTCGAACCTCAACGCATCGCTGACGCACTACGGCACTACGCCCGCGCCCATCTGGTTCGGCGCAAACTACGTCCGCCAGCGAACGTGGTGGTGGCTTGGATTGATGGTCTCCGTCCCGAACATCCTCATCTGGGTCGCAGCAGGCTTCGTCTGGTGGAAGTTTCTGGGGTGGTGGTAGAAATTAACAGGGATAGACAGGATAGAGAGGATAAAGAAAAGAATTTAATCATTGAATCAATGAACCGATGAATCAATGAATCAATTCCTTCTTATCCTGCTTATCCTGTCCATCCCTGTTTGAATCTGCGATTCGCTTCTTACTGGCCTGGGATGGGGATTCGCGGGCGGGGCGCTGCCGCTTCCGCCGAGTCGGCTATGCGCGCCAGCACGTCTTCGTAAATCTTAATCTTGCCTTCGCTCTGCATGCGCGTCTGTATGGCGTTGATGTAATCGTCAAAGACCTGGTTGCGCCGCTCGCGCAAGGCGGTCTGCATCAACTGGTCTCGCTGCGTGGCGAACTTGGCTATGTCGGCTTCCGAGCGCTTGGTGAGACCGACGACGACCCAGTTGTCTCCGACCTTGATGGGCGTCTTGTGAACCTGCCCGGCTTGCAGAGCATAGATGGCGTCGTCAATCGCAGGACTTGTTCCGGCTTCGCCTAGCGGGTCTCCCAGCTTGTAGTCAACCTGGTCTTTCCCTTCAAGCCCGACCTTTTCGGCAGCCGCTTTCAACTCAGAGGCCGAAGCCGTGTTCGCAAGGTCGCGCGCCGTCTGCTCTATGCGCTGACGCGCCTGCTCCTGCTTGAAGGCTTGGGCCACCTTGTCTTTGACCTCTTCGAACTCTGGAATGCGCGGCTCTCTCTTTTCCAGCAGCATGGGAATGGCGAAGCCGCCTTTGACGGGCGTCTGCTCGCCTACGTCGTTGGGATTTTCAAGAGGCGCTATGCCCTGCTCGAACTGCTGTGACGAGCCAATGTTCGGCACGTCGTCGCCCGGTTTGACGAAAGGCGTCTCCTTAATCATGTCTTCGGGCTTCATGTTGGCTTCCGCCGAAAGCTCGCGCGCCACCGCCGGATAATCCTTCGACTGCTTCAGCTTCTCTGCGGCTTTGCGTGCGATGCCTGCGGCCACTGCGTAAGCGCGGCGGTTCTGAAGAGAGACGCGCAACTCGTTCTTCGCGTCCTCGAAGGTCTTCTGCACCTCTTCGCCGCGCCGCATGATGTAGTAATTGCCAGCGTACTTGATGAGAACATCCGTCACGCCACCTACGGGCATATCAACCATGCGGTCGTAGAGCGCGTTCGGTTTGTTGGGGTCACGTCTGAAAGGCTTCGGGAGCATGCCACCCTGCTTGGCCGTCGCGGGGTCTTCGGAATTTCCGCGAGCGTATTCCGCGAACTTCTCCTCAGACATATTAGGGCCTTCGCTCTGAATCTTCTTGAGAAGGTTCTCGCCCTTCTCTTTCACGACTGCGTCCAGGTCGGGGCGGGCTACTTTAAGGATAATCTGCTGGACTTTGACACCGGCCACTTTGTTTTCCGGCTTCAGATTGTCGAACTCCTTCTTCAGGTCTTCGTCCGAAATTTGAATCTTCTCGCCCACCTTCGCCTGGTCTATGTAGAGGTAGCGAATCTTCTTCTGCGGCTCAAGGAAGCGATAGTCCGTCTTGTGCTGGTCGTAGTAGCCGCGCAGGTCTGCGTCCGAAGGCTGAATCTTTTCCGCCAGCTTGGCTACGGAGACGGGCACGTAGGTAATGTCGAAGAAGCTCTCCTTGCGCTTGAACTGCTCCTGCACTTCCTGTTCGGAGACGCTGACGCCAGCCGTGACGAAAGCCTGTAGCTTTTCCGCCGCCACCTGGTCGCGCACCTGCTTCTCGAATTGCTCTATAGAGCCGTAGCGCGTCACGACAGCCTCTTTATATTTATCGAGTCCTATGAATTTGCCGGATGCGTCGCTGAAGCGTTTACGAATCGCGTCCGCGACTTCCGCGTCCGAAGCCGCCAGGCCGAGACGAGCCGCCTCCTGCGCTATGATGCGGTCGCGTATCAAGCCGTCAAGAAAGCGACGGTCGCCGCCAAGGGCAGCCATGTTTATCTGGCCGCCGAACATCTGCGAGTATTGCTGCTTGAGCGTCTCAAGCTCTCCGACGGTGATGTCGTCAGAGCCTACGCGCGCCAGAACTTCCTTGCTTGAGACGGGGGCGCTGGCGGTGCCTCCGCGCGGAACGTAAAAGACTATGAGGCCGCCGCCAATCAGAAAAGCGAAAGCGATGATGATAAAATTGCGCGTCTTCTCAAGACGACTAAACTGTTTCAGCATTCTCTATCTATCCTCAAAAACTTGTAGAGCAATTATAGCCGAGGCCACAGGCGCTTCCAGCAAACCACGGATTGTAACGGACAGAGGCCGAAAAAGGCAAAAGGCGAAAGAACAGAACTCTCAGCTTCAAACTGAACCTCTGGCCTCTTTTTTCCTTTACCCTTATTTTATTGACAGATGATTCCCTTTCTCTCCGCCGTTGCGGCTGCCGTGGCGGCTTTCGCGGCGACCAACATCGACGACATCTTCGTGCTGATGCTCTTTTTCGCGGGCGGCGACAGAAGCTTCAAGCGCTGGCAGGTTGTCCTAGGCCAATACCTTGGGTTCGCGGCCCTCGTCTGTCTCAGCCTCTTTGGATACTTCGCGCGCTTCGTCGCGCCTCAAGAATGGATAGGTCTGCTGGGCATTCTCCCCATCCTCATAGGCATAAAGAAGCTTTGGGAGTTAAAGAAGGGCGGGCACCAGGAGGCGCAGATTGAAAGACGAAGCACGCACGCCGTCTTTACTGTGGCCGCC
Organism: Pyrinomonadaceae bacterium; assembly: GCA_014534425.1. GTDB lineage: Bacteria > Acidobacteriota > Blastocatellia > Pyrinomonadales > Pyrinomonadaceae > JACVRN01. Next base: position 28,834 of record JACVRN010000004.1, read on the forward strand.
GTCACGTTCGCCAACGGCGGCGATAACATGGGCATCTACACGCCGCTTTTCGCCAGCGCCAGCCCGTTTGAACTGGTCGTCACGCTCGCCGTCTTCTTCATAATGGTCGCCCTCTGGTGCGCCCTCGGCTACAGCTTGGGCCGCCATCCGGCCATCTCCCGCGCGCTAGACAAATACGGCCACATCCTTGTCCCCTTCGTCCTCATAGCCCTCGGCCTTTATATAATGATTGAATGACGCAGCACAGACCGGCCCGCTACCGCAGGCGGTACTGCCCTGTGGTTAACAAGTAAAGTGCATTAAAACAGAGCATTCGAGGCTTCAATAAGAGCTTTTGGAGTTTCATTAGCTCCATTTGAATGTCCAAAAGCGGCTTTGCCCGAAAAGTAATTTCTATCCGAAAAGTCTAGGGGCTGTACAAAAAGTCTTGTCAGTTTGTTGAGCCGTCTGAAATAGCTTTTTGACTTCCGATGCCCGCGCTAAACAAATCTTCACTTTTCTTTTCGAGTACGTCTTGCCACAATGTGTCCATCAAAGCCAAAGTCTTAACAAAGTCAATATACATGCGTTTGGTATCGGCTGGAAGTGTGTCCTCTAAATCAACTGATAGAGCTTTTCTAATTATCTCAATCAGAGTTGGGCTAGTGTTCGCTAATCCAACTTTAGCGCGTTCCTCTTCTAATTCTCTAAACCATTCCCGACGAATCTCAAAAGACTCTTTGATGAGCGTAAACATTGCTTCGTTAATCTGTCGCTTCTCTGCTTCATCCTCTATTGCTGTTAGCGTTCCCGAAAGCTGACCAAAAGCTGCCGCCATATCCTTCCCCCTGTCAGCGATGCGTTGAATCCTTTGCTGATAGGCATCAAACAATAACTCCCTACGTTTGATTTCGGCCACGCTGTCTAACTCTGCCGACTTCACTTGAAGTTGATGCCTTAATGTTAGCCATGTGATAGCGAAAGTAGTTACAGAGCCGAGCAATGCGCCCGCCAATGTGCCAATAAGAGTAGTCTGTTCTGGAGTCATGGCTGTTATCTTCCTTTTGGTAGTGATGTAAATCTGTGGGTTTGACTTAACGCTTTTTCCGGCTGGCCTTGGTCACTGACTTTGACTTGCTACTATGCCTTATTATTGCTTGTGCGTAGTGAAAAATAGGCTCTATACCAGACACTCCAGATTCGTAAGGGAACACGCCCACAACTTTCAACTCGCCGTATAACTCCCAGCCCTCTGAAAGCCTCTTATTGATGTACTCACTTAACTGAAAATCATAATTGGATGTGACAAGTTCGTATTCCATGTTGCTTATCCTTTCGTGGGGTTAAAAAGGAGGGGCGGTCTATGCCGCCCCTTTCGCTTCGTATTCAAGTTCATCCTCTGGCACAGCCGTATCGCTCTCCGCTATCTTCATGTAGCGACGGCCTTCATGCTCGCCAGCTTCGCCAATGACCTTTACGGGCTGGTCATGGTCTTTATTGCGCCAGATAGCGGCGCGCGGCTGTGTAAGCTCTGCCTGTGTAGGAAAGGTGTCTTGACTAAGCTCTAACAAAGCCGTAAGTTTGGCAATCGCCTCTTGAGTGGCATCACCATAGATAGTTACACGCGCCTCGCTGCCACGTGACAGCTTAAAAGCTAACTCGGTCGTTTTCCGTGAATCAACGGGCTGCCCCTCTGCTCCCTGAGGAAATAATGTTTTATGGCCGAATATCTGACCGGAAGCCTGTTGCCCTGTGCCAGATTGGCCTGTAGATGGTGGCTGTTGCATAGACGTTGCTCCGGCGGGCGTAGTATCCTTACCTTCACCCTCTTTCTTGCCCGCTACAGCCGCATTATACTCAGGCGCTTCCTGCGATACAAGGTCTAATGTATCGCGGTAAGCGTGAATAACATCCCCCACTGACTTAGGGTTGAACCCCCTTTTAATCAGCTTTACCCGTAGATTATTTTCGCTCGGAAGTACGTCCCCATACTCTTCAAATAGTTCCTTAAACAACGGGGGCGTGAAAGCTGCTTCTCTAATAGCCTTAACTCGCTCAGCGTCGCCTTTTTGATGCAGGCATATGTCTATTGCGCCTTCGCTCAGCTTGTATTCACGGTTGCCTGCATTTTCGAGCAGCCCATACTTTTTGAGCGCTGAAATTACCGCATCAGAAGCACCATTTGTGCCGCTATAGCCGAGCGCCCTTGCCAAGGTCTCGCTGTCGGCTGCGTGGGTAAACTCCTGCTCATAAATCTGAGCTATGCGAGGAATCGCCTCTGCCAAGCTGATAGCTGGATAATTAGGACTTCGTGTCCTCTTAGCTGCGGTAGCTTTCGCCTCATCTGTACTCATATATCTAGCCTCCTTTCGTTAGGCGCTAACCACGATAGCCGAAAATGAACTGCCCGTCAAGGGCAAAATAAAAATACCGCGTTAGCGACGATATTTCTCTTGACTTACCGTGATAAAACCATATAATGCTGCATGTCAGGAGGTCTTTGAAGTTATGAGAAGATGAGTAGCCCCTGCATTCATGCTTACCGATGCAGAGGGCGAAAACGGGAAGTCCCTCTCTACTGGCTTTTGACGGAGACACTAGAGAGGGACGTGGTAAGCCTTCATTTAGAAGCCCCGCCGGTTGCTTGAACAGCCAGCGAGGCCATCAAACCACACAGCCGAAGCCGTATGGCCTAGACAACCTGCATTATACGCTAAGGCTTGTGTGGACTCAACCCAATAAGGAGTTCATACCATGAGCACACGCGAGCAAAAAGGTCTTGAGATAGCGAATAAAGCGAAGATTACACGCAGGGGTCACTTGTGGCTTGTTCCGTCAACTACAGCCGGAAAGAAGTATGCCGTTGACTTAGAGGCAGAGACACCGCGTTGCACTTGTCCAGACCATGAGTTTAGGCGCGCGGCATGTAAGCATATCCACGCGGTTCAAATCATCCTTCAACGCACGCAGACCACAGAGACGAAAGACGGCGAGACCACAGTTACAGAGACCGTCACGGTTCAAAAGCGCATCACGTATAAGCAGGAGTGGCCAAGCTATAATAAATCGCAGACGCGTGAGAAGTCAGAGTTTTTAGCTTTGCTCTACGCGCTCTGTCAGAGCATCGAAGAACCTGTCCAGACCGTAGGGCGTCCACGCTTGCCGCTTGCTGATATTATCTTCGCGGCTGTCTTTCGCACATACTCAACCTTGTCTGGCCGTCGCTTTACAAGTGACTTGCGAGACGCATTAGCTAAAGGCTATCTATCAAAGATGCCGTCCTATAACTCCATCTTCGATTACCTGAAAATGGAATCAATCACGCCCTACCTGAAACACCTAATCACGGAAAGCAGTATGCCGCTCAAGTCAGTTGAGACGAACTTTGCGGTTGATAGTTCGGGCTTCGGCGCGCCTCAAGTGAAATGGCATGATGTGAAGTATGGTCAAGACTCAGACCGTGAGCAATGGATAAAACTTCACTTGATGTGCGGAACGTCAACGCACATCGTAACGAGTGTCGAAGTGAGCGACGGCTATCAGCATGATTATCCGTTCTACAAGCCTCTCGTTGATAAGACAGCACAGAGTGGCTTTAAGATGGCCGAAGTATCAGCCGACAAGGGATACATCGGAGACAGTAACCTACTTGCTACTGTGCGTCACGGTGCTGTGCCTTATATCCCTTTCAAATCGAATGCAACTGAACAGTCTAAGGTGAATCCTAAATCATCTGTATGGGTGAAGATGTATCACTACTATAATCTTCGCCGTGACGAGTTCTTAGAGCATTATCATCGCCGCTCAAATGTTGAGACTGTATTCAGCATGATAAAAGCAAAGTTCGGTCAACGGCTGAAATGCAAGACGCCGACAGCACAGGTCAACGAAGCCTTGTGCAAGGTGTTGGCGCACAATCTGTGCTGCGTGATAAAGTCAGTTTATGAGTTGAACATCAACGCGAGTTTTCGGACGGAAAATGCTTCTGTACGAAAAGCCTCTTAACTTAGGGGCTTTTCGGGCAAAGCCTCCAAAAGCTCTTAATGAAACCTCAAAAGCTCTTAACGAACCTGCTAAATCGCTTTATTTCCGCGATTTTTCGCCTCTGAATTTTTCTTTTGCCTTTGGCTTACGCCCTGTGTTAATTTTTGTTTAGCAGGGAGGGCCACTTCCCTGTCGCACGTCTTGCCGGGCGCTCACTTTCACTTTCCGCAAGCTGCCGCCGCGCTGCCCCGCGTTTTCAGAGAGTTTTTAATTTCCTGTTCGATTATGGCTTCTAAAGTCAGCCGCTTTGACCTGGACTGGTGGGTCGTTCAAAAGCGCTTTGTCTACACCATACTGGCGACGCTCCTGCTGGCAATTCTGGCGGGCGGCGCGGGCATTTATGTCTGGAAGTACGGCCTGCCCTTCGTCAACAGTGGTGCCGTGGCGAAAGCCCCTGCCGGAGCGCGCTTCATCTCGTTCGAAGGCGACGTGCGCGTAGTACGCGCGGCCACGCGCGAAACCATCTCTGCCAGCATCCAGACGCAGCTTTTCCCAGGCGACACCGTGCAGACTCAAGCCGATGGCCGCGCACGCATCAACCTCGCGGACGGCTCTATTCTGGTGGTGCGTGAAAATTCTACCGTCATCATACGCGACAACACCTCTGCCGAAGGCGGCCAGCGCGTGAACGTTAACGTGGTGGTCGATCGCGGCCAGATTAACGTCCGCACCGAAGAGCAGCCGCAGGGCACCAACAACGTAGTCCAGACCAGGCAGACGCAGAACAAGCTGGGGCCGCAGACGGGCGCATCTTTCGGCATCAACCCGGACAGCACCGAAGACATACGCGTCAACCAGGGACAGATGGAGACGACCAGCGTCAAGACCGGCGAGACTACTACTGTCCGAGGCGGCGAATATATCAACATCAACCCGTCCGGCAACATCGCGCGCAGAGAGAAACTGCTGGACGTTCCGGCCCCAGCCGCTCCGCATGACCTTGAGAGAATCTTCGTTGGCTCAAGCGGCGCGGCCAGCGTCACCTTGAAGTGGCAGCGCCCCGTCTCAGGCTCTGCCGCTCACTACCGCGTCGAGGTCGCAACCTCTCCCTTCTTCGTCACGGCAGGCAAGGTGATAGAGCGCGACCAGTTGGCTTCCACGGAATTCAACGCCAGCGACCTTCGGCCCGGCAACTACTTCTGGCGAGTGCGCGCAACGGCCACCACGGGCCAGGTCTCCGACTGGAGCGACCCGCAGAAATTCATAGTCGTGCCCGCAGGCTCTAATGAAAACGTTGCGGTTAATATTACAGAGATAAATTACGTGGGCGGCCAGATATATCTTGTGCGCGGACGAGCGCAGCCCGGCACCACCATACGCATACTCGGTCGTCAGACCTTAACGGGCAGCGACGGCTCGTTCCAGCTTCAGATTACCGTGCCCGAAAACTCGCGCGAGGTGGCGGGCGAAGCTCAAGACCCGCAGGGCAATCGCACACGATTCAATTTCGCTCTTGTGCCGACGCGCGGCACCTAGGAGTTGCTCGGACAGATGACACGGCACGTCGTTCTACTGACAGATGCTCATGAAGCCCCTGCGCCGCAGCTTGTCGAAACCTTGCGCGAGGCGGGGCTGGTCGTGTTCATAGAGGGCTTGCGCGAGGCGGAAGTCGCGGCCCGCGTCGCCCTGCATGAGATGCACGGCGCTGCCTTCCGCTACGACGCGCCGCAGCCCGTGGTAGTCCTTTATGAAGTTCATCCGGGCACCAGCACTGTTGAGCTTCATGCAGTGCGCGAGCATGTGCAGACCATCTGGCCGCGCACGCCCCTGGTCGCGTGTCGTCACAAAGCCAACGGAAGCCGTGCGACGGGAGCGCGCGTGCTGGATAACACGGCTCTCAAGCGCCTGGGCTTTCGCGTCATCGCCGATGAACCGGCGCAGCTTCCCGTGCTCCTGCGCGACCTGGAAGATAAAGGCGGGACGGGCGAGCTTTCGCTGCCGCGCAGTCAGACTGCCGAGAGCGAGTTCTTAACGGGCGCGCTTCTGCTGCCTCAGAAACTAAAGACAAAGAGCCTGCGCTCGGCCTTCGAGGTCGTGGCCTCTCTGCACTTCGCAGCCGACCAGAAAAGCGCTGCTCACACGACCCTGGTCGGTCTCGCGCCGCTCGTGCAGGCAGACCGTTGGGCCATCTATCTGACTGCGGACGCAAGCGGAGGCGAAGCCCAGACGCTTGAGCCTCTGGCCGTTCGCGGGTTGACCACGAGCGAGCGAGAGATTCCCGAAAAGGATTGGCGGCGCGCACTGATGGGAGAATCGCTGGCGCTCTTCGGCTCGGAGTCCGAGGCTGCGAAAGGCGCTGCCCGCTCTATGGAGACCATTCGACGCAGCGAGCGCGGACGCCGCATCGTGGCCGTTCCGCTAATCAGCAACGAAAGAGTCTTCGGCGTGCTGGAAGCCGTGCGCGAAGGCAAAGGCGGACGCGCCTTCTCAAAAGCAGACGTTGCGTTGCTCGATGCCCTGGCCCTTCCCATTGCCTCTGCCCTTGCCAACTCCGTTCGCATAGCCGAAGCGGAGAAGCTGTCGCAGACGGACGACCTGACGAAGCTTCACAACGCGCGCTATCTCAGACAATATCTGACGAACGAGATTAAGCGCGCACGCCGCTATAATTCGTCTGTCGCCGCCATCTTCCTTGACCTTGACGACTTCAAACGCATCAACGACATGCACGGCCACCTGGTAGGCTCGCACGTCCTGATGGAGATGGCCGCAGTGATTTTAGCCTCTGTGCGCGACACGGATGCCGTTGCGCGCTACGGCGGCGACGAGTTCGTAGTAGTCCTGCCGGAAACCAATATGGAGCAGGCCGAAAGAGTCGCCAGCCGCCTACGCGAGAAGACAGAACAGCACGAGTTCACGGGCGGACGCCGCCTTCAATTAAAGCTCACGGCCTCCTTCGGCGTGGCGGCCTTCCCCGAACACGCGCAGTCGCCTCAACAACTGGTCGCCAGCGCCGACACGGCCATGTACGAGGCCAAGGCGGCCCACAAGAACTGCATCAGATTGGCTCAAGCGCCCGCTTCCCTGAAGCCCAAGGACTGAATCTTTAGGAAAAAAGAGCGATTTACTGATAGCCAAAAAGCGGTTCTTCGGTTATCTTAGGGAGTTCGCTCTTCGTGTGGCTGAGCAAGTTCCGTTGTGACCCCGGTTGGATTCCCTAACACAGCACGCGCCAGAACCGCTCGTCCCCTTTGGAGGGCAGTAATTTAATCTGAACAGATATGGACGTGTAATTAGATGGCATTTAAATCGCTCTTTAGTCTCTTCTCCTCAGATTTGGCGATAGACCTTGGCACGGCGAACACGCTCGTCTACGCCAAGGGGCGCGGCATAGTCGTCTCTGAGCCTTCAATCGTCGCAATCAACAAAGTGACCAACGCGGTCGAGGCCGTGGGCCGCGACGCCAAAGAAATGCTCGGACGCACGCCCGGCAACATCGTCGCCATTCGTCCCATGAAGGACGGCGTCATCGCTAACTTTGAAGTCACGGAGAAGATGCTTCAGCACTTCATCAGAAAAGCCCACAACGGTAAAACCTGGGTCTCTCCGCGCGTAGTCATTGGCATCCCTTCTGAAATTACTCAAGTCGAGCGCCGCGCCGTAGAAGACTCCGCCTACCGCGCCAAGGCGAGCGAAGTTTATCTCGTCGAAGAAGCAATGGCCGCAGCCATAGGCGCTGGCCTCCCCATCACGGAGCCGCACGGCAACATGGTCGTGGACATAGGCGGCGGCACCACGGACATCGCCGTCATCTCTTTGAGCGGCATCGTCTATTCCCGCGCCGTGCGTGTGGCTGGCAACGAGATGGACGAGGCCATCACACAGTACATCAAGCGTAAGTACAACCTTCTAATCGGCGAGCGTACGGCGGAAGCTATCAAGATAGAGCTTGGCTCTGCGTTTCCTTTGGACGAGCCGCTTTCGATGGAAGTGCGCGGGCGCAATCTTATCGAAGGCATCCCGAAGACGATTACGATTACGGACGAAGAGGTGCGCGAAGCTCTTGCGGATTCGGTCGCCACAATCGTCAACGCCGTGAGAGTGGCGCTGGAGAGAACGCCGCCCGAGCTTTCGGCGGACATAGTTGAGCGCGGCATAGTCCTGACGGGCGGCGGCGCTCTCTTGAAGAATCTTGACCGCAGGCTTTCGATTGAAACGGGGCTGCCCGTCTCTTTAGCCGAAGACCCGCTCTCCTCGGTCGTCCTCGGCACGGGCAAGATGCTCTCGGACTTCAACCTCCTGAAGCGCGTCAAGTGGGACAACACGCTCACGAGCGGAATGTAAGTCTAGAGAGTCCAGAGAGTCTGGAGAGTCTAGAGAGTTAAAAATGCTCTCTCCTCTCTAGACTCTCTGGACTCTCCAGACTCTCTGGACTTCGTTATGGTTGCGAGGACACAAAAGGAGATTCGGCAGCGAGCGCCTTGGTGGCTCATAGGGCTGCTCTTTTTGAATCTCACCTTGATGGCGTACGACGCGCGCGATGATGTGACGAAGCAGCGCATGATTCGCGTCTGGGCGCAGGCCATCGTCGCGCCCTTTCAGCGTGTGACGACTGGCGCGGGCGGCGCGGGCGTGGGCTTCTTCCAGCGCCTAGCCAACCTTCGCAACGCCGCCGCCGAGAACGAGCAACTCAAAAAACGCGTCGAAGAGATGGACGCCGAGTTGAGGCAATCTCGCGCGGCCATAGACGAGAACGCGCGCCTCAAAGGTCTACTGGATTTAAAGGAGCAGGGGCAGTACGGCGTGGTCGCCGCCAGCGTGATTTCGCGCGACCCTTCCGAGTGGTTCGACACCGTGACCATTAATCGCGGGCGTCTTTCGGGGATTGAGCTTAACATGCCGGTCGTGACCGCAAGCGGAATCGTGGGCCGCGTGGTGGCTACAAGTCCCTGGACGGCGCAGGTGATGTTGATAACGGCAGAGCGCTCGGCTGCGGGCGCGGTGGTGGGACAACTGGGCGAATCCAACGCGCTCGGCTCGGTCAAGGGACTGGGCGAGAACGGGCTGGTCGAGATGCGTTACGTTTCGGGTTTGGAAGAGGTCAAGCAGGGCGATTACGTTGTGACTACGGGACAGGACGGCATCTATCCTGCGGGCCTGAGCGTGGGCGAGGTGGTTCGCATCAAGCAAGGCTCCGCCACCGTCCCGCACGTGATTCACGTCAAGCCCAGCGCACGCCTGGATCAATTGCAGGAGGTCGCAGTCCTCCTCTACCGCGCGCCGACACGCACGCCGCCGGATCAGGCGCTGCCCAATGTGGACAAGGGGAAAAAGCAGTGATGAGTAATGAGTAATGAGTAAGAACATTCTTTCTTTTACTCAGCGCTCAGCACTCAGTACTTTCTTACGATGCAGCAACTGAAAATCGCAGTCGTCGTTGCGCTGGCCGTCATACTGCAATCGTCTCTACGCCAGATTTGGCCCCCCCTCGTACACATTGACTTGCCGCTCATAGTGACCGTTTACTTCGCTTTGCAGCGCGACGTGTTGCAGGCGATGATAGTCGGAACGATTGCGGGCGTGGCTACGGGCGCTTTGAGCGGCGACCTGCTGGGCGCGTACGGTTTCTCCAAGACCCTGACGGCCTACCTCATCGCCAGCCTTGCGACCCGCGTGATGCTTGATAATCCCCTGGTGAGAATCCCTGTGCTGGCCGGGGCTGCGCTGCTGGACGCGACCGTTTACGTCTTGCTGCACCGCCTGCTCGACAGGGCCTCGCTTCAGCCCTTCGTAGAGACGGCCTCTTACAAGGTCATCTGGACGACGATTGTCGGCACCATCCTCCTTTATCTCTTTGACACTCTGTTTAGCGAGCGGGCGCGGCAACGCAGGCAATTGTCCGTGCGCCGCCGCGTGGCCCGCCGAGGGATGAACCGGTTCAGGCGCAAGCGTTGAAATATCTGCTAGCCATCGGCCACTGATGCTGGTATCTTTAACAATGGTTCGCAGCGCTGGCCCGGTTGCTATCCTCTGAAACTGAAAACTGAGAACTGAAAAACTGAAGACTGTTCGTCATGAAGTTCGAAGACGATTCCCAAAACCTGCGTGCGCGGCTGCGTATCTTGCAGATACTCATAGTGCTGCTCATCTCTGTGCTGGCCGTGCGCCTGTACGTGTTACAGATGATGAAGGGCGCGTACTACGCCGAGCGCGCCGAGAACCAGCGTATACGCCTTCTTCCCATCCCCGCGCCGCGCGGCGTCATCTTCGACCGCAACGGCAAGATTCTGGTTGACTCTCGCCCCATCTACAACGTCATCCTTTCGCGCGAGGACGTGAAGAATCTTGACCTCAATCAGTTCGTAGAGCCTTTTTCTCAAGGGCTGGACATTGACCCGGATTACCTGCGCGAGCGCTTTGACCAGATAAAGACGCAGCCTGCCTTTGAATCCATACGCATTAAAGAGAACGCGACCTCCGCTGACCAGTCCTGGGTCGAGGCGCATCAGTTGGAGTACCCGCAACTGCGCGTGGAGGCTCAGCCGCAGCGCCGCTATCCAGAGAACGGAACGCTCTGTCACGTCCTGGGCTACGTCGGCGAAATAAGCCCTGAGCAGTTGGAACAGCCTAAATATAAAGATAAAGGCTACAAGCCTGGCGACATCATAGGGCGCGAAGGCGTAGAGGCCGTCTACGACCAGTACCTCCGTGGGCGCGACGGCTATCGAAAGGTCGTGGTCGACAGTCGCGGCCACATACAGGACATCATAGAGGAAGTTGCACCGCAGCCGGGCCAGGACATGGTGACGACCATTGACCTCGACCTTCAGCTTGTGGCCGAAGAGCAGTTGAGGAACGCGCCTCAGAAGCGCGGCGCAATCGTCGTCATGGATCCGAACAACGGAGAAGTGCTGGCGATGGCTTCGGCTCCGACCTTTGACCCGAACCTCTTCTCGCAGCGCATCACCAGCCGCGAGGGCCGCGCCGAATACAACGCGCTCCTCAAAGACCCCAAGACGCCGCTCATCAATCGCACGATTCAGGGGCTTTATCCTCCGGGTTCTACCTGGAAGATACCGATGTCTGTGGCCGGACTTCAGCAGGGCGCGATTACGCTGAAGAACTCCAACCTGCTATGCGGCGGCGGCATCATGGTTGGCAACAAGTTCACGCGATGCATGGGCAATCACGGCACGCCGGATATAGTCAGCGCCATCACGCACTCCTGCGACGGCTACTTTTATCGCCTGGGATTGAAGATGGGCGTGGACGGCATCATGCAGATGGTTGACGAGTTCGACCTGAACAAGCGCACGGGCGTTGACCTGCCGCACGAGAACGTCTCCCAGACGCCCAACCTCTTCAAGCCCATGATGGAGAAGCGCGGCCAGCCCTGGAAAGACATAGACACCGTCTACGCTTCGTTCGGACAGGTCTACGACTTTGCGACTCCTATAGCAATGCTGCGCGCGGTGGCGGGCGTAGGCGTCGGAGGCAAGCTCTACATTCCGCACCTTCTCAAGGAGTTCAAAGCCGTGGGCGAGCCGGGCACGCCCGATTATCGCGCGGCCATCAATTTCAAGCCGCTCAACTCAGACCGGCCCAACCCGAAAGACATAGAGATGCCCGAAGACTTTCATCACACGGTCGTGCAGGGCATGTGGGGCGTGGTCAATAACGGCGGCACGGCTGCGCGCATCAAGATGGCGGACTTCGAGATTGCCGGAAAGACCGGCACGGCTCAGGTCGTCGGCCTCGGCAAGGATGTGGGCGAGAACAAGGATCACTCGTGGTTCGTCTCTTACGCGCCCGCGTGGAAGCCTGAGATTTCAGCCATCGCGCTGATTGAAAACTCCGGCTTCGGCTCGCAGTTCGGCGCTCCTGCCGTGCGCGCAGTTTACGACGAGTACTATCGCAAGACGCGCGGCGGGGAACCTCCCGGCACGCAGATAGCGCAGGCTAACAAGAAGACGCTGCCGCAACGCTCCGCCTCGGCGGCGCAGGCCGCAGATAAACGACAGGGAGAATAAAAGAAGTAGGGGCAGGGACAAGTCCTCTACCCGCGTTTTCACGATTCGGAAATTGTTCCATCATGTTATCAGTTTCAGGCAGACGCAGCTTCCGTGACTTCGATTGGTTTCTGGCGCTTATCGCCATCATGATCGTCCTGTTCGGAACCTGGCAGATTCACAACGCGCAGCCCGACGAGTCCTACTGGGAAAAGCAGCTAGTGGGCCTCGGCATCGCGTTCGTCTTCATGCTCGTCGTCTCCTTCATGGACTATCGTAAGCTGATTGACTTCGCCCCTGCCTTCTACGTCTTCGGACTCGTCCTGCTCATAGTGGTGCTGATTCCCGGCATAGGCATGAAGATTAACGGGCAGCGTTGCTGGATTAAGCTGCCGGGCCTGGGTCAGTTTCAGCCTTCGGAGTTCGTCAAGATTCCAACGGTGCTGATGCTGGCGCGCTTCTTCGGCCCGCCTAGAACGGGGCCGCTCTCCTGGCGCGAGATGCTCATAGGCTGCGGCATACTCGGTCTCCCTATAGCCCTCATACTGCTTGAGCCTGATGCCGGACAGGCCATCACCTACTTCCCGCTTCTGGCCGTGGTGCTTTTTCTCTCAGCCGTTCGCATGCGACTGGTCGTGGCCGCATGCATCTTGAGCATCTTCCTTATTCCGGCGGCCTACATGGTGGGTGTTAAGACCGGCAAGATTAAGAACTACCAGCAGGAGCGCATCAACGTCATCCTTGATCCTGAGAACGCGGACAAGCGCGGCTACGGTTATCACACCTGGCAATCCATCGTCACCGTGGGCAAAGGCGGACTTCTGGGCACGCGCGCCTCAAACGAATTCTCGCAGAGCAAGCTCAAGTTTCTGCCAGAGCCGCACACGGATTTCATCTTCGCGGTGACGGCGGAATCCACAGGCTTCGTCGGCTGCATCCTTCTGCTTCTGGCCTACGCTATCCTTCTGTCACGGCTGATTACAGGAGCGCGCCGCGCGCCCGACCGCACAGGGATGCTCGTCATCATGGCGATTGTAGGCGGCCTTGCCTTCCAACTCTTCATCAACATAGGCATGGCCTTAGGCATGTTGCCCGTCATAGGCGTCCCGCTTCCACTGATGAGCGCAGGTCTCTCAAGCGTGCTCGCCACCTTCATTGCCATAGGCTTCGCCATCAGCATACAATTGCGCCGCTTCGTCAATTAAGCTCAGCCAAGTAAGAGCCGCAGGAGCGCCTCCCTACCCAAAAACCAAGGAGGACTCAAAACGCAATGACGCCGGAAGAAAGATTTAACAAGCTCGAAATCACCGTAGACACGCTCGCCCAACTCGTCATCGAGACAAAAGCGATGACAGAAGTTAAGATGCGAGAAGCTCAGGCCAATGCTGATTTCAAAATAGACGCATTAGCCAACGCTCAAATCAGAACTGAAGAAGCATTAGCCAGGCTAAGCGAAGCGCAAGCTAAAACTGAAGAGGCTCAGGCTTACGCCGATGCTAAGATTGCGGAACTGGCTGAGGCACAAAAGAGGACGGATGCAGCCTTGGAAAGGTTGGCGGAATCAGAGGCGAACCTTGACCGAAAGTTCAGCGAGTGGATTGATTTTAATAGAGGGCGTCGCGGCGATGAGGCTTAGGCACGGGCGGCTCGTGTGCAGGGATTGGCTTTCGGCTTTCTGCAAAATTTCTCGCAGCCGCTTTCAGGTTTGCTGCTCTCTCGGTTATACTCTGGGTTGCTCGCCTCGGCCCGCGCCTAACCATCTGGAGCGGCACGTCAAAGCGCCAACTTGAGCGTTTGATACTTTCAAGCGTGAGAGACCAGAGAACGTTTATGTTGCGCTTCCATCTAGAAGCCGGGCCGCGCGACGGAATACATTTTTGAAGACGAGCCGGGAAAGTTTTCGGCAGTCTTCCAAAGTTGAATTAGAGATTGAAAGGGGCCGTTCATACGACCTGCTGGCGAAGATTCGCCGGTCATAGAAACGGCTCATGCGAAGCACACACCGGGGGAAGGCGTCTGAGGTCAAAGAGAGACCGGCGCGTGATTGACAGGAAGCGGGTTTATTGAGCGGGCAGGCTTCGGAAGCTGCATGCTCCCCTTTTCCGGCGCACGTCTTTCGATGAGCGGCCTGTTAATCCCTTGAGGGCTTCGCCGTGGAGATTCCATTTGTTCAGTTCAGGGTCTACTCGCGTAGTGGGAGCGGCCACACGGGTCGTGCAGGTGCAGCCGTGTGCGACCGGGGCTTCCGCAGAGCTTAAAGCTTCATATCTCTTCTTCAGGCCGGACAGATCGTCTTGCCTTTCCGCTTTTAAATTAAAGGGCGCTGGCAACGGCCTCGCCCCGCGTGCGAAGCATGCCTGGCCTCGCTCAAGCTTTGAGCTTGAGGCCCCTGCACGCTTCCCATCCTATCATTCACACACGGCAGCCGCTAAAGGAGCCTGAAGCTTTCTCTAAGAAAGCTTCGGCCTGAAAGCGCTGCCCTGTCTCGGAGAAACATTTGAGAACATGCCAAAGGAATTAATCATCAGCGTCAACGGACGCGAAAAGAAGATCGCCATCGTCGAGAACGAGCAGGTGACGGAGTTTTACATAGAGCGCGGCGAAGAGCATCAGGGCATCGTCGGCAACATCTACAAGGGGCGCGTCATGCGGGTTCTGCCCGGCATGCAGTCAGCCTTCGTAGACATAGGACTGGAGCGCGACGCCTTCCTCTACGTCTCGGACTTCTTCGACGAAGAAGAAGAGTTCGAGCGTATAGTCATGGACAAGTCCAAGAAGTCTGAGCCGCGCGCCGAAGCCGAGCGAGCCGCGCAGGAGCGCATAGAGCAGTCGCGCCTGGAACGCGAGCATCGCATGGAGGCCACGCAGGAACGCGCCGAGCCTCTCCTGGATACTCCCATCGAGCTTGAAGAAGCGGTTCCCGCCGCAGGCGACTTTGCCGAGGAAGCAGTCGGGGTGGAAGAAACCGCTCCTTCCTTTTCACAGCCGGAGGAAGCGGAAGACAGGGGAGGCCGCAAGCGCGGACGCCGTGGACGCCGCAAGGGCGTAAAGGCCGAAACCGCTCAGCCCCCGGAAGAGGCCGCAGCCAGCATCACGCCTTCGTACGAAGCACCCGCCGAAGACATCGCCACGCCCTTTGTCGCCGCAGACTCGTCCTTCGAGCGCATCGTTGACGAAGACGAGAGCGCTGCCGAAGACGGCGAGATGTTCAAGGACGCGCGCCTACAGGAGCGGCTCTTTGACCAGATTCACGCCGTAGAGTTCGACATTGACGACGAAGACCTGCGAGAGGCCCAGGTAGGCTCCGTGCTCCCTTCCAATCTTGCGGGCGAGGCTTCCTTCGAGCGCATAGACGACAGCGACGAAGAGGCAGCTTCGCAGACCGCTCCCGTACAGGAAACGGTCGCCGCGCACATAGACGCCTTCATCGACGAGATAGATGAAGAGACGGAGACGCCGCAGTTCGAACGCGTCTCTGATGAAGAGAAAGTCTCTGAGGCTGCAAGCGAGGCCGCAGGGCAGGCTGCATCTTCAAAGCGCTCGCGTCGCACCGCATCAAAACGCGGGGCGAAGAAAGGCGTTGCGTCCAAAGCCCGTGAAGGGGCCGAGACACAAGAGGCTCCCGCGAAATCCAGGCGTGCTTCCAGCAAGAAGGCAAGCAAAACCGCCGCGAAGAAATCTTCCAAATCAAGCAAAGCTGCCGCGTCCAAGAAGGGTCGCTCGCGCCGCGCGGCCTCTTCAGGCGACGAAGGCGAGACGGACATGGCCGTGCTCGAATCCGAAGCCGAGCGCGCTTCACAATCGGACGCGGTTGCCTCTCGCGCCGCCGACGGCCAACACTTCGAGGCCGACACGGACGACGAGACTTTCGAGGATGCCGAAGCCAGCCTGACGGCAACGCGCTCGCGCGCAGAGTTCGCCACGCGTCGCGGCGGGCGGCGGCGGCGTCGCGGCGGCAGTAGCGGCAAGCACGGCGACGGCAATCACGAAGACCGCTCGAACGGTCGAGACGACGCTCCGACTGCTTCCGTAGAAGCTGACGAAGCGGCACCGGCTCCGCCGTCTCAAGGCAATGGTCGTCGTGAGTATCGCGGCGGCGGGCGCGAGTCTCGTCGTGAGCGCGAGCGCTCTCAGCCCACCATCACAGACCTGCTGCGCGAAGGCCAGGAGATTCTGGTTCAGATTGCCAAAGAGCCTATAGCCAAAAAGGGTGCGCGCATCACTTCGCACATAGCGCTGCCGGGCCGCTTCCTCGTCTACATGCCCACGGTCGAGCATGTAGGCGTCTCGCGCAAGATTGAATCCGACAGCGAGCGCGTGCGCCTGCGCCGCCTTATTCAGGCCATACGCGCCGAAGAGGACGTGCCTTCGGGCGGCTTCATAGTCCGCACCGCAGGTATAGGCATCAGCGAGCAAGACCTTAGGGAAGACGCGCGTTATCTCGTACGCACCTGGCTGGACATTCGCCGCTCTGCGGAGAAGACGAAAGCGCCTGCGCTCGTACACCGAGACCTGGACTTGATTCAGCGCATCCTGCGCGACCAACTCTCGGATGACTTCGCGGCGATTCGCGTAGACTCCGAGGACGAGTACCTTCGCATAGTCGAGTTCATCAACCGCATACAGCCGCGCATGGTCAAGCGCGTCAAGCTCTACACGCGCGACGAACCTATACTGGAATCCTACGGCGTGCAGTCGGAAGTCGATAAGGCAATCAAGCCGCGCGTCTGGTTGAAATCCGGCGGCTACCTCGTCATCAATCAAACGGAAGCGCTCGTGGCGATTGATGTCAACACGGGCAAGTTCGTCGGTCGCGGAGGGACGCGCCTTGAAGACACCATCACGAAGACGAATCTGGAAGCGGTCGAAGAGATTGTGCGACAGATTCGCTTGCGCGATTTGGGCGGCATCATCGTGCTGGATTTGATTGACATGGAAGACAGGCGCAACCGCAACCGCGTCATGCAGGCGTTGCAGGAAGCTTTGCAGAACGACAAGTCGCCCACGAAGGTTCTATCCTTTAACGACTTCGGCCTGGTCATCATGACCAGAAAGCGCGTCAAGCAGAGCTTGGAGCGCACGCTCTGCGCGCCCTGCCCTTACTGCCAGGGTGCAGGGCTTGTGAAATCGCCGCAGACCATCTGCTACGAGATTCTGGAAGAGGCTCGCCGCCTCTCGCGCGCCATGAACGGCGACCGCATCAAGCAGACCACGCTCAGAGTCAACCCGGAAATCGCACGCGCGCTTCGCAGCACTGAGCGCGACGTGCTCAACGAAATCGAAGACTACCTGGGGGCCGTCGATGTCACCAGCGACGAGCACATACACCAGGAGCAATTCGACTTCGCCTTTATTTAAAGGCAAAAGAAAAGTAAAAAGGCAAAAGTGAGGGGGAAAGAGCCGGGCGCGCTTTCTTCCTCACTTTTGCCTTTCTACTTTTCTCTTCTTGTGGGCCAGTTGGAAGATTTTCTTGACAAGCATCGTGCGGCAAGGTTACATTCGGCCCGTCTTTACAAAAAACCGTATAGCTTTGATGGTAGTCGGAGTCTCGTCAGCCTGAGTCTCGCCAAGGCGCGCGATTCACGAAAAAGCGAGCGGTACAGTTGCCTCTTTAATTCCACTTTGCGGGCCTGGATTTGAGAGTCCCGCTTCTAGCTCAGGTCACCTGACCTCCTGTCCTGTTTGACACAAGTGAACTGCCACGGAGGAATCAACAATGTACATTCGAATGGGTTCTCACTTACGGCTCTTCTCCGCCGTCCTAGTTGTTCTGGCCTGCGTCTCAATACAGGCCATCGTTTTTGTTCATGCTCAAACGGAAACGACGGGCGCTTTTCGCGGGCGGGTCGTAGACGAATCGGGCGCTCCGCTAGCGGACGCGACCGTTCGCGCGACCAACAAGCTGACGGGCGTGCCCACGGCGACCCGCACTACGCCCGACGGTTATTTCACCATCGGCCTCTTGCAGCCCGGCGATTACACGCTCACAGTCCTGAAGGGCGACCAGTATGACGTTCGAACTCGTGATCAGAGATTGACGGCGGTTGATGCTACCACGGTTCTACCGGAGCCTTTCGTCCTCAGAAAGCGAACGGGATTGACGGCTCAAGCCACGCCGGTTCCTACGGGCACGCAGGAGCCTACAGCAACGCCGGTTGTGACCGCGCAGGCGACGCCTGTGCCGTCAACCACGCCGGACACCACGGACGTTGCCATTGATATTAATAAGAGAAACCCAAGGCGCGGCGGCATCTTTACGCGCGAGGAAGTTTCCACGTTGCCGCTCGGCGCAACCACGCTGACGCGCTCCTTTGACGAACTGGCGCTGCTTCTGCCGGGCGTAGCCACAGCGCCGCAAACTCTTGGCAGCATAGCTGGCCCTGGCGTTGGCCCTGGCGTTGGCTCTGCCGGACAATTTGCCGTCAACGGCCTGCGCTCGCGCTCGAATAACTTTACGGTCGACGGCTCCGACAATAACGACGAGGACATAGGCGTGCGTCGTCAGGGATTCCTGGCGCTGGTGCCTCAGCCTATAGAGTCAATTCAAGAGTATCAGGTGACTACGCTTCTCGCTCCGGCGCAGTATGGTAGAAACATTGGCGCACAGGTCAACGCCGTTTCCAAGTCCGGCGGCAACGACCTGCACGGCACAATCTACGGCTTCCTGAACACCAGCCAGCTTAACGCGCGCAATGCCTTTGACAGCACATTCGGCAACGCCGCCACGCCTCTTCGCGTTGGAAATCAGAGCGTGATTGTAGCGCGCAACGCTGTCTTTAATCCTAATACCTTCGCTTTTGACCCAGTGGGCGGCGCGCCGCTTACTGTCCGCAACGGAAGCGGGGGCGAGGACTCTTTCACGCTCGGACAGGGCGGCTTAGTCCTCGGCGGAAAGCTTGTGCCGGATAAACTCTTCTTCTTCATCTCGGCTGAGGGGCAGTTGTTGAATGCTACGAAGGAAGCCAGCTTCGCAGTGCCGACCGTTCAGGAGCGCGGCGCATTCGGGAGCGGAGCAAGCGGACTCTTCCTTGACCGCTTCAGCAACAATCCCACCTTCGCGTTCCCGACCAGCATTGAGGGCGATGCGGTCTTCAGCCTGTTTCCGTTTCCAAACAATCCGGGCGGCATCTACGGAGCCAACACGTTTACGCAGACATTGCCTGCCAACGGCCAGGGCAAGATTCTTTCCGGCAAGGTTGACGGCAACTGGAAGTGGAACGGGAGACAGCAATCCTTCACGGCGCGTTACAACTTTACGGATGACTGGCGAGACATTCCCGTCACGGGCGAGGCCATCTTCTCTACCCTGAGGCCGCGCGTACGCACGCAGAATTTCTCCACCTTCCTGAACAGTCAAATCACAGGGCTGAATTCGTCAAGCCCAATCTTCAATCAGTTGCGCGCCTCCTACGGGCGCACCAGGCTCATCTTTGATGCGAACCCGGACAAGTCTTTCCTGGTTCCGAGCCGAGCCTTTCCCAACAACCCTTATCTTTTGAACGCCACGTTCCTCTCGAACTTTACTCTGCCGAACAATTTCGGCGTGCCGAACACGACCGCTCCCGTGATTTACGTTCGAGACCCAGGCACGACCACCGAAGACCTTTTGGGAACGCTAGGGCAGGTGAAGATAGCAGGCTTCAGCCCGCTCGGCGTAGACGTTTTCAACTTCCCGCAGCGCCGCGTCAACAACACTTACCAGATAGCGGACACCATGACCTGGCGGCTAGGCAATCACAACCTTGCATTCGGCACAGACATTCGCCGCACAGAATTGAACAGCGACCTGCCGCGCCTTGCTCGACCGCTTCTGACCTTTAACGGCTCGCCCGCGATTCAGTTCGACATTAACCCGAACACCGGAGCATTCACCAACTTTCGATTGAGCGGAAGATTCATTCACCCGCTCGATTTTGCGGCGTCGGGCGCGGCGAGCGGCTTCTTCCAGACTTTGAACACAGGCTCAACGGCCATCAATCTGCGCTACTACCAGTACAACTTCTTCGCGCAGGACGAGTGGCGCGTGACTCCGAATCTGGTGCTCTCTTACGGCCTGCGCTACGAGTACAACACTCCGCCCGCCGAGCGCAGCCGCAGGATTGAGAGCACCTTTAACGACCCGCTCATACGGCAGGTCGTGCCGGGCCTGCAAAATTTCATTGCCGGGCGCACGGAAATCTTCGACGCCGACAAGAACAACTTTGCACCGCGCGTTGGCCTTGCATATTCGAGCAACTGGTTCGGCAGTAACCGCACGACCGTTATACGAGGCGGCTACGGCCTGTACTATGACCAAATCCTCGGCGCGGTAGTGAGCCAGTCGCGCAACGTCTTCCCGAACGCTGTGACTTTGAACTTCGCTGGTGGCTTCACGAACTTCTTCGCGCCGGGCGGCGGCCTGGGACTGTTCCAGGCTCTCAACCCTGACCTTCTGGCAAACCCCGGAACGCTCAATCAGATTAATGCTGCGGAGATAGGAGACCTGCTGGACATCCTCAGGTTCTTCGGCATAGGAGCCAACGCCGTCGGCCTGACTCTTCCCGAACGAACGCTCAAGACGCCCATGGCGCATCACTACAGCATCACCTTCGAGCAGCAGTTGGGCAGAAGCTTGGTAGCTTCGGCTGCATACGTCGGAACGCAGGGGCGAAATCTTCTGCGACTGACGACGCCTAACCTTGGGCCGAACGAGCTTCTGCTGCCCATCTTCTCCGCCAACGACCCGCTTAACGGCCAGTTCACGCCCGGATTTTACGGCATAGTGCTGCCGCCGGGTTCGCGCCTGACGGCTGCGGGCAACGTCATAGGCGGGCGACCGTTTTCCTCTGTAGGCTCGGTTGAGATTTACCGCTCTAATGCAAGGTCGCGTTACGATTCGCTTCAGCTACAGCTTCGCGGGCGCTTTGGATTGCTCGGTACGTCAAGCCAGTTGCAGGCCGCTTACACTTTCTCGAAAGTTCAGGACGATGCGAGCGATGTCTTTGACCTTGCAGGCTCGCCCGCGCTTCCGCAGAACAGCCTGACCTTTGCGGGCGAGTACGCGCCGTCGAACTTCGACGCGCGCCACCGCTTCACCTACAACTACATCTCTGACCTTTCAAGCTGGGGCAGTGGCAACGGTTTTCTGCACTTCATTTTCAACGGGGTGCAGGTTGCGGGAACCGGCATCTTCCAGACGGGCCAGCCCTTCACGATTAACTCCATCTACGATGTGAATCTGGACGGAAACCTGACGGACAGGCCGAACACAACGGCAGGCATTCAGGCGACGGGCAATCGCGCTCGGCCCTACACGTTGACCGTTAATCCTACGACGCTCCTTGCGGCTGTAGGCTCAGACGGAGCGGTTCCGCGCAACGCTTTTCGCTCAAGCAACCTGTGGCTGACCAATAGCTCCATTATTAAGAACTTCCGAATCTCGGAGGACAAGGCGCTCTCGTTCCGCCTGGACATCTTCAATCTATTCAACCGCGCCAACTACGGCCTGCCCGTGCGCTTCCTGGAATCGCCCGGCTTCGGAAGGGCCACGGACACTGTGACTCCAGGGCGTCGCTTCCAGTTCGCCATCAAGTATTCTTTCTAAGAGGTTGAGTTTGAAGCGTCAGGGGTAATTAACAGGGATGGACAGGATAGACAGGATAGACAAGATAAAGAAGAAGCAAAAACTCTCTTTTTATCTTGTTCATCCTGTCCATCCCTGTTAATTTCCTTCTCGCATAACCTGAACCTTATTTTCTAAGGCTGCGATTCTCCGACAGGCGCAAGGTGTGTTAAGCTCTCCTTTCGAGAGCGCGACACACCTTGCGTTTCGTTAGTCTTCCCTTCAAATTAATTTTCCCTCTTGGGGGTTTCGAGACTTATGAGTTCCCTTTCCAGAAAAAAGATGATTGCAGTTCTACTCTTAGCCTTGCTCACATGCGCCGGAGCGTTCGTTACGCACGCGCAGGAAGACATCATCGGCGGCGCTGCGGGCAGCCGTAAAGACCTCGGCGGCGGCGCGTCAAGCGGAGGAGGAGGAGGCGGTCGCGGCCCCGGCGGCGGCTCAGGCGGAGGCGGCGGTGGTCGTCGCGCAGCCACGCGCAACACTGCCCGCACCGTCGTCAAAGCCAGCAAGCCTATTACCACGGCCACCACGGGCGCTCTGTCGGTCGCCACGACTCAGCCGAACGTGACCGTCTACGTTGAGCCTGTGGGCGGCGGCGAGCCTCTCAAAGGCGATGTCGGGGCCGACGAGCGACAGTTTGTTTTCAATCGTCTCAAGCCGGGGCGCTACACGGTTTATGCTGAAGGGCAGGGCTATACCGATTCGGCAGACGAGACCGTGACTGTCCGCGCCAACCAGACCACGCCCGTCACGCTCAAGCTTGACCCTCTGACCTTCAACGCCAGCTTTTCCATCAAAGACAACGAAGGCGCGCTCGTGCGTGAAGGCAACATCAGATACGCGCCCGCAGTCTTGCAGGGCAACGAGTACGTGCGAACGGGAAGGACTAGCTACCAGGAATTTTCAAACGGCAACGTGACGCTTCAGGGCCTCACGCCTGGCCTCTACATCGCGGACATAGTGGTCAAGGAGGCTGGCTATGCTCCTGAAAAAACGACCTTCACGGTCAAGGACAATACGACTTTCAACGTCACGCTCAAGCGTCTTGAGACGCGCACCAACTTTTCCGCTTCGTGGGGAAGCCTGGCCGCGTGGGAGGCTCCGCAGGGCTGGCGCACCGAAAGCTCAAAGCTGGTCGTGGGCGGCCCCGGCGTAGCTCTTCCGAAGGATGATGCCGTTCGCTTCTACACGAACTTTGAGCTACGCAGCAACATCAGAATGCTCAACGGCGTCGCAGCCTCTTTCGTCGCACGCGCTCTGGATGCGCGCAATTACTATCTGATACAACTGACGGGCGCGAGCGCGGACGAGCCGTACATGCTGCGCGGCTTCGTCGTCAAAGACGGCAAAGTAGTCCAGCAGCTTGGCTCTGCTCCCATCAACTCTTTCGCCAGCACGCTTCAGACCGGCAAATTCTTCGCCGTCAAAATGAAGATGCAGGACAACCAGATTAGAGTCTGGATTACCGACAGTCAGACGGGCGACCTGCTGACCCTGGGCATTCTCACAGACCCTTACAGGACATACAGCATCGGCGCAGTCGGCATAGCCGCACGCGACCGCGAGCAAACGGAAGTCGCAGACTTCACCATCTGCTACAAAGAGTGTCCGTAAAGATAGAAGGAATCAAAGATTATCAAACAGGTCAGCGCCGACTTAAGCAACCGGCACTGACCTTTTTATTTCAGACGCTATTTGCAAAGCACTCAGGCGCGCGTGTTATAGTGACTTTGCATTAGTAGAGGGCTGGCAGGCTCTTAATTTTTTTTAGGCTTCAGAGAACAAGCGGGGCTTCAGGGTAATGAGCGGCAGGTTAAAGTCTGTTTCGGTTAAGAGGTTTCAGGCTGTGGGAGCGTTCGGGAAAATCTGGAAGACTGTGCTCGCCACGGGCGCTGGCGCGGCTGCGCTTGCGGCAGTCAACGCCAACATTCGCCGCAACGCCAAAGAGCCGGAAGAAAACGCGCTCGGCGGTGAAGCCAAATGGTTCGACTGGCGCGAGGGGCGCGTCTTCTACAAAGAGTCTGGCGCTCAGCATAAGGGGACGCCGCTCGTTTTCATACACGGCATAGGCGCAGGCGCTTCGAGCTTCATGTGGCGGAAAAACTTTGACGCGCTCGCCGAAAGTTTTCATGTTTACGCGCTTGACCTCCTGGGCTTCGGCGCAAGCGAAAAGCCCGCCACCGCTCCCTATTCCGCAGACCTCTACACGGACTTGATAGCAGACTTCATACACGAAGTCGCAAAGGCTCCCGCAGACATCATAGCCAACTCGCTCGCTGGCGCTTTCACCATCAGAGTCGCGGACGAGCACCCGCATCTTGTGCGCTCGCTGATACTGATAGCGCCCACGGGCGCGGATAGCTTGCGTGCGCGTCCGGGCATGACGGGCGCAGCCTTTTACGGCTTGCTGCAATCGCCTGTGCTCGGCACCTCTTTTTACAACGTCATGAGTTCGGAGCGCAGCATACGCGATTACGCGCGCCGCCAGTTGTTCTACGATGCATCGCGCGTGACGAACCGCCTGGTCACACAGCTTTACGCCGCCAGCCACCAAGAGGGAGCACAGCACGCCATCTCAGCTTTCCTTTCCGGCTTTCTCAACACGGACATACGCGATGCTTTCGCGCGCCTCAGGCAGCCCGTTACGCTCGTCTGGGGAAAGCAGGATCAGATGAATCCGATTGAACAGGCTGCGGCGCTCCTGAGCCTCAATCCGAACGCCGACATGGAAATCTTC
This sequence comes from Pyrinomonadaceae bacterium, assembly GCA_014534425.1. GTDB lineage: Bacteria > Acidobacteriota > Blastocatellia > Pyrinomonadales > Pyrinomonadaceae > JACVRN01. The sequence continues at coordinate 53,147 of JACVRN010000004.1, forward strand.
GACCGTTGCCGCATGACCCCGCACGAAGAGCATCCAGAAAAATTCAACGCCTTCATACGCCGCGCCCTGGGCGCACGCTCCGCCGCCGCATAAACATTCGGCTAATTTATTACGATTTTCATTTGGAGACTGTTATTCTAATCGGCCATCAACACGCTCAACTCGCGCAAGGGCGCGGACTCGCTCTCATCACCTTTGGCGGCCTCTTCGCGGTTGACGTGTTTATATAGAATGTCTCGCTGCTGCGGCGTGAAGCCCGCTTCGCGTATCAGGTAGCGCAGCATCTTTTCGTCCGCGCAGTTGTGCGCGCCTGCGGCTGAGACGACGTTCTCTTCTATCATAATCGAACCCATGTCGTTTGCGCCGAACCTGAGCGCAACCTGTCCCAACCGCAATCCTTGAGTCAGCCAAGAGGATTGGAAATTCTCTATGTTGTCCAGGAAGAGACGCGAGACCGCCAGCATCTTCAAATAATCAATGCCCGTAGGCTCGTCCTTGATGCGACGACCGAGCGCTGTGTTCTCGCGCTGAAACGTCCACGGAATAAAAGCAGTGAAGCCGCCCGTCTCGTCTTGCAGGTCGCGTATGCGCTCAAGGTGTCGCACGCGATGCACGACTGTATCGCCTATGCCGAACATCATCGTCGCAGTCGAGCGCAGGCCCACTCGATGCGCCGCGCGCATGACATTCAGCCACTCGTCCGTAGTGCATTTGGTAGAGACGCGCCGTCTGACTTCATCATCCAGAATCTCCGCGCCTCCGCCGGGCAGACTGTAAAGCCCCGCCTCTTTGAGACGCGCAAGAACCGTCTCGTAATCCAGCCCCGAAATGAGATGAATGTTGTGAATCTCAGGCGGCGAAAAGCAGTGAAGCTGTAAATTCGGATACTCGGCATGAAGCGTACGCAAGAGGTCTTCGTACCACTCTATACCGAAGTCCGGGTGAAGCCCGCCCTGCATCAAAACGCCCGTGCCGCCAAGGGCAATCGTCTCGTCTATCTTCTCTCGAATCTCGTCGAGCGTACGCACGTACGTCTCCGCATGTCCGGGCCTGCGGTAGAAGGCGCAGAAGGTGCAGACCACGTTGCAGACGTTCGTGTAGTTGATATTGCGGTCGATGATGTAAGTGACAACGTCGTCCCTGTGCCAGCGCTTGCGAATCTCGTCAGCCGCCAGCCCCACGCGCACGAAATCATGCGACTCAAGAAGCTCCGTGCAATCAACGGTGGAAAGTCGCTCGCCTGCCATCGCACGGTCAAGAATTGGTTGAATGTCTTTCATAAGCTTTCAGCCGTCAGTCATGCTTGACCCCCTGATATTATCCCAGAGCCACGCGCAAACGTACAGCAAGGATTTGTTCTTGTTCCTGCTTTTATTGCTCTACCCACTTCATAGGCTTCAAAGATGGGATGAGGCCGTGCTTGTGTGCGAGTTTGTAGAAAAGCTCCAGCCCCGCCAGCATCTCTTCTCCCAGTTCAAAGCAGATGTTTTCGAGCAGGTACGTTCGTAACTCTTCGCTCGAAAGATTGAGCTTCTCTTGATAAGCGCTCACAATCTCTTCCACATGCTCGATGCCCTCGTCGCGCGCCCGAAGGAAATCCACGGTCTTGACTCGCTCTACGGATTCATCGCGCGCCATCCACATGGCGAACACGAAGCCGAGACCCGTGTGCTCGCGCCACAGGCTAGCCATGTCGTAGACGCGCAACTCTTCGCGCGGGAAAGTCATGGCAGGGTCGCCTATAATCAATGCCGCGTCCGAGTCGTGCAGCATGGCCTGTAAATCAGGCTCGGCGCGTTTCCACTCCGGCTCAGAGCTTATGAACTCACGAAAGATTACACGAACAAGCGCGACCGAAGTGCGAGAGGAAGTGTCTAGAGCAATGCTCTTCACGTCCTTTAATTCCATTTCCTTCGTCACCAGCACCACGCTTCGCACGCGCGAGCGCGAGCCTACGCAGGCCCCGCGCAGGACGGCTATCTCAGGTATGCGCTGATACTCTATGACCGGAACGAGCGACGCATCCACAAGCCCCCTCGCCAGAAGTTCCGCACACCGCGCTGGCGCTTCGTGCGTCAAAATCTCTACCTCATCCCGCATGCTCCCCTGTAGAAAACTCCAGATGAGCGGCGCAGTGTTCAGATAACTCGACGCCGCAATACGCGGCACGCTTACCTCTTTGCCCTTCTCGTTAATGGCCTTCACTTCCGTTCCTTTAAATGCAGATGTCAAACGTTAGAGGTTAGAGGATAGTAAAAAGAAAGACAACTTCTGACCTCCGACCTCTTTTCTTTGCCTTCTTCTTTTCGACACATTATATTGAAAGCGAATGCGAATCTATGACATCACGGTTCCGATTTCAGCCACGCGCACGCCTACTTATCCGGGCGACCCAGGGATAGAGATTAAGCAGTGGGCTTCGCTCAGCGCGGGCGACACTGCTAACGTTACGCTCCTGAATTTCGGCGCGCACACGGCCACGCACATAGACGCGCCCGCGCATTTCATAGCGGGCGCGGCGAAGGTTGACTCTCTGCCGCTCGATGCGATGATTGGGCGTGCGCGCGTCTTGGAGATTCCTGAAGACGTGCGCGCGATAGATGCGAGCGAGTTGGCAAAGCATGATATTGAAGGCGTCGAGCGATTGCTTTTCAAGACCAGGAACTCCGGCTTCTGGGCCGAAGCCGAAAGCAACTTTCGAGAGGATTTCACGTATATCGAACCGGACGCCGCGTGCTTGCTGGCGCAATCCGGCATAAGGCTCGTCGGCGTGGATTATCTTTCAGTCGAAAAATTCAAATCCGAGCGCTTCGAAACGCACATAGAGCTTTTGTCTCATGGCATAGTCATAGTTGAAGGGCTTGACCTGCTGGAAGTTCCGGCGGGAGATTACGAGTTGATTTGTCTCCCGCTCAAGGTAGCTAGCGGCACAGGAGACGGAGCGCCCGCACGCGCCGTACTACGCACACTGGATTAAAGAGATGGCCGAGCATAAAAGCAAATCACACGATGGCGCGAACGCCGCAGCCGCAAGCGCCTCGTCGCGCCCGTTGGAAGATACGCCCGCATACCGCGAGCACGTTTACGAGATAGTGCGACGAATCCCTGCGGGCCGCGTCATGACCTACGGGCAGATAGCAGAGCTTCTGGGCGAAGGCTACACGCCGCGCACAGTTGGCTTCGTCATGCACGCTGCCGACGAAGAGACTACGCCCTGGCATCGCGTCATCAACTCTCAGGGCGCTTGCTCCACTGGCCGCATCATACTGCCGCCCGACAAACAACAACGCATGCTGGAAGCCGAGGGCGTGGAGTTCGACGCGCGAGGTCGCTGCAACCTTGGCCGCTACCGTTGGGTGCCGGATGAAGCTGAAGCTGAGAACAGGGAGGAATCACAAGGGAGTCTCTTTACGGATTGAACAACCATTGGAGAAACTATAGATGGATAACGAAAAGATTGTACGCGCTCCCTACGAAGTCAGCGCGCCGCGTTACTCCGTAGCGCACCACATGGTCACTACAGCCTTTGAGATGCCCGGCTTCGAGATTAAACAGAACCTTGGCGTAGTGCGCGGCATAGTGGTGCGCTCGCGCAATCTCTTCGTTAACATCGGCGCGGCCTTTCAATCCATGGTCGGCGGCAACATTACACCATGGACAAAACTCTGCGAGCAGACGCGCGCAGACGCTTTCGACATCATGATTCAGCACGCGACAGAGCTTGGCGCAAACGCCATCATAGGCGCTCGCTATGACACCACGGAACTCTCTGCGGGAGTGACGGAAGTTCTGGCCTACGGCACAGCCGTCATAGCCGAACCCACAGACCAGGGCGGCTATCGCTCATGACAGAAGAGGCCCTTTCCCCTGACGAGCTACGCCGCATAAATGAAGCGTTCGAGCGCGTCCCCTACGCACGCCTGATAGGAATAGAGGTCGGCAAATTAGAGCCAGGCGCGGCTACGCTTCACCTTCCGGTGCGCGACGAGCTTAAACAGAACCTCGGCGTCGTGCACGGCGGCGCTACCGCCTCGCTCATAGACACGGCCTCTGCTTTCGCCATCCTCACGCGGCTCAAACCGGGCGAGACTACCACCACCATTGACCTCACGATACACTTCCTGCGCCCCCTGACCGAAGGGAGAGCAACAGCCCGCGCCGTAGTGCGCCGCGCAGGTCGCCGCGTCCTGACCGTCACCGTAGACGTTCTGGACGAAGCCCAAAACCTAGTTGCCACGGCAGTCACCTCCTACCTGCGCCTGTAGGGGCAGGGACAAGTCCAAAGCTCTCTTTCCCACAGTCAAAATCGCCATTCCCACCGGCAAAATTGACTTTCCAAGCGACAAAACCTCCATTCCCCCTGTCAAAGTTTCCATTCTCGGCGTCAAAATCGCTTTTCCCGGCCTCAAAATCAGCTTTCCAGGTGTCGAAATTCCCTTTCCAGCGTGCAAAATTGCTTTTCCTGGGAGCAAAGATGTAATTTGGGCAGTGAGAATTCAGTTTCTGGGTGACAAAAAATGCTTTCGTGCGATTTCAGGACAGTTCCGCAGGCTCGTTTTTCCCTTCTTTCCAGCCCCTCGCGCGGAAAAAGCCTGGAAATGGCCCGCAACAGGCCCCTTAAAATATTTATCAAGTGCGGAAATTCCTATGGACAAACTTTGTTGAATCATGCGAAAATGCGTTTGTCCTCGCTGCTGACTCTCTCAGCAGCATCTGCTTCCATTACCGGCGGATTGGATGGCAGTCCTTTCGTCCGAGTCGCTTCCGACTACTAATGCACACTCTGTATCATGCCCTTCTCCAACAGCATCCACGGCAGTTAACCTCTGTCCGTTGTGCGGAGCAGACGATTGCACAGTTGCATCGCTACTTCGAGGATGTGGTGTTGGAGAACAACCTGGCGGCGCTCGTCATAGAGAGTTTGCCGCTCAGGCAGGAGCGCTCGTTGCGCGACTTGGCGCGCGTGCGCGAGATAGGGCGTGCCGCGCATCGCGCCTTCTTCTTTGTGGGGGCAAAGGACGCGCTCAACGACCTGCCGCTCTGCACGAACGAGAAAGAACGCGAACCTGTCCTCCTAAGGCGCGTCGAGCATGAGACGGATTTCGAGCGCTTCGTGGTCATAGCCGACACTCGATTCTCCGCCCTGCTCGCCTCGGTGCATAGCGAAGAGGATGGCTCTGAAGGCTCTGGCGGCGACGAGGTCATCTGGACGTTTGAGCCGGACATAGTCTATTCGGCGCTGGAATATTTGATGGCGCGTGTGACTGCGGAGCGCCCCTTCCAGGCCGCGTCGTTCTCCAGGGCCGTGCGCTCCTCCATGCCTAAGGCTACATCGCTACAGTTGACTGTGAGCGTGACTACGAAATTAGCGCGGCTCTTGCAGGAACAGGCGGGGCGCGAGATAGCCGTTAACCGCATCGCCACGGCCATTCGTAACTCGCTTGAACTCGACAGCGTGTTGCAGACCACAGTTAACGAAGTAGGCCGCGCGCTCAATGCTCAGGACTGCGCGCTTCGCGTCATAGGCGAGGCAGGCAAAGAGCCTTTGACGAACTGCTATTTCCGTGACGGGCAGGGCGGCGAGAATTCCGTCGAAGAGACGGAACTCCTGGGCGACCTGGAAGCCTACAGCGTGCGGCTCGCGGGACGCTTCAAGAATTACGTGCTCGACGGTCGCAGCGACGACCAAGCGCAGCACATTCGACCCGTTGCAGCCGTGCCGCTCATCTACCAGGAGCGCTTCATGGGCGTGCTGATGGTGCGCTCCGACGATTCGACGCGCATCTGGCAGGAAACAGAAATTCTCTTGCTTCGCACGGTGGCCGACCAGGTTACAGTGGCCGTCAATCACGCACGCCTCTTTGCACAGACACAGCAGCAGGCTTTGACGGACGGTCTGACCGGCTGCTTCAACCGTCGCTTCTTCGAGATGCAACTGGAGCGCGACATGCACCTCGCCACGCGCATGCGCCAGCCCGTCTCTCTCATACTGCTGGACGTGGATCACTTCAAGAGGGTGAACGATACCTTCGGTCACGACGCTGGTGACGTTGCGCTCAGGCAGTTGGCGGAGAGTCTCAGGCAGGAGTTGCGCGGCGTGGATACTGCCGCTCGCTACGGCGGCGAGGAGTTCGCGGTCATACTGCCGCAGGCCGGAGTCGAAGGCGCAGTCGCGGTCGCGGAGCGCCTGCGCGCACGCATAGAACGCACGGAAGTTCCGGGCGTCGGATTCATCACTGCCTCTTTCGGCGTGGCGACCTATCCGCTTCACGCCACCTCGCGCGACATGCTCGTAGGCACAGCCGACCGCGCGCTCTACACCGCGAAGAACACCGGACGCAACCGCATCTGCACGCCGCAGATTGATGCCACGCTCACAGACAGCATGTTCGATATAGACGAGCACGTGACGGAAACGCCCGACGCACCCGAAGCGCAGGCCGAGCCTTCCTCCATTACGGTTTAAGTTTCCCAGGGCTTCTATTCCCTTCCACACACCCGCATTTCCCTCTCCTATTCTTAAACTTCCGCTTCAAAACCTTCGTATCTAAATCCGAACAGAAGAAACAGGCGTCTCTGCATTTGTCATCGGGGATGAAAATCGCGCATGATAGTGTTTGATTTCATCCTTTCCGTCTTAGACAGAAGATTGCGGGGCGCGGCTCAGCTTGTTCGGGTTATGAATGACTTACGGAAATTCGCCAGATACTTTCGGCCTTATAAAAGCTCGCTTATTACTGGAATCCTCTGCATCGTCGCGTCCGTCGCGTTCGGCCTGATGATTCCCTACATAGTCGGGGCCGCAATTGACGACCTCAAAGATGGCGTCACCTGGGCCAAGCTCACGCGCTACGCGCTGAGCGTTCTGGGCGTGAGTGTGATTAGCGGCATCTTCCTTTTCCTTCAGCGCAGAATCCTGATAGGCATGTCTCGCCACGTAGAGTATGACCTGCGTAGGGATTTCTATGCTCATCTGGTTGACCAACCACTGCTCTTCTTTCAGGAGCATCGCACGGGCGACCTTATGGCGCGTGCTACCAACGACCTTGCAGCCGTACGCCAGCTTGCTGGGCCGATGATTATGTACACGCTGCAAACCGTATTCGTAGTCGTCATAGTCCTGCCCTTGATGTTCATGATAAGCGTGCGATTGACGCTGCTGCTGCTGGTGACGATGCCGCTCGTTTCCATCACGGTCAAATACTTCGGCCAGCAGGTTCACGTTCGCTTCGAGAAGATACAGGACTTCTTCGCGCAAATCTCTGCACGGGCGCAGGAGAACTTTACCGGCGTCAGAGTCGTGCGCGCCTACGCGCAGGAGGGAGCGGAGATTGCCGCCTTCGATTCTCTGAACCGGCAGTACGCCGAGCGCAATTTAAGTCTGGTTCGCATTTCTGCCGTCATGCGTCCGCTCATGCAGTTTCTCATAGGCACGGGCTACGTCCTGATTATCTGGATAGGCGTGCCCCTGACCGTGAGCGGGCGCATGACGGTCGGAGAGTTCACGGAATTCAACCTCTACCTGTCTCGTCTTATCTGGCCTCTAATAGCGCTCGGCTACGTGGTCAATCTCTACCAGCGCGGCACCGCTAGCCTCAAGCGCATCAACGCCATTATGGCGATTGAGCCGGACATCACGGACAAAGCTGGCGTGCGCGAGTTTCCGCCCGTTCAGGGACGCATAGAGTTTCGCAATCTCACGTTTCGATATAACGAGCATACGGAGCCTGTACTGCACGACATTAATCTGACGATTGAGGCGGGGCAGACCGTGGCTTTCGTGGGACGCACAGGGAGCGGCAAATCCACTTTGATGAATTTGATTCCGCGTCTGCTGGAAGCGCCCGAAGACACGGTTCTGGTTGACGGCCACTCGGTGCGCGACTTTCCTATGACGCAGTTGCGCTCTTCCATAGGCTACGTGCCGCAGGAGACTTTCCTCTTCAGCGACTCGCTCGCGGAAAACATAGCCTTCGGCACATCAGAAGCTACGCGGCCAGAGATAGAGTGGGCCGCAGAGGTGGCCGGACTTGCCGACGACGTGCGCGATTTCCCCGAAGGGTACGAGACCCTCGTGGGCGAGCGCGGCATAACTCTTTCGGGCGGGCAGAAGCAGCGCACGGCCATAGCTCGCGCGGTCATACGACAGCCGCGCATTCTCATCCTAGACGACGCGCTCTCAAGCGTTGACACCTACACGGAAGAGAAGATTCTATCTCAGCTTCGCGGCATCATGCGCGACAGAACCAGTCTCATAGTATCGCACAGGGTTTCGACCGTTCGCCACGCGGACTTAATCTGCGTGCTTGAGGACGGGCGCATAGTCGAGCGCGGCACGCATGACGAATTGCTGGCGCGCGGCGGCGAATATGCAGACCTTTACGAGCGGCAGCTTCTGGAAGAAGAACTGGCCGCAAGCTAAAGCATTTTCCAGGAACAGGATTTAAGAAGAAGATTTAAGAGAGCAAATGGCAACGGCAGTCAAACAATTTCACGAGGAAGAGGCCATAGGCAAGACCTATGACTTTCGCGTCGCGCGCAGGCTCCTGCGCTATCTGAAGCCTTACACGGGCACGCTCATCTTTGCGCTGGTGCTGACGCTTGTGCTCAACCTGCTCGGCATACTTCAGCCCAAGTTCACGCAGTACGCCATAGACTGGTACATCATTCCGCGCGACACCACGGGCCTGAATCTTTTCGTGCTGGTCTTCTTTCTGGTCAGGCTCTTTCATTTCATCTTCTCGTACTTTCAGGAAGTCCTACTGAACTCCGTGGGCCAGCGCGTCATGTACGACCTACGCAGCGAGCTTTACCGCAAGCTGCAAGAGCAGGAGGTCTCTTACTACGACCGCAATCCTGTGGGGCGCATCATGACGCGCCTGACTTCGGACGTTGACGCGCTGAACGAACTGTTCACTTCGGGCGTCACTGACCTGCTCGGCGACCTGGTGATGATTGTGGCGATTATGGCAATCATGTTCTGGATGGACGTGCGCCTGACGCTGGTGACGCTCCTGACCGTGCCTCTGCTGTTTGCGGCCACGAGTTGGTTCAGGCGCGGAGCGCGGCGCGGCTACGACATGGTGAGAACCAGGCTCGCTCGCATCAACGCATTTCTACAGGAGCATTTTTCGGGCGCGCAGACCGTGCAGATTTTCAACGCCGAAGAGAAATCCCGTCGCCAGTTTCACAAAATCAACGATGACCACCGCAACGCCAACATACAGACCATCTTTTACTACGCGGTCTTTTTCCCGCTCGTCGATTTAATCGGTGCCATAGGTATAGCCCTGATTGTCTGGTACGGCGGCTATCGCATCATGCAGAACACTGCGGGAATGACTGTGCTCTCTTTGGGCGCGCTCGTGGCCTTCATTCAATATTCTCAGCAACTCTTTCAGCCCATACGCGACATCTCGGACAAGTACAACGTACTGCAAGCTGCGGTCGTAGCCTCGCATCGCATCTTCAAAACGCTAGACCTTCCCGTGGCAGTCACTTCGCCCGAAAAGCCTCTGAAGCAAGGGCGCGCTCGCGGCCACATAGAGTTCGAGAGCGTGTGGTTCGCTTACAAGGGCGAGGACTGGGTTCTGAAGGATGTGTCGTTCGTGGTAGAGCCGGGCCAGTCCGTAGCTCTTGTGGGCCACACAGGCTCAGGCAAGACCACTATTACGAATCTGCTCATGCGCTTTTACGACGTGCAGCGCGGGCGCATTCTTCTGGACGGCGTAGACGTGCGCGACTGGGACTTGCAACACTTGCGTGAAAACTTCGCGGTAGTCCTCCAGGATGTCTTTCTCTTTAGCGGGACGGTCGAGAGCAACATTCGACTGGGCAACGAGAGAATCGCAAAGGAGCGCGTCGAGTGGGCCGCGCGCGAAGTTCACGCCGACCGCTTCATAAGAAGATTGCCCGAAGGCTACCAAACGGAGGTGAAAGAGCGCGGCGCGGGGCTTTCCGTCGGACAAAAACAACTCATCTCTTTCGCGCGAGCGCTGGCCTTTGACCCCGCGCTTCTCATCCTGGACGAAGCGACAAGCTCCATAGACACTGAGACGGAACAACTCATACAACAGGCCATAGAGCGCGTGATGGAAGAGCGCACTTCGCTCGTCGTCGCGCATCGTCTTTCGACCATCCAGCGCGCCAACCGCATCATTGTCCTTCACCACGGCGAGATACGCGAGCAGGGCACGCACCAGGAGCTTCTCTCACAGAGAGGTTTTTACTGGCGGCTCTACAAGCTGCAATACGCCGACGACTCACGCGACGACGAAACCGACCCCGCACCTTTCGGCGGTCGCCTCCAATACGGAGACTGAAGGGCAAGGCAGAAGGCAAAATGCAGAATGCAGAAGTGAAGAGGAATTTCCCGCCTGACTTCTGCATTCTGCACTCTGACTTTTGCCTTGCCCTTCAGGCGCTTTTGGCTTTGAATTTGTCGCCGTTCTCTTTCTGCAACTTTTCGGCCTGGGCTTTGAGGTCGTCGACTTCCTTTTTCAATTTGTCGGAGCGGGTCTTGATGTCGGCCTGTTTGTCGCGCAGGGTTTTCTGGCCCTGTCGGCTGGTGTCTTTGCGTGCCGTGGGCAGTTCTTTCAACGCGGAGAGGTGTGCGCCCTCTTTTCGCATGAGTTGGGCGCGAAGATCTAAATACTGTTTGTATTTTTCGTCTATCTTGAGCTTGCTGGCCTGGTCGTATTTATCTGCCGCAGCTTTGGCGTCCGCTATGGCCTGGTCGAAGATGGCCGTCTCTTCGTCGTTCAATTGCTGGCGAGTCTTGGACTTCTTCTCGGCTTTGATGGCGTCTTCCTTCTGCGTCGCCTGGTTGTAAGCCTCGTCAACCTTGGTCGCCAACTGGTCTGCCTCGGCCTGTAGCTTGTTCGCATCCTGCGTCTGATCCGGCTCGGCCTTGATGAGATATTTACAGCCGGGCGCTGCCAGAAGCAGTGCAAGAATGAGTGCGTAGAGCAGTTTTTGAGTCGTGCTGTAGAGCATATTCGTCACCCTCCAAAATAATGTTCCCGTATGAAAGAAGCGCGAGGGCGCGAGGTTCGCTAGCTTTCTAAATCACACAGCTTTCAGGAGCCGCTACGCGACTTCATGGGTATCAGGCTTTCGACCGAGCGGTAGATTTGCAGGTACATCTGCGTCTCGGAAGGAATCTGTGTGCGCCAGCTTGCGCCAGCGCGGCGTATGTAGAGCGGCAGGCGCGCAGGGTTAGAGTTATAACCGGCTGCCATCAAATCCGCAGGCGTCGCCCACTTGGCGCTCAGCGCGTAAGAGACATCCGAATTCAACATCAAATTGTTCCATACGTCGTACATGTAGAGCAGCATCGCTTCCAGAGCGTTGCCGTGATTACGCATGCCCAGAACGAAGTCAGGGTTCAGCCCTACGCCCGGATGCATGCGCCTTATCATCTGGTAGGTGGAAGGAATCATCTGCACGAGGCCACCCGCTCCGGCTGTGCTGACGGAATAGTTGTAGGTCTTCAACTCGTTCAAAGCATAAAGCGAGAAGATTTCTTCGTAGAGCGCCAGCCGGTTCTCCATGCGAAAGCGCGTGTGGTCTACGTGCTCGACTATCAGTAGCCGTTCGGCTATGTCCAGAATCTGCGGCGAGATGAAGACGCCCTTGTCGCGCAAGCGCCTGGCCGCAAGGTCAAGCATGGTGCGAATGTATGATTTTCCGGCGTTGACTATGTCCACGGAGAGCAGCGCCGGATGCGCCGAAGTGTAATAGGCCATCTCTCGCAGGTAGCCGTTGCGCTCAATCGGGTATTCGACCAGAAGCGGCACAAAGGAGCGGTTCGTGGTGGCCTCGAAAATGGTGACGGCTGTGTTCACGCCGTTGGCCCTGACGATGCGAAGGCTCACGGTCGCGCCGAGTTGCGTCGTGATGGTCGCTTCCGAGCCTCTGCTTAAGAAGAGGTCTTTCGGCAGCGTGATTAAATGTATCTGCGACGTTGAAGGGTCAAGCGCCGCGAGCGTGACGAAAGAGAGCGACCCCGGCGAAAGAGATGTCGGCTGCGGTCTTGTCCTGAAGATGCGCTCGGCCTCCTGTATGCGTGCGCGCACCTTGCTCACTGCGAGCGAGGTCGCAGGAAGCTGCGGCGTTTGGCCCGCGCCCTGAGACGGAAGCGTTGATGAAACGGGCGGAACCGAGCGCGGCGGCGCTGTCGTCGTCGTGCTCGCGGGCGGATTCGCGGCTGGAAGCTGCGGCGTTGCCCTTGGAAGCGGAGTAGGAGAAGGCGCTGCGGCTGGCACGCCCCGTTGCTGCGAGGCTATAGTTCTGGGGCGCGTCTGCGGCACGGGAGAAGGGGTCACGGTTTGACCGAGCGTAGTCGAAACTGCCAGCGCCAGAAACAGCAGCGCAGAGGGGAACGCGTGTCTTCTCATACTTTCAAACTCCATAGAGGAATTAAGAGCCTTGCGGCCTCACGTCTTGTTCGGCCCGACCTTAGGTTCTTTAAGATTCTCGCGCTCGCCGCCTGGTTGTCAACACTTTTTGAAGGAGCGCTGCACGGCCTTCCCCTTTAGATTCAGTTGACTTGTTCCGAATTTTAACGTAAAAGCAAGGGGCAAATCCCGAACGGCTCTAGCCGGAACCGGCGCTAATCAACCGTCAGTTTCCACGAAATCCGCAAAGGAGTTCTTCCCCCAGATGAAATACACAAGCCCCAGCTTCCCCATACGCTCCCCGTTCTTACTTCTTGGCTCGTTAACTCTTCTGCTGAGCCTCTTCGCGGTCGCAGGCTCGGCGCAAACCAAATCCGGCGGCGGCGATTACTCGCTCTCTACGCTTGAAAAGGCAGTCCTGGACGAGATGAATCTGGCGCGAACGTCGCCGACCCAGTACGCCACATACCTTGAGGCGCTGAGAAAATATTACAACGGCAAGGCATTCAAACAGCCGGGCGTCGCAGCCGTACAGACCATAGAAGGCGCAAGCGCGCTCGAAGAGGCCATCAAATATCTACGCAACGCCAAGCCGCTCCCGCAGCTTCAACTCTCAAAGGGCATGTGCCTGGGCGCGAAAGACCAATCCTTCGACCAGGGACAGACTGGCGACGTGAGCCATCAGGGCAAAGATAAAAGCTTTTCCTGGGATCGCGTCGCTCGCTACGGCGAATGGAAAACGCCCGTCAGCGAAAACATAGCCTATGACAGTGGCACGGCGCGCGACATAGTCATCAACTTAATCGTGGACGACGGCGTTCCAACGCGCGGCCATCGCAACAACATCTTCAACAGCAGCTACATCGTCACGGGCGTCTCCTGCGGCAACCACCCGCTCTTCGGCAACATGTGCGTCTGCACCTTCGCCGGAGGATTTACTGAAAAGTCCACGCAGAACACGCCTACGACGACAAAGCCTGCTGCTGCGCCTCAAACGGCAGCGCCGAAAGCACGTAAGCTTTAACCGGACACTTAAACTTAAAACGGATTCAAAGGAGCGCGATTTTGATGACAATCGCGCTCCTTTGCATTTACCTTTTGAGCCGAAAGGGAGAGTGTAGAGCCTTAGCCTAATCTATGGCGAAGTTAACGTTGACTACAGCCGTGATGTCTTTCTCAAGCGCCGTGGTGTCGTTCATGCCGTAGTCCGAGACTTCGTTCGAGTCGGCAGGCGTAATCTGCATCACGCCCATCTTGGCGGAGCGAACGCTGCCGATGTCGCTGCCGGTGCTTGAGGCTATCTGCTTGGCGCGCTCCTTGGCATCTTTCGCGGCCTCGGCCAGCATCTCGCGCTTCAACTCGCCCAGCTTCGTGTAATGATATTCAGGCGCGCCCGATTCAAGCAGGATGCCCTGATTGATTAACTCTGTGGCCTCGCGCGCCACCTGCGCGATTTTGTCCACGTCGTTTGAGCGTACCTCAAGCTCCTGCCTCAGGCTGTAGCCGGTTATCTTTCCGTTGTCCGTCTCTTCGCCCGACTCGTCGCGGCTCTTGCCCTTCAAAGTGGTGGCCGTAATCGACGAGATGGTAATCTGATTTTCCGGTATGCCTTTGGAAATCAGGTATTGTTTGACGCGCGGCACGCTGTCGGAAAGCGACTTGTAGGCGTCCGACAACTGCGTCGATTGATAAGTGACCGCAGCCTTCCAGATGACCAGGTCGGATTTAATGCGCTTCTTGGCCGAGCCTGTCACGGCCACAGTCTGCTCGCCCTTTTTGGCGTGCGTGTAAGCCCATGCGCCTACGATTGACGAAAGCACAAGAGCTACGGCTATCGCAAACCCGGCGTTAAATACGTGTCCATTTCTTTCTACACTCATAGTTTTTGTGGCACCTCCCAATGCCGCCATCTTGACGCAAAGCTTAAAGAAGCTTTGCCGAGCGCCATATGTGGATAACCACAGCCCCAAGGGTGTAGCCACACGGAGAAGCGGTAAATGGATAGAAGACGTGTTTCTTCCATTTACTATTCACCATTTACCATTTACCGCTTTTCAGATTTCTCTGAGGCTTCCGGCCAGAGCGCCGACGGCTGATTCGGCCAGGTCTTTGAGAGCGTCGGAGCGCTGCATGAGGCGGAAGCGTGTGGCGACCATGTAGCCCGCGCTGAAACCAAGGCTTGCGTCCAGTTCGCATAGCTCTGAGGCCAGGGCGCGCTGCGTGGCGCGCTCAAACGCATGTTGAAGCTCGCCCGAAGCCGAGTCCATTCCCTCTATCAGCACCACCTCGCTCTCGTTCCCGCCGCGTGCGCGACGCCGCGCATGCTCTCTGAGACGAACGCGCGCGTCCTCCTGTATGCGGCCTGTGACGATTACTACAAGGTGCTGCGCCTCCGTGTCTATGAGCTTGTCCAGGGCGCGTGCGGCGTGCGAGGCCGCGAGGTCTCCGTCCCTCAAGACGAAGAGAAAGGGTTCGTCCGCGACCGTGACCTCTATGTGCACCTCTCCGTCGCCGGAGCCTGGCAGGAGCTTTATGGCCTTCTGCGGAACGCCTATCTCTTTGAGTACGGCGCGCAGGCGATTGACGAGCCAGGTGCTGTCGGGCAGGAGCGCCCCTGCCATGTCCGTGAGCATCACAAGCTCTTCCACCTTCTCGTCGCTCAAGGCCGCGCCGCACTCGCTGCACATGGCATTGCTGGCAGTGATGATGGTCAGCATCTCTATGGAAGGCAGCCGAAAGAGAGCGCGGCCCTCTTTGCGGCAACTGACCAGGACTTCGCGCTTAAGCAGACCAACGTCCGCGAGCCTGTTGATGAGGGCCTGATTCTCAGTCTCGTCTGCCAGCAGTTCTGCGACGCGGCCAGCCTCCTGCGCCTCCTGTATGCGATGAAGAAGACGACGGGAGGCAATGTCTTCGAGCGCTTCGAGCGCAAGGCGCTTCTCGACAGCGTTATCGTCGCCCGAAGCCTGCGCGTAATCATCTATAGCCACGACCGTCGAACGAGCCTTCCACTCGGAGACAGCAGCCGTTCCGTCTTCGCGCGAGGCAGAGCTTCGTATGGCGTCCAGCGCCTCGCCCACGCGGCGACAGAAGGCGTCCAGCTTTCTTTCGGCATCCCCTGTCTCGCGCCCGTAAACTATTCCGGCTCGCATCCCTGCCAGGTCGTCCTCCGCGCCGCCGAAGATTAAATAGAAGACGTGGTCTTCTATAGAGAACAGGTCGCCGCGCACGTACAGAGAGTTCTCTTCCGTCTCAGTCCAGGCGGCGATGGCGCGCTCCATCTCCTTGGCACGCTCGGCTCCCTGAAGCGCCTGCTCAAACGAGCCTAGACGTGCCGCGCGTATGAGCGGCGTGAATCCTCTGTCCTGCAACCTGTCTAGAAGATGCAGCCTGGTTGCGCCGTCTACACTAAGTTCTGAGGCACGGTTAGTGAAAAACAGCATATCTTGTGGTTTCCTCCTCTTCGCGGCGCATGCTAACACGGTAGGCGTGCAGATTTCCATGCTGAAATTAATACTCTGGCTTCAGATTGACCGAGAGAGTGTTTTGTCACAAGACGCGTGCACGCCGCAGGCTCGCCTCGCTGCCTAACAACTCTTAGATTCATCGTCTCTTTTGTTCTGATACGATACCCTCTCTGTGAACCGTCACGAAACAGTCACATTGCCTCTTGTAAACATCATCCTCGGTCTGTAGTATGCCTCTTCGCTGCTGAAGCAGAATCTCTTTAACTGCCCTCCACCAAGCAGCAATCAGCAAGACAAAAAATTTTAAGGAGTTTCCGGTTCCCTCGATTTATGGTTTTTACAAGAATCTTCCCTTGCGCGATGGCAGTCTGCCTGTGTGCGCTGTTATCTGCGGCCTTTGTCAACGCTCAAAACAGCACTCGTCAAACATCAGTCGTAACCGCAACTGCTCAGGGCGGCCCTAGACTAGAAACAGACCCGGTTATTATCTCCACGGCCAACGTTCCGGCTGAAGCGACGGCGACGACCGTCAAAGCGGGTGTGCCTGCTGTCAACCAGCTTTTGATGACCGCGATTGATAAGCGACTGGGTGCGCCTTACATTTACGGCTCGACGGGGCCTAGAGGCTTCGATTGTTCGGGCTTCGTGTGGAGCGTCTTTAATTCGGCTGGAATAAATTTTACTCGCGGCAGCGCGCGTTACCTCTGGTCGCGCTTTGCGCCCGCGACCCGCGAGGAAGAGACGCAGTTCGGAACCCTGGTCTTCTTCAACGGCCTCACCCACGTAGGAATAGTCGTGGACGGCAAAGGCTTTTATCATTCTTCGCGCAGCTACGGCGTCATCTATTCGCCGTTCAACCGCTACTGGACTAGCCGCATAGACGGCTTCCGCCGCGTCCCCGTTCCCGTGCAGCTACAGCCGACGGCAGAATAAAAGCGCACGCTCAAGACAAGAGAAGGCCGACACACAGAGTTAACGTGCGTCGGCCTTCTTCTTTGTTGAAGATTGCTGAAAAGAGTGTGTGCTGAAGCTTAGAGCTTTAGCGATTATTTGGCGGAGGGACAAAGCCCGCGCGGTGAGCGTCGTCCTCGCGCGCTTCCCAGACCACAGCTATCTTGTCTATCGCCACGTAGCCCATCGAGTGCTCTTCATCCCTTAGATGAAGCACGCCGCCCTCTACTTTTACTACTTCTCCACTCAAAGAAGCCGCGCCCACGCAAGTGATGTCCACCTTGCGCCCTATCATTCTGGAAAGAAAATCTTGCATCGTTTAATTACCTCTTCTGTTTTTCCGGCTCCCATTCCCAGACGGTTTCTTTCTTGCCGTTGCGGTCGCCGACCTTCTCTTTTTTTACTTCACGGAAAGTAATTTGTACAAGCGGGATGACATCGGGGTCGTCCTGCTGGCGGCGCTCGAACTGTAGCAGGTCGTAGTAGGCACAGCGCTTGCGGTCAGGGTATTCGCGGCAGACCGCAGGGCGCGCATGATAGATGCCGCAGCCGCGCGTCTCCTGATTCAGGAAGATGCAGGTCTCCGTAAATATCTTGTCCTTAGTGCGGCGCAGCACGCGCTCGTCGCCCCACATCTTCGTGTAGCGCTTCATGGCCGTCTCTACAGAGACTTTGAAATACTTTGCCAGGCGGTTCACGTCGCGCTTGGTGACTTGCACGCGCTCGTATATCGAGCAGCAGAAGGCAGGGCACTTGTTGCAATCGAAGTATACGCGGGGCTGATCGTCTGTTATCTTTTTAGTCATTGCCTTTCCCTGTGGCTCGTCACCTATCGCCTCTTCGATTTTGAATACTCAGACATCAAAAGCTCCATGAACTCGCCGCGCCTGTCGTACAGACGCTTCGGCTCGCGCGGCTCGTGTCTTGCCAGAGCATACGCCGTTATGACTGGCAGCGCCACTGTCGAATCAATATAGCAGACAACCGCGTCAGGCAAACGATCCGGGTCGACCTTTCCCCACGAAACCGCCTCCGCAGGAGTCGCGCCGGAGAGTCCGCCCGTGTCTGGGCGCGCGTCTGTAATCTGTAAGAAGTAGTCGTGCCCGCGCTCGTCAATCCCTAAGACTTCCTGAATCTGCGGCTCTGTCTGGAGTATGAAGTTCTTTGGGCTTCCGCCGCCGAGGATGAAGACGGCGCTCTTGCCGCCGTGCTTTCGTCCCTTGTCGCCACGCCCATGAATCGCGCCGCGTTTTCCCGCGAGCACAATCGCCGCCGTTTCGTTCACGTCGAGCGAAGGGTCAAAGGCGAGCTTGTTGCCCTGAAGAGCCTTGGCTGCGACGTTCATGCCAATGGAAGAGTCTCCGGGGCTTGAGGTATAGATGGGTACGCCGTACTCATAGGCCACAGCGAGCAGAGATTTATTCTCAATCCCAAGCTTGCGCTCGCGCTCGCGCACGTACTTGCCGCACAGGTAATGAAACTCTGCCGAAGACATGCTCTTTTGAAACTCTTTGCCTTCGATGATGCGGCGGAAGAAAGAGTCCGTGTCGAGCAGCACGGAGTAGTCGAAGAAGATGTCGTAGATTCGCACGACCTCTTCTTCTCTCAAGATAACATCGGAGACGCCTGCGTGGCCTTGATGCAGCGACAGCCCTATGCCGAAGTGCGTGTCGTGATAAAGATTCGCGCCCGTAGAGATAATCCAATCGACGAAGCCTGCCTGAATGAGCGGTATCAGCGAAGAGATGCCAAGACCTGCTGGCGTCAGCGCGCCCGTGATTGAAAGTCCGACGGTCACGTCCGCGCCGAGCATCTTCTCTGTAAAGAGCATGCAGGCTTCCCTCAGCCGCGCTGCGTTGTAGGCCATGAAGGCGTTATCAACCAGGTCGGCCACGGTCACTTCGCCCGTAATCGGCTGCGGGTCAATGCGTCGTCCCTGCAAGAATCTACTTCTCTTTTTTGCCATCCTGTTTTCCCTCTTCCACCTTTTCCTCAAGCGCGCGGCGGCTTCCAAGCGCCGCACTCTGAATCGCGTCAATAGCCTCGCGCTCGACAACCGATTGAAGCGGTGCGATTGCACGCGGGTCGCCCAAGACGGCCAGAGCCTTGACGGCTGCAAGTCTAACGCGAAACGTCTTGTCCTCTAAAAGCTCTATCAACTTCTGGTAAACAACTTCGTGCTCATCCTTGAACTCTTTGCCGAGCGTGCCAAGGGCAACCGTGGCGGCTATACGCACGGACTGCTGAATCCCGTAAGCCGTGTGGTCAAGCGCGAGTCTTATGCCGCGCTTATCCTTCGCAATCGCCAGCGCATCGAAGACGGTCGCGCGCAGGACATCCTGATAAGAATCACGTCCGAGCATGCCTATCAGTTTCTCATAAGCGTCCTCGCCCGCAGCATGAGCCAGGGCGCGCATGCTGAAAGCCCCTACAAAGTAGCTTTCATCTTCGTCCATAGCGCGCACGAGCGCCGCTATTGCCTTGCGGTCTTTGCGAAAGCGGCCAAGCGACCACGCGATTGCGCGGCGCACGCGAGCCTCTTCCGATTTCTTCATGGCTGCAACGAGATGGTCGCGCGCCTCAGTGGTTCCTATCTCCGCGAGCGCCACAGCCGCAGCCATCCTGACAGGCCCGAAACTATCCTGCATGAGCGCGCGACGCAAGGCCGCGACCGTCTCGTCGTCCCTGAATTCCGCGAGCGAGCGTGCGGAACGCATGCGCGCCGTGAAGCTCTCCGCCTGTCGAAGCTGATGAAGAAGCTCCTGCCGGGCCTTCCTGTGCTCAAGCGTCTTCAGCACGCGGTCTTCCGGGTCGAAGACTACGGCGAGCGGGCGCTCCGCCATAGAGAAATAGAATTCATGCTCAGGCTTTTCAATTTCTACGCGAAAGGATTGCTTGCCGCGCTTTCCCAGGACTTCAATCTCGACCGGCATGCGAAAGACTGGCGTGCCGTCGCTTATATCCTGCACCTGCTTGACCGTCAGGCGAAGCCCGCCCGACTCAGAATCGAAGCGATGCGAGACTTCAAATTCAGGATAACCTTTGCCCGTTATCCACTCTTCAAAGAACCAGTCGAGGTTGCGCCCCGTCACTTCTTCAATAGCAATGCGAAAGTCTGCCGTCTCCACGCTCTGCCACTCGTGCTTGTGCGCGTAGTACTTGAGCGTGCGGAAAAAGGCGTCGTTGCCGAGCACGTATCTCAACATCCCCAACACCAGGCCGCCCTTCTGATAAGCGTGGCGGTCGTAGACCTCCATGGGATATTCCCAACGGTCATAAACTATGGGGCGGCGGTATCGGTCGCGGTCTTCCGCCATGTAAACGTTCTGCTCCCTGAGCAGAAAGAACCTTGACTCGTCCGAGCCTTCCGCGTGCTCAGACCATAGAATCTCCGCGTAGGTCGCAAAGCTCTCCTTGAGCCAGAGGTGCGTCCAGGACTTCGGCGTCAGCAAATCTCCCCACCACTGATGAGCAAGCTCGTGCGCCACCACGTCATGACAATCGAAATCAAGCTCCGTCCGGGCATCGTGCATGAAGCGGTCGGAGTGCGTAGTGGCCGAAGTGTTCTCCATAGCGCCGGAGATAAAGTCGTCCACGACCACCTGCGAATATTTTGGATAAGGATATTCGTAGCCGAAGAGTTTCGTGAAGTGGCGTATCATGGCGGGCGTCCGGCCCATCAACATGCGCGCCTCTTTCTCCGTCCCGTGATAAGTGTAGTAAGGCGTCGGAAGCCGTCCGCACCGAGCTTCTATGATGCTGAAATCGCCCACGGCAATGGAGACAAGATAAGCCGGATGAGGCTCGTCCTGTCGCCAGTGAAAGGTACGCGAGCCGCGCCTTTTATCATGCTTCTCAGAGACGAGCCTTCCGTTTGAGAGAACCGTGAAGGCTTCAGGAACGGTGATGATGGTCTCGGTCGTCTGCCGCTCGTTGGGCGCATCCGTGCAAGGGAACCAGGCGGAGTTGTCTTCACTTTCGCCCTGCGACCAGACCTGCAAAGGCTTCTCCGGGTAGGCGTCGTCCGGGCGTATGAAGTGCAGCCCCTTTCGCGGTCGCGCGTTGTAAAGAACGCGCAGCGTCAGATTTTTATCACGCGGCAGGGCTTCCTTGAGATGAACAAGCAGCTTGTCCCTGTGGCTTTCAAACTCAAGGCGGCGAGAGCCGTTGCGTACATCTTTGACATTCAGCTCGAAGGCGTCGAATGAAAGCTCCTGTAGGCCGTCACGAAACGGCGCGAGGCTAATCGCGGCTTCGCCTTCTATGAAAGTTTCCGAAGGGTCAATGCGAAGCTCTATGCGTATGTGCTTGATGTCGAAGTCGCGGCTGCGCGTCTCTCGTCTGGGAGCCTCAACGGGCTTCACCGCAGGCGGCGGAGTCTCGTCGTAAGGGTTAAGCGCGGCGTGAAAGCGTGGGTCTATAAAGGCCGGGTGAAAAAGTGCATCCTTGTGACGTGCCAAGCATATTCTCCGGTCAGTTGTTGAAATAGAATTACACTTTGCGGCCTACAGCAATGATACCTTAAAGCCCGGCTAATTTCTCGTCCGAGCGCGCGAATTTTCCGGCTCACGGCTAAAATCTTCGCTAAAAATCTTTTCCGCGCCTTGAGCATCTTCGCCGTCGGCTGCACGCTCAAGACAGCCACGGCACAGGCAGCCTTCGTATCGCTCGCGCAAGCGTGCGCGCACCGCGTCCGTCAACTTCACCTCAACGCACCAGCAGCCCGACAACGAAGCGCCGCAGCCAAAGGTTTCGCCGCACGCCTCGCAAACAGACTGCGCGCAAGAAGTGCCTGTAGAGCCTGGCTGTGACAATTCATCGCTCTTCATTTTTATCTATTCCGCCTGCGCCTGGCTCTGCGGAGCGCGCCTGAGTCTCAGGCGAGAGATGCGCCGGTCGTCCGCGTCAATCACTTCAACGTCCAGACCGCGAAAGGTAAGACGCTCGCCAGGGCGCGGAACGTAGCCCGACTCGCTGATGACCAGCCCCGCGATGGTTGTGAAATCGTCGTCCTCTATCTCCATATCGAAGAGCCGTTCAATCTTGCCTATCTCGGTAGAGCCTGCCACGTCATAATAGCCGTCGTCGGCTTCGACTATCTCGACAATCTCCTCCGACTCCGTATCCTCGTCCTCTATCTCTCCGACAATTTCTTCCATTATGTCTTCGACCGTGACCAGACCGGCTATGCCGCCGTACTCGTCAATCACCATAGCAAGCTGTACGTGTGCCTTCTGCATCTCCTTCAGGAGGTCTGCGACCGCCTTTGTCTCAGGCACAAAGTAAACGGGCCGCACAAGCGTAGAGATGTTCTCGTCCTCTCTTCCCTCGGGCCAGTACTGAAGAATGTCGCGCACGTAGATAAGCCCCTCCACGTTGTCTATCTGGTCACGATAGACGGGCAGGCGCGAGTACTTTGACTCGTTGATAACGTCGCGCGCCTCGCGCACGGTTGCGGTCACAGGAAGAGCTACTATCTCCGTTCGCGGCGTCATCACTTCATTAACGCGAGTGTCGCCGAACTCTATGATGGAGTGAATCAACTCGCCTTGCTCTTCTTCCAGAATCCCTTCCTCTTCGCCCACGTCAATCAAAGCCTGTATGTCGTCCGTACTGTCCTCTTCATCATCCTCCATGTAGGCTTCTACCTCGGCACGCTCGCGGCGCTTGCGGCTGAAGACCTGATGCAATGGGTCTGCTATGAAGACGAAGAGATGATAGAAGGGGCGCACAAAGGGCAGAAGCAAGAGCAGCGTCCGCTCAGGATTACGCGCAGAGACAAGGCGCGGGATGAACTGTCGAAAGATTCCCGCCAGCACCAGAGAGGCCGCGAACGCAATCAGCAGAAACCGAGTCCCGGGAAAAAGGCGCAGAGAGATGGAGGTAATCAGAACCGTGACGGCTACCAGAAGGATTTGAATGACCGCCGAGAGAGTGAAGCGAAAGCGGGGACGGTTCTCCAGAATCTCCTTGAGAAAGGCCGTGGCACGCGCCCGTGGCCGCTCCTCTTCCGCATCCGTGATGAGCCGCCGCAAGCCCACGTCCGACAACTGGCCGAACGCCATATCAACCGTGGCAAGAAACGTCATCACCACCAGCAGCAGCGCCGTAATGCCTATAGCGATATCCATAGATTTAGTGAATAGTAAATAGTAAATGGTGAATAGTAAATAGAAGAAACTGCTTTTATCTATTTACTATTCACCACCTGCTATTTACTAAATCATATCTCAAGCCTGCGGCGAAGTCTCAGTTCCAGCCGGTTCATCTCTCCATTATCCGTCTCATGGTCATACCCGCATAGGTGCAAAAGCCCGTGCAAGATAAGCTGCGAGACTTCCTCCTCAAACTCCAGCCCGTGCTCTCTTGCCTGCTTCTCCGCCTGCTCCACAGAAATCACCACATCCCCCAAGCTCAAACCCTCCGCCATCTCAAACTCATCTTGACCCGCCGGAAACGACAACACATCCGTCGTCCCCACTTTGTGCCGCCACATACGATTCAACTCCCGCATACACCTATCCGACACAAAAGCCACCGTCACCCCGGCACCACCTGCAGGCACAACCCTCAAAGCCCTCCCCACAAACTCCCGCCAACGCTCGCTATCAATCGCAACCTTGCGCTGGCGATTAACGACTTCAATCATAAGAACAATGACGAGTGACGAGCGAGAAGATGTTTTATCTTGTCACTCGTCATCTAAGGGCTGTTAAATCGTGCTCTTACTGGAATGCGTTTCGTAAGCTTTGATTATCATCTGCACTAAACGATGGCGCACGACATCCTTCTCTGTGAAGTAGATGAACTCTATGCCTTCGACTTTGGAGAGCACGCGTTCGGCTTCTATGAGGCCGCTTCGTTTTCCCTGGGGCAGGTCAATCTGCGTCACGTCGCCAGTGATGACGGCCTTCGAGCCGAAGCCTATGCGCGTCAGAAACATCTTCATCTGCTCGCTAGTGGTGTTCTGCGCCTCGTCCAGAATGATGAAAGCATCCGACAAAGTTCTTCCGCGCATGAAAGCCAGGGGCGCGACTTCTATGACGCGCTTTTCCAGGAGGCGCGTGGCGCGTTCGTAATCTATCAGGTCAAAGAGCGCGTCGTAGAGCGGGCGAAGGTAAGGGTCAACCTTGTCCTGCAAGTCGCCGGGCAGGAATCCTAGTTTCTCTCCGGCTTCCACGGCAGGGCGAGCGAGGACTATGCGATTGACCTGCTTCTGCATCAGGGCCTGCACGGCCATGGCGACGGCCAAATACGTCTTACCTGTTCCGGCGACGCCTACGCCGAAGACTACGTCGTTGTCTGTAATCGCTTCTATGTAGCGGCGCTGGGTGGCGCTCTTGGGCGCGACTTGCTTTTTGCCTGCGGGGTTGAAGCGCGCCTTTGTGAAGTAGTCGCGCAGGGAGTAGGCGCGGTCTTCGGCTATCTGCGCGAAGGCTTCGCGGAGTTCCTTGTCTGTGAAAGTGCGGCCTTCGGAGAAGAGGTCTGAGAAGTCTTCGAGGATTCGCTCGACCGTTTCAACGTCCTTCGGGTCGCCGTCTACGGTCAAATCCTGGCCGCGCGCGTTGATACGCACATCAAGGAGTGATTCCAGGTACTTTATGTTCTGGTCATGAACGCCGAAGAGCGTTTCCAGTCCGCGTGGTGGAAGCTCAATTTTTTTCAACAGTTAAAGCAGTCTCCTTCGTGGGTGAAGATTAAGAGTTAGGGAAGGGCCGGTAAATCGAAGGGTGTCGCACGTAAATGTTAGCATATCTGTACGGACTGCGACGCTACTACAGGCTCGGCGTGGGTGTCAATTCGCAACCGTACCGCGCAAAAGCGCGGCTTTCATGCGCCCTCCAGCCTTGACACAAGGGGTACGTGCACCTATACTTTGTCGCTTGCGCTCGTGGTCAAATTCTGATCTGAGAGAGACCGCAAGCACAAAATGATAAAGCTTTAGACGGAGTAGGTTATGCCCAATCATAAATCAGCAGAAAAGCGTGTCAGACAGAACGAAAAGCGCCGCGACATCAATCGCAGCAACCGCTCGGCCCTTCGCACTTCCATCAAGAAGCTGCGGGCAGCGCTTGCGGGCAGCGACAAGGCCGCGCTGGGCGAGTTGCTGCCCGAGACGATTTCCAAGATTGACAAGGCCGTGCAAAAGGGCGTGCTGCATCGCAACGCCGCCGCGCGCTATAAATCAAGGCTGACGGCGCGCGTCAATCAGGCTCAGACAAAGTAAAAGAGAAGAGAGCGAAAATTTCTGAATTCGGCGAGGCCGGTTGGTTCATTCCAGCCGGCCTCGCCTTTTTACATCTGTTTCTTTTATAAGGAGAGAAGCTGAAGATGAACCAAAGGAAGGCACATTACGAGAGCGATGATGAAATCCGAGCGCTGGTAGAGGGCTTCGAGTCCTGCTCTTTGCCGGACGACGACTTTGACCACCGCGCGCATCTGGCGGTCGCCGTCTGGTATCTTTCGAGCATGAACGTGGCGCAAGCCGCAGGCCGCATGCGCGAAGGTCTCCTGCGATTCCTAGCGCATTACGAGGTCGACCCTCAGAAGTACAACGAGACTATAACGCTGTTCTGGGTCAGGCGACTGGATAAGCTCTTAAGCGAAACAGACTCCGCGCTTCCACTCTGCGAGCGCGCCAATCAAACAATCGACAGGGCCGGAGACTCGCAAACAATCTTCGACTACTACACGCGCGAGAGAGCCTTCTCCGAAGAAGGCAGAACGAGTTGGATTCAGCCCGATTTAAAGGAGATGGAAAACCTGTAGAGACAAGCCCTGCCCCTACGGGTTTACGCGGTTAATTCGCAGACGAGCATTTCCAGTTGAAGGCGAGCGCCGGTTATCCCGGTTCCTCCCAGTGAGGTTTTGATGGCGTAGTCTGCTGCGGCTATGCGTTCGATGTTGCGTGCGAGCGCTTGTGTGTCGGTGCGGCGCGCCGTGGCTAGAAAGTCTTCGCGTTTACTGTAAGGCATGGCGACGAGCCGGAAGACCTCTTCGCGTGCGGTGCCGCGCGACATCAATTCTTTGGCGAGCGCCAGGCGATGAAAGTTTCCGGCGATGAGACCTATGAGCATCAGAGGCTCTGCCCCGTCGTCCAGCAGGCGGTAGAGAATCTGAAGCGCACGCTTTCGATTGCGCGCGATGAGATGATCCGTCAACTCGAAATTCGAAAGCTCTCTTGAGCGCCCGACAAGCTGCTCGACCATCTCCATTGTGATAAAGCCCGTATCAAGAGCGGCTGTGGCAAGCTTGTCCAGTTCAACGGTAAGCGTGCGAACGCTCGTGCCCGCGAGCGCTACTATCTGGTGCAGCGTTCTCTCGTCGGTAGTGACCTTGAGCCTCTTCAGATAATCCTTTCCCCAGGCGGCCAATTCACTATCGGTCAGGGACGCAAACTCTACGCTGGCGCAAGCGTCCATGAGCGTCTTCGTCAGCTTGCGGCGCTTGTCAAGGTCGTCCGCTATGAAGATGACCACGGAGGTCTCTACGGGACGCGCGAGGTATCTGAGGAGCGCGCCTTCGTCAGCTTCTCTCAGCTTAGAGAAATCCGTGATACGCACTACGCGGCGCGAAGACATCATGGGAAGCTGTTCGGCTGCGGCAATAGCATGCTGCACGTCTGCGCTCGTAAGGCTGAAGCTGGATTCGTTGAACTCCCTGAGCGGCGCGTCCTTCAAACAGGCTTCGGTGATGGCTTGCGCTGCGCGGTTACGCAGATAGTCTTCAGGGCCGAAGAGCAGATAGAGCGGCTCAATCCGTCCGCTCTTCAAAGCGCGTTGAAGCTCCTGGCGTGTAAGCGCGCTCATTTCTGCTCGGTGACGCTGAAGCCGTTGACGAGTGTGGAGACGATGGATTCCGCGAAGGAGCGCGCCATGCGCTGCACCGCAGGGTCTTCTTCGTTAAAGAAGGTGCGCGGGTCGTTGGCGAACTCGAACTCGCCGCGAAAGATGAAGTTCTGGTTGTCGTAGAGCACGCGGTTCTCTACCTGGTCGCGCACGGTGACGGCGGCGCGAATCTCCACCTCGAAGATGCGAGCGCGGGCGTCCGGGTCGTTCGGCTGCAACAACACGCCGGAAAAGTTGAAGCTCTTAATCACGCCGTCGACAACGGCGTCGGCTCCCTCGCGCGAGCCTTGCACGCGAAGCCCTTTGCCTCGCCGAACTATCTCGTTGATGACGGCCTCGGTAAATCTGGACTCGACTTTGAAGCGCAGTGATTCGTTCTGAAAGGCCGGAACGGCGACCGTCTTGATGCGCGAGGGCAGTTGGCTCTTCGTCACGGGCTTGTAGCATTCCGTGAAGCCGGAGATTAAAACGAACATCAAGGCGAAGGCTGAGATGGTGACTATTTTTCGGCTGGTTATTCGGTTGAATGTCATGTTGCTTTCCATTTATACGGCGTGCGCTACATCTTTAAATTGAGCTAGCGATTCTCTCTCAAGACGGCGGAATCAGGCAAGCCGTCAGGTAGCGGTGCAATTTGAGATTGAGTGAGAGGAAAGTTGATATTCACCACAGAGACGCAGAGGACACAGAGGAGGCACAGAGAGTTGAGATTCAATCCTCTGTGTCCTCTCTGCGCTCTCTGTGTCTCTGTGGTGAATACCAATTCTCATTACTCTCATCTTCAAATTGAACCACTACCAGACGGCAAATTCTCTTTCACGCGAGCGAGGCTTTGATGGCGTCTGCCACTCGCACGGTCTCGCGCGCGGCGCGTATGTCGTGAACGCGAACGATGTGTGCGCCGCGAAGCACAGCCGCCGCGACAGAGGCCATAGTCCCGTGAACGCGCTTGTTGACGGGCGCGCCGCCGAGCAGATGACCTATAAAGGATTTACGCGACGTGCCTACCAGGAGCGGGAAATCAGGAAAGGCGCTCGCCAGCTTATCCAGTTTAGCGACCAGTTCTATATTCTGCTCTTTTGTCTTGCTGAAGCCTATGCCCGGATCCAGCACAATCTTGTCGCGTGCTACGCCGCGCCGCTCAGCTTCCTCTATGCTGCGCCGCCAGCCTTTGGAAACCTCCCTGATGATGTTTTTGACGGGCTTCTGCTTGTGCATGGTGTCAAAGGTGCCGCGCGAGTGCATGAGAATCAGGCCCGCTTCGTAGCTCGCCGCTACGTCCGCGATTTCCGGCTCGAAGCGCAGGCCCGAAATGTCGTTGACGATTTCGACTCCGGCGCGAAGCGCTACCCTTGCCACGGCAGCCTTCGTGGTGTCAATCGAGTAAGGGACTTTGCTGTTGAAGATAATCATGACGTTGAGGTACTTCTCAACGCGGCGAATCTCTTCCTCTTCGGAAACGGCCTGCGCGCCGGGCCGTGTGCTTTCGCCGCCGATGTCTATGATGTCCACGCCGTTTTCAATCATCTGCTCAACATTGTCCCACGCGCGCTTACGCGTGAACCAGCGACCGCCGTCGCTGAAGCTGTCGGGCGTGAGGTTGATGACGCCCATGACGAGGGTGCGCTTGCCTATGGTCAGCGTATGGCGTGGGAGTTTCCATTCGCGCAGCATAAAACAAAAGTAATCCAAAGAAGGCTAAAAGGGCAAAGAAAGGAAAAGGGGAAGAGGCTTCGGAAATCCCCTTCCCCTTTCTCATATTTACTTTTCGCCGCGAGGCCCTTATGCAGTGGCGGGGCCTGTAATGGGCGGAAGTATTGGCTTCAACGGCGTCGAAGCAGGCTCTTTCAACTGCGGACGCTCGTCGTCGTTTGAAGGCGGCTGGTCGTCGTCAAGCGGAAGGCCCGCGACTATGCGGCGAATCTGAACGCCGTCCAGCGTCTCGCGCTCAAGCAGGGCTTCGGAGAGGCGAACCATCACGTCGCGGTTCTCCTCGATTATCTGTTGAGCGCGCCCGTACTGATCAGAGACTATCTTCTTGACCTCCTGATCAATCTTGATGGCAGTGTCTTCGGAGAAGTCCCTGTGCTGTGCAATCTCTCGACCGAGGAAGATTTGCTCTTCCTTCTTGCCGAAGGTCAAAGGCCCAAGCTCCGACATGCCGTACTCGCAGACCATGGCTCGCGCCAGTTCCGTAGCACGCTCTATGTCGTTCGATGCGCCCGTAGTGATGCTGCCCAGGAAAATGTCTTCGGCGATGCGTCCGCCCATCAGGATGGCTATCTGTCCGAGCAGATAATCCTTGGTGTAGTTGTGACGGTCGCCTTCGGGCAATTGCTGCGTGACGCCCAGAGCCATGCCGCGCGGGATAATCGTCACCTTATGAACGGGGTCGGCGTTTGGCACCTTCAGGCCGACGAGCGTGTGGCCCGCCTCGTGATAAGCCGTGACGCGCTTCTCCTCGTTCGAGATGACCATAGACTTGCGCTCTGCGCCCATCAAGACCTTGTCCTTGGCAAGCTCGAAGTCCGTCATCATGACAATCTTCTTGTTGTAGCGCGCAGCGTTCAAGGCTGCTTCGTTCACAAGGTTCGCAAGGTCAGCGCCGGTAAAGCCTGGCGTGCCGCGCGCAATAACCGAGATGTCCACGTCTTCGCCCAAAGGTATCTTGCGCGTGTGAACTTTCAGTATGCCTTCGCGCCCGCGAACGTCAGGACGAGAGACGACCACTCGACGGTCAAAGCGTCCGGGCCTCAGGAGCGCAGGGTCAAGCACATCGGGCCGGTTCGTAGAGGCTATGAGAATCACGCCGTCGTTCGACTCAAAGCCGTCCATCTCAACCAGGAGTTGATTAAGTGTCTGCTCTCGCTCGTCGTGGCCGCCGCCAAGGCCCGCGCCGCGATGACGACCGACAGCGTCGATTTCATCAATGAAGATGATGCACGGCGCGTTCTTCTTGCCCTGCTCAAAGAGGTCGCGCACGCGCGATGCGCCGACGCCCACGAACATCTCAACAAAGTCGGAACCCGAGATGGAGAAGAACGGGACGTTAGCCTCGCCAGCGATGGCGCGGGCCAGCAAGGTCTTGCCGGTGCCCGGAGGCCCCATCATGAGCACGCCTTTCGGGATGCGCCCGCCGAGCTTCTGAAACTTCTGCGGCTCCTTGAGGAATTCTATTATCTCCTGCAACTCCTCTTTGGCCTCTTCCACGCCGGCCACGTCCTTGAAGGTGACGCGCTTCTGCTGGTTATTTAAGAGCTTCGCGCGGGACTTTCCGAAGGAGAGGGCTTTGTTGCCGCCCGACTGCATCTGCCGCAGCATGAATATCCAGAAGCCTATCAGGAGCAGGAACGGTGCCCACGTAATCAACGCAGTCCAGAAGAGACCGCTTCCGCTAGGCTCGCTCTTGGTAGAAATATTCTTCTCAGCGCCGAGATTGAGTAAATAGTTTTTGGTCTCGTCGTTCGTGCTGTCAATGGGCGTGTACCACTTCTGACCGTTGGTATCAACGGTATCAACCTGCGACTGCTTGACGAGTATCTCTTTAATCGAGCCGTCCTTAACCTTGGCGACGACCTGATCGTAAGAAAGCTCCTTGGCAGCGTTGCTCTGAGTGCCGCCGAACACGCGGTAGAGCAGCAGAGCGCCAATGACGATGAACAACCAGAAGATTATTTGTCTAGCCGTAGAACTCAAAATTATCCTTGCCTCCGATGCCGATGATAGCGCATTCGGCATCATTTGTCGCTCTCCCAAGATACCTTCAAACTATGGCGGCGCGGCTTCGGGCCGGGCGGGAGAGCTTTCCGTTTTATCCGGCAAAACCGCTTCTTTTTGATGCCCTGCGCCCCGCCTTAGTTGCGCTTACGGTTTACAGCCCCAAAAGCTTACGAAAACGGGCGCGGCGCGGTTCATAAATCAGCTTTTTTCCTGGCCTTCAAAAGTAGCCAGATAAGGCAACTCCCTCCACCTGTCCTGAAACCCCAAGCCGTAGCCGAAAACGTAGTCGGCCTGCGTCTCCAAGGCGCGCCAGTCGGGCTGCAACTCCACGCGCCTGCGATTGGGCTTATCCACCAGCACGCAGAGCTTGACTGAGCGTGCGCCGCGCGCGTCCAGTTGCCGCATCAGGTATTCCTGCGTCACGCCTGTGTCCAGCACGGCCTCCACCAGCAATACGTCACGCCCTATGAGATCGGTTTGTGTGGCGAAGGAGATGTCCTGAACGCCTGCGAGCGTCTGGTGGTCGTATTTGAGAAAGGAGGTGCGAACCGGGCGCGGAAGTGCTCGAAGCAGGTCTGCCAGGAACATGAAGGAGTCTTCCTGCACGCCGAAGACTGTCAACTCGCGCCCCTCGTAAGCGGCTGCGATTTCGGCTGCGAGCGCCCGTATGCGGTCGGTAATCGACGCGGCGCTTGCTACTTCCAGAATCGAATCATTCATCAGGATTGCTCGACCTTCAAAGGCGAACCCGTCAACAAAAGCTTGACCGCTCGCTCCGTATTGGAAAGCGGCGGTCATGTCAAAGATTGATTCTAGTCGCGCTCGCCCTCATTTTCAACCCCTTTGCCATGAAAGAAGAGACAGCCTTTGCGGCGCGTCACAGTGGCTCCGCCCGGAAGTTCCACCACGCGACCGCCGCGCTCGCCCGCAAGCAGGCGCTCCAGGGCCATCAGGTGAACCATCTCCAGCCGCCTCAAATCGCCACGCCCTTCCACGAGCCACAGCCTGAGCGCGCGTCGGCGCAGGCTGAAGTGCGCACTCATCAGCGCCTTTATAGACAGACCGCGTTTGCCGTCCGCCGAGGACGTGCGCGCTTCTTCCAGAAGTTGCGCGGCCAACTCGTTCAGTGCGCGCGCATCCTCGCGCAGAAGCTGAGCCGTGCGCGCGAGCGCTTCGACCACGCGCCCGTTGAAGCCCTGCATCAGTGGCAGAAGCCGCCGCCTGACGCGCACACGCGCGAACGCCTCGTCCTCGTTCATCTCGTCCAGACGAAAATCAACCTCGCGCTCGCGGCAATACTCTTCCGTCAAAGCGCGCCTGGCCCAATTGAGAAGCGGTCGCGCAAGCAACACGTCCGGGGCTTCGCCCAAAGCCCTCACAGGCTCCATCCCGCCCAAACCCTCCGCGCCGCTCCCGCGCAAGAGCCTCAGCAGCACAGTCTCCGCCTGATCGTCCATAGTGTGCGCCGTGAGAACAATCCTCGCCCCGTTGTTGCGGCTTGCGCGCGACAGAAATTCGTAACGCGTGCGACGCGCCGCCTGCTCAAGATTGTCCTGAGCCTTGCCCGCACGCTCTCCGACCGGCACGCGCTCAAGCTCGAACGCATATCCCAACCGGCGCGCGAGATTTTCAACCCAGAGAGAGTCTTCACCACTCGAAGCGCGCAGGCCGTGGTCAAGATGCGCGACCGTTAAAGAGACGCAGAGCCGCTCTGCCCTGAGCAATTCATCCAGCGCCAGAAGCAGCGCCACGGAATCCGCGCCGCCTGAGATGGCTGCAATCACGTGAGCATCCTTCAAGGGAAGCGACAGATGTTTCCACTCTGCCAGCAGTCGGCTCGAAAACCGGCTCAGCCTACGTCTTCCGCCGCCCTGCCGCTCCGCGCCTTCGGTAGATTTTTCCTGGGCCAAGCTCATCTACAGTCAATTGTCCGGCTGCGGCTCGCTCGCAGTCAACCATTTAAAGCAGGGATGAAAAAAGGTATACTTGGGCTGTGGTCGCCCCGCTCTCTCTCGCATGTGCAGAGTTTTTACCTCACTTGTGTTCAGGTGACGTATGGAATTTGGTTTATGTCTGCAATGATGCGCGAAAAAGCGGGAGAAGTTCCTGCCCAAACCATTCTGGTAGTAGACGACTTTGACGACACTCGCCTGATGATGAGGCTGTGGCTGGAGAGGCGCGGCTATCGCGTGATTGAAGCCTCGGACGGCGCGGAGGCGCTTGAGGTTGCGCGCCGCGAATCTCCGCATCTGGTCATCATGGACATAGAGATGCCAGAGATGGACGGCCTGACGGCCACGCGCCGCATACGCGAGGAAGAGACTCTGCGCGACGTGCCAATCGTTGCTGTCTCCGCCTACGGCGCTGAGCACTGGCGCGACAGAGCCTTGGAAGCCGGATGCAACGAATACGTCTCAACGCCCTTCGACCCGGCGCAGATTGAAGAGCTAATCAAATCATTTCTCAGCTAAGAGCGCCAAACTGTAGGGGCAGGGACAAGTCCTGCCCCTACAATTCTTCATCTTGTGGCTCCGCAATCTTATTGTCGTCGCCTGCTATCTTCCATCTCACGCTTGACGCGGCGTTCTGCCGCTCTGGCTTCGTCTGAACTGAGACCTAAATCTCTGAGCGTTTGACCGAGGCTCCTGCCGCTTGCAAGCCCTGCGAGAATAGCGTCCCTGGTGATGTTGGGATAACGGCTGCCAAGATTCTGCGAGAGCCTCGTGGCGGCCACAAACTGTCCGAACTTCAGATTCGGATTGGTTTGAAGCGCCACGTTGTAAGCCGCGCGCAGTTGATTGGCGGACATATTCACCCCGGATGCTATCCCCGGATGCCTGCTCAAATCTTCATCTGCGCGACGGCTGTTCTCACGCGCTCTATCCAGTCCATCGTCCGAGCGCCCGTTTGATTTATCCGAAGCCGTTCCGCGTCCGTTATCCGCGCGCCCGTTCGAGCGGTCGGAAGAAGTACCTATCCCACGGCCTACGCCTACGCCTACGCCGCCTCCTGAGTTGGAGCCTCCGATGCCGGAGTTGCCGCCGCCGCCCGCGCCGCGACCAACGCCTCCACCACCGCGACCGCGACCCTGCGCGGACGCGGTCGTGTTCATCCCCAGCACCAGCAAGCAGGCCAGCGCCAAGCCAGCCAATGTTATCAATCCCTTACTCATGAGTTTTACCTCCACAGGCTTTCCCTGCTTGAACTTTCTTAGCCGTATAATTTTTCAGGGGAAACAATGAGGTGGGGCAAGGTCAATTATAGCAGAGATGCCGGAAAGTCAAAGTCAGCAGCAGCCGTCCATCTTCAGCCGCGTGCGCTTTCAACCGACGATCATCGTGCCCGTGCCTTCGTCTGTGAAGACTTCGGCCAGCAGGGCGTTTCTGCGCGAGCCGTTGATGATGTGCGCGCTGCGGACTCCGCGCCTCAGGAGTCCTGTGATGCCCTGCAATTTTGGAATCATGCCGCCCGTGGCCGTCCCGTCCGTCACAAGTCGCTCGGCTTCGCCCACAGTCAGCCGCGAGAGCTTTGAAGCGGAGTCGCCCACGCGTAGGTAGATTCC
The DNA here is from genome assembly GCA_014534425.1 of Pyrinomonadaceae bacterium. GTDB lineage: Bacteria > Acidobacteriota > Blastocatellia > Pyrinomonadales > Pyrinomonadaceae > JACVRN01. The sequence continues at coordinate 87,093 of JACVRN010000004.1, forward strand.
GTCGACGTCCGAGAGCAGTATCAGCTTCTCGGCCTCAAGCCGCACGGCTATCTCTGAGGCAATCGTGTCCGCGTTGATGTTGAAGACCATGCCTTCGGAGTCCGCGCCGAGCGAAGAGACCACAGGCAGATACCCCTGATCCAGCAGCACGCAGAGAAGCCGCGTGTTGATTTCAACCACGTCGCCTACGTGTCCGTAATCGACCAGCCCTCGCTCGCCCGTCTCACGATTCAGAATCTCTTTGGGCGGCCTGCGCTCCGCATGGACTATGTTGCCGTCTACGCCGGAGAGGCCGACCGCTTCAACTCCGCGATGTCGCAAGGCGGCCAGTATGTCGGTATTAATCTTTCCGGCGAAGATCATCTTCGCCATCTCAAGCGTGGCGTCATCCGTCACGCGCCGCCCGTTGATGATGGTCTGCTCCACGCCCATCTGCGACGCCAGGTCATTCAACTGCTTGCCGCCGCCATGCACTACGCACACGCGAATCCCCACCTGATGAAGAAGCGCAAGCTCTTCCGCCAGCGAGGCCAGATTCTCTTTATTCTCCGTCACCTTGCCGGAAAGCTTTACGACGAAGGTCTTGCCCTTGAAGCGCTGTATGTAGGGAAGCGCTTCGCGCAGCAAGTCAAGGCGCGTTTGCAGGGAAGCATTCTGAGCCTGGCTCTCCATGATTTCAGTTTGCGTCTCGCTCAAAGACCCGTCTCACTTTCCGAAAAGCTTAGCCATGACGGCCTTCTGCGCGTGCAGGCGATTCTCCGCTTCGTCTATAACGACGGAGCGTGCGGAGTCAATCACCGCGTCCGTGACTATCACGTTGCGGCGAACCGGCAGGCAGTGCATGAAGACAGCTTCGCGCGTGCGCCGCATCTTATCCTCGTTAACTATCCAGGAGTCGCGGTAGGCTGCGCGTGCTTTCACATCTTCATCGGTCGCCCCGTAAAATTTCTTGCTTCCCCAACTCTTAGCGTAAACTACCTCCGCGCCGTCGAACGCTTCCGCGACCTCGTTCGTCAACGTCAGGCTTCCGCCCTGCGCCCGCGCCTGTCTCTCAATCTCTGCTATCAACTCTTCGTCCAACTCGTAGCCCGGCGGGTGCGCGATTACAAGGTCGTGGCCCATCTGCGCGGACGCGAGCGCGAAGCTATTGGGCACGGCCATGGGCAAAGGCTTGGGGTGCCACGCCCAGGTCATCAGAACTCGCTTGCGCCCCATTCCGAGCTTCTCGCGTATGGTCATCATGTCCGCCGTGGACTGACACGGATGATGCATGGCCGACTCAAGATTGATGACCGGAACATCACTGTAACGCGCAAAGGCCGCGAGCACAGGGTCGGTTCTTTCCTCTTCCCAATTCTTCAGGGCCGCAAATGTTCTGACTCCGATTCCCGCGCAGTATCTTCCAAGCACGCGCACGAACTCTGCCACATGCTCCGTCTTGTCCCCGTCCATCACAACGCCGTCGCGGTGCTCCAGCGTCCAGCTAGTCCCGCCCGGCTCAAGCACCACAGCGCCTCCGCCAAGCTCAAAGATGCCGACCTGCATGGATGCACGCGTGCGTAGCGACGGATTGAAGAAAACGAGCGCGACCGAACGGCCCGCGAGCGGCCTGGATTGTTCGTCGCCCCGCTTGAACCTGAGCGCCGAATCAATCAACCCCTCAAGCTCCGCGCGCGACCAATCCCCTGTCGTCAGAAAATCTCTCATTTAACTTGTCACTGCTTTAAGCGCTTTCATGAACAAATCAATCTCTTCCCTCTTCAGGCAGAGCGGCGGCAGAAGCCTCAGGACGTTCGGGTCGCTGGAGGTGCCTGTGATGATGCGCTGTTCGAGCAGCGCTTGATGAATGGGCGCGGCCTTCTCCTTGAACTCTATGCCGAGCAAAAATCCTTTGCCTCTTACGCGCGCGACCTGAGGCACTTGCGCCAGCCGCTCGCGCAGGTGGCTCTCGACTTCACGCACGTTCGCTAGCATCCCGTCTTCTTCAATCGCTTCGAGCGTGGCCTGAACCGCCGCCATCGCCAGCATCCCGCCGCCGAAGGTAGTGCCGAGGTCGTTCTCTTTAATGTGCGAAGCCACGCCTTCGGTCACCAGGCACGCGCCGACGGGCACGCCGCTCCCAAGAGCCTTTGCCAAGGTGACTATGTCAGGCACAACACCATCGCCCGCCTCGCTTCCCGCAAAGAACCAATCGCCAGTGCGCCCCACGCCCGTCTGCACTTCGTCGTAAATCAGAAGTTGGCCGCGCTCGGAGGCCACTTCTCTAAGCTCTCTATAAAACTCCGGTGGGCCTTGCCTGACGCCCGCCATAGATTGAATAGGCTCAAGCATGATGGCTGCGACCGTTTCATCAGCCAGCTTTTTGACTGACTCTATATCACCGAACTCGGCTTCGATGTGACCGGGCACGACGGGCTTGCCCAACTCTCTATACTTTCCAAGAAACGTAGCGGAGATAGAATCGGCTGTGCGTCCATGAAAGCCGCCCGAAAAAGTTATGACACGCTCGCGCCCCGTCAGGATGCGAGCCATACGCATCGCGTTCTCGTTGGCCTCCGTCCCCGAATTACAGAAGAAGGCTTTACCAAGCGGCGCTGGCGCTAACCTCACAAGCTTCTCCGCCGCACGCGCACGCACCTCAGAATAAACAAGGTTCGAGTAGAAAAGCAGACGCCCGGCCTGTTCACTGAGCGCAGAGACTACGCGCGGATGACAATGCCCTGTAGCCGCCACAGCATGACCGCCATACAAATCCAGATAACGCTCGCCGCCGCTCGCATAGAGCCACGCGCCCTCGCCCCGCTCGGCCACGACCGGCATCTTCTTGTACGTCGCCAACTGAAAGCGCTCTTCCAGCGCTATTGTCTGTTCAAGTAATGAAGCTGCTTTTGTCGTCATGAAATTGTCTACATTTACGGATTCGTTCCCGCCAGAATCAGTCCGGTCTTCTCGTCCAGTCCGGCCATCAGGTTCATGTTCTGCACGGCCTGTCCGGCTGCGCCTTTGACCAGATTGTCCAGCGCGGAGAAGACCACGAGTTGACGCCCGCGCGCCGCGAAGCCTATGTCGCAGAAGTTAGTCGTCTTGACCCAGTTTATATCGGGCGAGCCTTCGACCAGCCGCACGAAGAAAGCGTCGCGGTAAAATCTTGTGAAGAGGCGTCGGACATCTTCAACCGTCATCTCGCCGGTTGTCTCGGCGTAGATGGAGGCAAAGATTCCGCGAGCAACGGGAAGGCTGTGCGTCATAAAGACAAGCTCGCTTGTCCAGTCTCCGACCGCGCGCAAAGCCTGCTCTATCTCCGGCACGTGCTGGTGCGTGAAGGGCTTGTAAGCGTAGAAGGAGTTCATGCGCTGCGGGTGGTGCGTGTTCGCGGCGGCCTTAGCGCCGGAACCGGACGAACCCGTCTTCGCATCGACTATCACGCGCCCGCTCAGGACTCCTTCGGCTGCAAGCGGCGCGAGGCCAAGAAGCGTCGCGGTCGCAAAGCACCCCGGATTGCTGATGAAGCGAGCCTCGCGTATCTGCTCTCTATTCGTCTCCGTCAGTCCGTAAACAAATGCCGATTGAAGCTCCGGCGCGGTGTGCTCGCGCCCGTAATGCTTTTCAAACTCCTCGCGCCTCCTCAAGCGAAAATCGCCAGAGAGGTCAATGGCGCGCACGCTCTCGGGAAGACGCGGCACAATCTCCATAGCCTGCCCATGCGGCAGAGCAAGAAAGACGAAATCCAAATCGGCCAGGCTTTCAAACTCTTCCGGCGCACGCGTGAAAGAGAGTTCCGTCAGGCCAAGCAGGTTACGATGCACGGCACCTACGGGCTTGCCCGCGTGCTCGTTCGCCGTCACCAGCGCGACCTCCGCCTGCGGGTGAAACAGCAATATACGCAGAAGCTCAGAGCCTCCGTAACCCGAACCGCCAAATATGCCGACCTTCAGTCTCTTCATCTTCAAATTCAAATGAGATTAATTAACAGGGATGGATAGGATAAATAGGATAAAGAAAAGTAATCTCTCTTTCTTATCCTGTCTATTCCTGTTTGAATTCGTCTTTAAGCAGCTTTCACAAGCTTCGACTTCACAATCTGGAAAAGCCTCGCGCCGTTGCGCCGGGCGTTTCCGGCGGGGACGCTGAACTCGCGCTCTATGTAGTCCTCGCCCATCTGCGAATCCGTGACGGAGCCTGCTATGACATCAACGTTGATGCCGCGACGACGGAAAAGCTCTATGCCGCCCCAGGCTCCCACGTAATCGGAGGCGCAGAAGATTATGGCGCTCGTGGCCGCGCGCAGTTGCTCGTCCTCAAAGACGGAATCGACCGAATAGCCGCCGAGGATTCCGTCGCCAAGCTCTATCACAATCATGTCGGGCGCGCTCTCGTTCAGTCGCGCTATGACGGCCTTGGCAACCGGCGCGAGGTCGCCCGCGCCAACGGTCGAAGGCAGCCCGCAATCCAGAAAGCTTGCGGTAGCGATTGCCCCGTGATCCGCCATGTTGAGCATGTCGCGCAAACAAGCCACGCCCGAAAGCTTCGCCGCAGCTACACGGAGTCCCGCACGCGTCGCCTGCTTGATAATCTCTGCCGCAGCGTAGGTCTTCCCGCTATTCATGCAGGTGCCCGCTATGATGACTAGCGGTGCGGTCTCGCTCAAATCATCGCGCAGAGGCAGAGCGGCGTCCGCTATGTTGAGCACGCGCCCTTCGGCATCACAGGCCAGCCCTATGACCTCGCAGCTTATGGCATCGCTCAACGAAGAATGATGGCCCGTGCACTGGCCTATGACGCCGCCCATGTTCAGAAGGTGAAGACGGTCTCCGGCAGCGACCTCGTCGGGAACGTCGCCCACGAATCCTTTGAGCGCGCGGCGACGGCCAAGCACACCCACGAGCACGTCGCCCGGATTAATCTTCGCAAGGCGTCCGGTCGGAAGCTCCAACTGGTTATAGGTCGTGCTGTCGGAGAGCGTACGCACGACTACAACATCGCCCGCACGCACGCTGCGGCTAGAGGACACGACAGCCAGAGTCTTAGACAGATTGAGTAGAGACGCAGCCGAGCCTACTTTATCGGCCTCGACCACAATCACGCTCGCCGCCGCCGGAGCTTCTACCGCTCCGGCTTCATCAACCGTCTTCGTCATAGTCATTGACTTTCCCTCCACCCTTCAAGAAAACCTGATGCCACGCTCTTCTTCAGACCATTCCCTTTAACCTGAGCCGCAGGGCGTTCAGTTTGATGAAGCCTTCGGCGTCGCGCTGGTTGTAGACCGAATCGGCCTCGAACGTCGCAAGCCTCTCGCTGTAGAGCGAGCGCGGCGCGCGTCGTCCTGCGACCACCACGTTCCCCCTGTAAAGCTTCAAGCGCACGTCGCCCGTGACGCCCGCTTGAGTTTCGTCAACGAGCTTTCGCATCAACTCGAATTCGGGCGCGAACCAGAAGCCGTAGTAAACGCTCTCGGCGAATTTCACGCCGAGCGAATCGCGCAGCCGCACGACCTCTCTATCGAGCGTGATTGATTCCAGGGCGCGATGCGCCGTCTGTAGAATCGTCACGCCCGGCGTCTCGTACACGCCGCGCGACTTCATGCCCACGAAGCGGTTCTCTACCAAATCAACGCGGCCTATGCCGTGCTCGCCGCCCTTTCGATTAAGGGCTTCAAGAAGAGCGACAGGATTTAACGCTTCGCCGCCTATTGCCACAGGCTCGCCCTTCTCAAAACTTATCTCTACGTACTCGGCCTCAGGGCTTGCCTCCTCCGGCGCTTTCGTCAACTGAAAGATGTCGGCGGGCGGCTCTGTCCAGGGGTCTTCCAGAATCCCGCCCTCGTAAGAGATGTGCATCAGGTTGCGGTCTGTCGAGTAAGGCTTCTCTGCCGTGGCCGTCACGGGAATCTTGTGCTTGGCCGCGTAAGCTATTAAATCCGAGCGCCCCTTAAACTCCCACTCGCGCCAGGGCGCTACGACCTTTATGTCAGGCTCAAGCGCGTAATAGGTCAACTCGAATCTCACTTGGTCGTTGCCCTTGCCCGTGGCACCGTGCGCGACCGCGTCCGCACCTTCGCGCCGCGCAATCTTTATCTGTCGTTTGGCTATCATGGGCCGGGCCAGAGAGGTTCCGAGCAGGTACACGCCTTCGTAAACCGCGTTGGCTTTAACAGCAGTCCAGACGTACTCGCGCACGAACTCATCGCGCAGGTCTTCCACATAAAGCTTCGACGCGCCGGTTTCGCGCGCCTTGGCATCGAGTCCTTCAAGCTCTTCGCCCTGGCCCACGTCCGCGCAGTAGCAGATTACCTCGCAGCCGTAGCGCTCTTTTATCCAGCGCAGCATGACCGATGTATCCAGCCCGCCTGAATACGCCAGCACGATTTTGTTAATCTTCTTCTCAGACACTTTCTATAATTCCCTTCAGCCGAAAAGCTCCCAGATTTTTTTCATGGCGCTCAGTTGCGCCCTGTGCTCCGTGACCGCTATGAAGACCGTGTCTTCGCCAGCGAGCGTTCCGGCAATCTCTGTAATCCCCGCGCGGTCAATCTCAACGGCCACGGCAGATGCCAGCCCAGGCTCGCAGCGCGCCACGACCAGCGCATCGCCAGCCTTTATCAACTCCAAAAGCCCACGCGCCGCCGCGCCCATAGCGGCCTTCGGCACGGTGTAATGGCCGTTGTGCTTGACTATGCCAAGCTCCACCAGGTCGCGCGACACGCTGGACTGCGTGGCCGGAACGCCGGAGCGCTCCAGGTGCGCCTTCAACTCGTCCTGCGTCCCAATGCGCTTGGCACGTATCAGGCTCAAAATCTTCTTCTGTCTCTGTTCCTTCTGCATAGCTCTTTTATGCAAATCATTTGCATAATGTTTGCATAGATGCATAAAATAGCAGCAAAGATGCATGAAGGTCAAATCAAAGCGGGGCTTTTATGAATAGGAGGGCAGGGCGTAAAATCCATAGCAGACGGAGGTTATTCTTTGGGAGAATCGAAAAACTTGTGGGGCGGAAGGTTCAAGGGCGAGGCCGATTCCGCTTTCGTGGAGTTCAACCGCTCATTCGGTTTCGACCGCAGGTTGTTTGAGGCGGACGTGCGCGCTAGCCTTGCTCACTGCGAGGGCCTTGTGGGCGCAAATGTTTTGACGCGCGCCGAAGGCGAGCTAATCAAGAACGCGCTCCAGACCATACGAAAGCGCGCGGGAACGGACACCTCCTACTTTGACGAGTTGCCGTCCGAGGATGTTCATTCCTTCATAGAGGCGCGGCTGGTTCAGCTTATAGGCGACGTGGGCCGCAAGCTTCACACGGGCAGAAGCCGCAACGATCAAGTGGCGACCGCTATGCGCCTGTGGCTGCGCGATTCGGTTGATGCTCTCAAGAGAGATGTGCGCGACACTCAGGAAGCTTTGCTTAATCTGGCAGAGGCGCACGACCGCGCGGTGATACCCGGCTACACACACCTGCAACGCGCGCAGCCCGTCCTCTTCGCTCACTGGTGCCTGGCATACTTCGAGATGTTGCTCAGAGACTACGAGCGGCTTTCCGAAATTCGTCGTCGCGTGAACGTCATGCCGCTAGGCTCGGCTGCTCTGGCAGGCACTGCACACAAGATTGATAGAGAGGCTGTTGCGCGCGAGCTTGAGTTTGAATCGGTTTCGCGCAATAGCCTGGACGCCGTGAGCGACAGAGATTTCTGTGTGGAATTCGCATCAAGCGCCAGCCTCATCATGCTGCACCTTTCCCGCCTTGCGGAAGACATCATCATTTACGCCACGAACGAGTTCGCTTTTCTGGAATTGAGCGACGCGGTCGCAACGGGTTCGAGCCTGATGCCGCAGAAGAAGAACCCGGACTCTATGGAGCTTGTGCGCGGCAAAGCGGGCCGCGTCTTCGGACACACGCTCGCGCTTCTAACTACTTTGAAGGGATTGCCGCTCGCCTACAACAAGGACATGCAGGAGGACAAGGAGGCTGTCTTCGACACGTTCGACACCACGAGCGCCGCGCTTAAAGTGACGGCGACGGTTCTCAGAAACACGCGTCTTAACAAAAGCAGAGCTATGAAGGCTGCGACGGGCGGGCACATGAACGCGACCGAGTTGGCGGATTATCTGGTCAGAAAGGGCGTGCCCTTCCGCGAGGCCCACGACCTTGTGGGGCACATAGTCCTGCGCGCCATAGAAAGCGGAGTGGAGTTGGAAGGACTCGCGCTCAACGAGCTTAAACAATTTTCGCCGCTCATAGAAGATGACGTTTACCAGTCGCTCTCTTTGGAGCAAACTCTGGCGACGAAAGCGCAAACGGGCGGCACTTCTCCTGAGAGAGTCGCGGAAGCTTTAGCGGAAGCAAGAGCGCGAATGTCTCATGAATGATGAGAAAAGCAGAGTCGTTACAGCTTCTTCTCTGCTATCAGCTTACAGGCGGGGCCGAGTAATCTTTCCATCATGCCGCCGGATTTGACGAACTTCCATTCCGATTCGTCCAGCTTCAGTTCTTTCGACAGAACCTCTTTGCCCTTCGTGTCGAAGAGGGTGAAGGCTACCAGGCGATAGCGGCGTCTCTCGCACCTGAACTCTACGGTCTCCACGCGTGTCTTGTATTTAGTTTCCGAAGAGCCTTCGAGCGATTGAGGCTTGGAGAAGTTCCAGCGAAACTGCACGCGGCCCGCGCCGTCTTCCGCGAACTCTACGCGCGTAGCGTTCATGGCAATCGTCGCGTCTTCCAGCGTATAAACGCGCTCCCACTTATCCTTCTCCTGAGGCTGGACAGGGACGGCAATCAAAAACAGTAAAGCACAAACGAGGATTCGCAACAGCTACTCTCCCAAGTAAGCTTCCTTGATGCGCGGGTCTGCGGCCAAATCTTTCGAGGGGCCTTCCATGACAATCTGGCCTGTTTCAAGGACGTAGGCGCGGTCGGAATGTTTGAGCGCCGCGTGGGCGTTCTGTTCTACTAAGAGAATAGTTGTGCCCTCGCTGCGAATCTCGTCTATGGCCTCGAAGATTGTGTGTACGACCAGAGGCGCAAGCCCCAGCGAAGGCTCGTCCAGCAGGAGAAGGCGCGGGCGCGACATCAAAGCGCGGCCTATAGCAAGCATCTGCTGCTCGCCGCCCGAAAGCGTGCCTGCCTTCTGCGACTCGCGCTCCTTCAGGCGCGGGAACATGGTGAAGGCGCGCTCCATGTCCTTCGCTATCTCTCGCTTGTTCTTCTTCAGGTAAGCGCCCATCTGAAGATTCTCGCGCACGGTCAGGTTGGCAAAGACGCCTCGCCCTTCGGGTGACATGGAGATACCGCGCGCCACAAGCTTGTGCGTGGGCTTGCCGCCTATCTCCTCGCCCTCAAAAGTCACGCGGCCCTCGCGCGGCTCAAGCAGGCCGGTGATGGTGCGTAGTGTAGTCGTCTTGCCAGCGCCGTTTGCGCCAATCAAGGTCACGACCTCGCCCTTCTCCACTCGCATGGAGATACTCGTCAGCGCTTCAATCGCGCCGTAGTTAACCGAGACGTTTTCCAGTACAAGCATAAACAGTTTTCAGTTTTTAGTTTTCAGTTTCCAGTAGAAGACAAGCTTCTGCTGAAAGCTAGTCTCCAAGATAAGCTTCGATAACCTTCGGATCGTTTCTTATCTCTTCCGGCAACCCTAAAGCTATAGACTTCCCATAATCCACCACCTGAATTCTCTCGCACACTCCCATCACTACCTTCATATTGTGTTCCACCAGCAAGATGGTGAGGCCGAACCTGTCTCTTATCTGTCGTATCAGGTTCATCAAATCTTCCTGCTCCGACGGATTCATCCCCGCAGCAGGCTCGTCCAGTAAGAGAAGTTTTGGCCTTGTGGCGAGAGCGCGCACTATCTCCAGCCTTCGTTGGTTGCCGTAAGCCAAACTTGTCCCGCCCTCGTCTTTGAATCTCGCCAAGTCAAAGATTTCCAACAACTCCATGCAGAAATCCCTGTGCTGCTGCTCGTCTCTCTCAAATCTCGGAGAGCGAAACACAGCGTCCAGTAGATTCTGTGTGGCGTGAATATGACAGGCCGTCATCACGTTCTCCAAAACACTCATGCCTGGAAAGAGCCGTATGTTCTGGAATGTGCGAGACACGCCTCGTCTTGAGATTTGATATGGACGAAGACCGTCTACTCGATGATTCTCGAAATGAATCTCGCCGGAAGTTGGTCTATAAACGCCTGTCAGCAGATTAAAGATAGTGGTTTTGCCAGCGCCGTTGGGGCCTATGAGTCCGTAGATTTCTCCGCGCCGCACAGCCATGTCCAGTTCGTTGACGGCGACTAATCCGCCGAAGCGGATAGTGCATTTAATGGTGCGA
>JACVRN010000068.1 GCA_014534425.1 Pyrinomonadaceae bacterium
CCTTCGCGCCGCTCAAGCGTAGCCATTGGCGACCGCCCCAGAGCGCCCAGGGGTAAACCCAGTGCCTTCGACGGGCCAGCCAGGAGACCAATATTACCGGCGGGCCGAAGATAAGAAGCAGCATCGCTGCTACGAACATCGACCACCAGTATAGAAGCCGCCCCGCAAGACGCGGAGGCGAAAGCGTGCTAGACTCTGCCTCGCGCGCAACAGAGCGGCCAGCATCACCGGATTCCACCAGTTCACTCGAAGGATTTTCAGAATGCATCGCCATTCTTACGCTCTATTCGTCTCTCTCATCTACATCATCCTATTTTTTCATGGAAGCGCTCAAGGGCAATCCCAAAGTTCCGGCGCGATAGTCAAAACGGCACCGCTTCCTTCGCCGCAAAGCGTGCTCGGCTTTGCGCCCGGAACCGACCGCACCGTTGCGGACTGGAAAGATATAACCGCTTACTTCACACGTCTCGATGCGGCATCCGCGCGCCTGCTCGTGCGCCGCATCGGCGAAAGCACAATGGGGCGTCCCCTCTTCGCGGCATTTATCAGCGCGCCAGAGAATATACGCGATTTAGATAAATATAAAGAGATTCAGCGTCGCCTCGCAGACCCTCGCACAGTTCTGAGTGAAGCCGAGCGCGACGCGCTTATTCAAAAAGGCAAGACGGTTGTTGCCATCTCCTGTTCGATTCACTCCGACGAAATAGTAGCCTCGCAGATGTCCATGCAGTTGGCTTTTGAGCTTGCGACCGCTCAGGACGAAGAGACGCGCGAGATTCTACAGAACACAATCCTGATTCTCATTCCTTCTCCGAACCCGGACGGCATTCAAATCGTCGCTGACTGGTATCGTCGCACTCTAGGGACTCCGTTCGAAGGCAAGACGCCGCCGGAAATCTATCACCCTTACGCGGGGCACGATAATAACCGCGACTGGTTCATGCTCAACCTGAAAGAGACGCAGAGCCTCACGCGCCTCTTGTGGAAGGAATGGTTCCCGCAGATTGTTTACGACGTTCATCAACAGAGCGCGACAGGCGCGCGCTTCTTCGTCCCGCCCTTTTACGACCCGCCGAATCCCATCATCGCGCCGCTCCTCCTGCGGCAGGTCGGACTCCTGGGCCACAAGATTGCCGCAGACCTTCAATCGCAAGGCTTTCAGGGCGTGATTACCAACGCCGTCTACGATACTTGGTGGCACGGAGGCTTTCGCACAGCGCCTTACTATCACAACTCCGTGGGCATCCTGACGGAAGCGGCGAGCGCCAAGCTGATGTCGCCCGTGACCATCACGCGCGAGCAACTAGGGCGCTCCACTTCGCGCGGGATGCCTTCCGCTCTACAGTCCGCGACCAATTTTCCGCAGCCCTGGCCCGGCGGAGTGTGGCGACCGCGCGACATCATGCAGATGGAGATGACGGCAGCGCGGGCAGTGCTTTCTATGGCCGCAAAGTATCGCCCGGATTACCTGCGTAACTTCTACAACCTAAATCTGGAGAACATAAAAGCGCCGCTCGGCGAGAACGAGCCGCTCGCGTATCTGATTCCGGCAGGCCAGGGACGCGACGAGAACGTGGCGAAGTTTATCTCTACGCTCGTGGCGCAGGGCGTAGAGGTTCATCGTTTAAACAAAGAGCTTCACGCAGGCTTCGGCCTTCAAGTGTTGGAGCGCGGGAGTTCGTCGGATAAACCCGAAGCGGCTTTTGAAATCAGAATCGCGCAGAAAGAGCGCGTGCAGGAAGTCCCTGCCGGAAGCTATCTCATCTACCTGCAACAGCCCGCACGCTCTAACATACGCGCGCTCTTCGAGCCGCAAGCTTATCCAGACCGTCGCACGGGACGCGGCGAAGTCGAGCGCCCTTACGACGTGGCGGGCTGGACGCTTCCCCTTCAGATGAACGTAGAGGCTTACGCCGTCACGGAGATTAGAGAAGCTCCAGCCGAGAGACGCCTCTCGCTTGTGCGCGACGAAGCAGAGGTACGGAGGGATTTAGGGCTGACGCCTTCTGCGCGCGGCGCTCGCTCTCCCATAGCGAATCCCTTAACGCGCCCCGTTCGTCTAGCGCTCTATCGCGGCTGGACTGCGAACATAGACGAAGGCTGGACGCGCTACGTCTTCGACACCTTCAACATTCCTTATAAGACTTTGCGCGATGCGGACGTGCGGCGCGGGAAACTCCGCGCGCGATATGACGTGATTGTTCTGCCATCCCAGAAAGCAAAGGACATCATAGAAGGCCACGCGTCCGGCAGCTACCCGTCCGAGTACACGGAAGGCATGACGCGCGCAGGCGTTGAAGCCTTGCGCGGCTTCGTGAATGAAGGCGGCACGCTCATCTGCTTTGACGCTTCGAGCGAGCTTGCCATCAAGGAGTTCAATCTTCCGCTCCGCAACGTGCTGGAAGGCGTGCCTTCGTCGGACTTCTACTGTCCGGGTTCCATCCTTCAACTCGACGTTGATACGTCACAACCTTTAGCTCGCGGCTTTGAGAGCAAACAGGACGCGTACTTCATTAACAGCTCCGCTTTTGAAATCATCCAGCCTGAGCGCGTGCGCGTCGTGGCGCGTTACGGTGACAGCGAGCATCTGCTGCGCTCAGGCTGGCTGCTCGGCGCAAATCGCATAGCTGGCCGCATAGCCCTCGCAGAAGTCTCTATGGGAAGGGGCCGCGTCATCCTCTTCGCCTTCCGCCCACAACATCGCGCGCAGACCTGGGGCACGTTTCCCTTCATCTTCAACGCCATCATGGCGGGCGGCAAAGCATGAAGAACGTTTACAGCAAAGCGGAGGCTGCGCGCACTTACGACCGTGCGCGCAAGCTGCCAGCCGGGACGAAAACTTTATGGCTCGACGCCATAAAGTCATCTCTTCCGCCTCAGAAGGTCGGAAAGATTTTAGACCTGGGCTGCGGCACGGGCCGCTTCACTAGCGCTTTGGGCGAAACTTTTCAATGCCCCGTGATAGGCGTAGAGCCTTCCGCAGCGATGCTTGAGATTGCCATAGCCCGCAACGAGCCGAACGTCGAATGGAAACAGGGCCAGGCCGAAAGCCTCCCGCTCGAAGCTGAAACGGTAGACCTCATCTTCATGTCCCAGGTCTTTCATCATCTCGTTGAGCCGGAGCGTGCGCTCCTTGAAATCCATCGCGTCCTTCGGCCCGCAGGCTTTTTAGTCATACGCAACGGCATGCGCGAGCACAACCGAGAGCTTGCCTGGCTCGGATGTTTTCCAGAAGCCCGCGAAATCGAAGACAGGCGCACTCCTTCTTCGCAGGAGTTGGAGGAGCTTGTCTGCGCCAAATCCTTCACGCTTCTCTCACACCGCGTCATCAATCAACTCTTCGCCTCTTCCTTCACAGAATACTTCGAGAAGATAAGCGGGCGCGGGCTGTCCGCCCTGCTAGCCATCAGCGACGAATCTTTCCAGAGCGGCTTAGAGCGCTTCCGCGATTGGGTCAACGCACAGCCCAAAGACGCGCCCGTCTACGAACCCATGGACTTATTCATCTTTCAAAAGAAAAAGTAGGGGCAGGGCTTGTCCAACCGCCTGCACCTGCTGCTGCTGATTGCGACCGCCGGAAGCTACTCGATTGTCGTCATCGGCCTGATAGCCTTGGGCGCGCACGTCAATCGCGGCGTCCTACGCATACTGAAAGCGCTTGAACTGCTGAAGAGCATATAAATTCATACGAGTGGGATAACTGTGTGACATTTAGGGCGCAGAAACTCTCTTAATAAACTTCGGGAGAGAACAATGAGCGCCACTAAACCGAAAGCGGGAAGCAGTGGGCGTGCGAACGCTCCTTCGGCAGCAGCCCTCAAATGCCGTCGCAAGTTCCTGCGTTTCTTTCCGGGCGGTTTCAGGGACGAGACCTATATTGACTGGGAGCGAGCGTACAAGTGGGAGGCGCACGAGCGTTGGGAAGAGTCGCTAGGGCGCGCGGAGTTTCGCAGGCTACTCGGCGACGGCGAATTCAAGGAGGCAGCCGCCCGCGCCGTTCGCGTAGAGCAAAGCTCGCGTTACAGCATGCTCTTCTCTTTTGAGAAGATGGCGCTGCGTGACGCAGTGAAGACGGAAGCGGGCGCTCGCACTTTTACGGAAGGGCTTTATGATTATCTTCACGGTTCGGGCAGCCTTGAGAATCGTTTCAACAAATGGACGGAGGCCGTGGCCGCTCTGCCTCGCAGGCAGACTCGCGTTCTGACCTGGCCCATGGTGACTGTCTGGGGCTTCATAGCGCAGCCCGAAACTCACATCTTCCTCAAGCCAATGGTCACGCGCGCAGCCGCGCTAGCGTACGGCTTCGACTTTCAGTACCGGTCGCGCCCTAACTGGGAGACTTACAATAATCTTCTACAGTTCGCAGAAACCGTCAGGCGCGACCAGTCCACTCTACGCCCGCGCGACATGATTGACATTCAATCCTTCATCTGGGTTCAAGGCTCGGGCGAGTACGCGGAATAATCAGCATGACTGGCGGAGACGGTCAGAAACTTTTATGATGGTCAGCCAGGGGCTTATGGATTTTAGAGCTAAGAAAAGGAACGCTCACCTTCTCATCAAGCTATTACCTCTTGAACCATCATGGAATATAAATTTCAGGTCAACCTGGGCGGCATCATTGATCTACTCTCCAATCACATCTACAGCAGCCCGCAGGTCTTCATACGCGAACTCCTTCAGAACGCCGTTGACGCCATCACCGCGCGGCTGCACATAGAGCCTGCTTACGCTGGCCGCGTGTCTATAGAACTGCCCGCGCCCTATTCGGCAGAGACGCCCACGCTCATCTTCCGCGACAACGGCATCGGCCTGACGGAAGAAGAGATTCACAGCTTTCTTGCCACCATAGGACAGACCTCCAAGCGCGATGATTTGGCGGAAGGCCGCTCCGACTACATAGGCCAGTTCGGCATTGGTCTGCTCTCGTGCTTCGTCGTGAGCGACGAGATAGTAGTGCTGACGCGCTCTTCTGGCGCGGGCGAAGATAAGACAACCGAGTGGCGCGGCCATTCCGACGGGACGTATTCCGTGCGTAGCGTAACGCACGAGATGGAGGCCGGAACCGAAGTGCGCCTGCGCTGCAAGCCGGGAAGCGAAAGCTATTTCGCGCCGGAAGAGGTGGCGCGCCTCGCTCATCATTATGGAAGCCTGCTTCCCTATCCCATACGCCTGACCACGCCGCAGAGCACCACTCTCATCAACGAAGAGGAGCCGCCCTGGAAGCAGGAGTTCGCCGCCAGAGAGCTTGAGCGCGACGCTTACCTTGATTATGGGCGCAAGACCTTCGGCATGGATTTTCTGGACTATGTTCCGTTGCGCTCGGCTGTGGGCGACGTGCGTGGCGTGGCCTTCGTCCTGCCGCATCCGATGAGCATCGCGTCCAGAAAGACGCACCGCGTTTATCTCAAGAACATGCTCTTGAGCGAAGACGCTGAAGGCTTGCTGCCCGACTGGGCCTTCTTCGTCAAGTGCGTCGTCAACGCCAATGACCTCAGGCCAACGGCTTCGCGCGAATCCTTCTATGAAGACGAAGCGCTTCAGACCACGCGCGAATCTTTGGGCAGGTGCCTGCGTAATTACCTTGTGGAGATGGCCGAGAGCGCCCCGCAGCGACTTAAAAACCTGATAGCCCTTCACTACATTTCCATCAAGGCGCTGGCCGCCGAAGACGACGAGTTCTTTCGCATCTTCGTCAACTGGCTTCCCTTTGAGACGAACATGGGCACTATGACGCTGACGGAATATCGCAAAGAGCACGAGACGGTTCACTACGCGCACGACATGGATCAGTTCCGGCAGATTGCGCGCGTCGCGGCCTCTCAATCACTGTGCGTAGTCAACGCCGCCTACGCTTATGACTTGCAACTCCTGCTAAAATTCCATGAGCTTTTCCCCGAAGCCTTGTTCCAGAGGGTCGATGCCAATAACCTTTCGCACAATTTCGAGTTCCTGACGCTCAATGAGCAGGACGAGTTAGCAGAGTTCATGGAAGCAGCCGAACAGGTGCTTCGCCCCTTAAATTGCTCCGTGGAGGTGAGGAAGTTTTCGCCGCCGGATTTGCCCGCGCTCTACACCGCAAGCTCCGAGGAAAGCTTTCGCCGCTCGGTCGAGACGACTAAGGAGGTGACGAACTCCTTCTGGTCTTCCGTGCTTGACAGCCTCAACGAGCGCGTCATGCAGGAAGCGGACGGTCATCTCTGCTTCAACTATCGCAACCCTCTCTTCTACAAAGTCTCGCGCATGCAGGACGAAAGATTACAGCGCCTCTCCATACAGGTGCTCTACGTGCAGTCGCTCCTGCTAGGCCATCGCCCTCTGACATCCAAAGAGATGAAGCTCATGAACGAAGGGCTGCTGGGGCTGGTCGAATGGGGAGCGGACATCATAGAGGGAGGCGTGCAATGAGCGCGAGTTTCGAGATAGAGCGACAGGTGAAAGAGCTTATGAGCCGCTCGCTTCAGCTTCCCGAAGGCGACGAGAAGATTATGATTCTCGAAGAGGCCGTGCGCCTGGCCGACACTCTGGACGACGTGAAGCTTCAGTACGATGCGCGCGAAGCCTTTATAGAAGCGGCCTACTTCGGCGGCATACCTGAAAAAGCCCTGGTCGCGTACGCCTGGTGCCTGGCGCAGTATGACCGCGACCCCGCAGGCTTCTGGGAGTGGAGAATCCTCTGGCGTTACAAGTGGATGGTCAACGTCATATGCGACTTCCCGCAAATCTCCAGAGAGCAGATTTACGAGATGCTGGACGACATGGAGCGCCGCTTTCGCTCTGCGGGCCGTGGCTTGAAGGCCATCTATAAATACCGTTACCGCACCGAAAGATTCTTCGGCAACCGAGAAGAGGCGCTCAGGTTTTATCAACTTTCGGAGCAGTCGCGCAGAGATGATTTGACGGACTGCGTAGCGTGCGAGACGGACGGCAAGGTGGCGCACCAACTCTATCTGGGAAACGACGAGCTTGCGCTGAGGCTAGCCGAGCAACTCATAAGGGGCCGCGACAAGTGCCGTTCCGTGCCGCACAGAACTTATTCCAGGCTCCTTGTGCCGCTTCTTCGCATGGGCCAGCGTGAAAAAGCCTGGGACTTCCACGTGCGCGGTTATTATATGATAGCGCGCGACAGGGTGATGCTCGATTACCTGTGCGACCATTTTGTTTTTCTCTCGCTCTACGGCGATTTAGAGAGCGCTGCGCGCATCTTCGAGAAGCACTATCGCTGGACTGAAGAGGTGACGAATACCTACGAGCGCTTCCTCTTTTATCGCGCCGCGTGGCTCTTTCTGGAGAAGGCGGAAGAAGCCGGAATGAACGCGCTTGAGCTTCAATTGCCGCACTCTTTTCCGCTCTACGAGGCTGCGCGCTCGTACGACACGGCGCGATTGAAAGAATGGTTCAAGGCCCGCGCGCAACAGATGGCCGCGCGATTCGACGCGCGAAACGGGACGGATTTTTTTACCAAAAGGCTCCTCGACATGCAGGCCATCAAAGAGCTTCAACAAGTCTCTGTCTAGATGACGATGCAACAAGACGTGAAAGTAGAATCAGGGTTTGCTGAAATCCTGGGCGCGCAGGTTTATTATGAGATTGCTGGCGAAGGTCGCGCGCTGGTGTTGATTCACGCTGGCATCTGTGACGCGCGCATGTGGGACGAGCAGTTCAGCGTCTTTGCGCGCAGCTTCCGCGTCGTGCGCTACGACCGGCGAGGCTTTGGCCGCACACAGACGAGCGGCGTCAGTTTTTCTCATCACGAAGACCTGTACGCTCTCCTGCGGTTTCTGGGAATTGAGCGCGCGATACTCGTAGGCTGTTCGCAGGGCGGAAAGACGGCCATTGATTTCACGCTTGAGCATCCCCGTATGACAGAGGCTCTGGTTCCTGTCGCCTCCGCGCTCGGCGGATTTGAGTTCGCGGGCGAGGAGCCACGACAGTTGGCGGAGCTTATGCGTGCGGACGAAGCTGGCGACCTGGAGCGCGTCAACGAGCTTGAGCTACAAATCTGGGTTGACGGCCCACGGCGCAAGCTCTCTGAGGTTGACGCTCGTTTGCGCGAGCGCGTGCGCGAGATGAATCGCACAGCGCTCAACTCATCACAGAGCTTGGGCACGGAGCGCACGCTTGCGCCCGCAGCCGTCCAGCGTCTTGATGAGATAAAGGCTCCCACGCTCATCATCACAGGAGACCTTGATACACCTAAGACTCTCGCGGCTGCGCGCGTCTTGGCCGAAGAGATTGAAGGCGCGCAATCGGTCGTCATAGAGGGGACGGCGCATCTGCCCAACATGGAACGCCCGGAAGAGTTCAACCGTCACGTTCTGTCATTCCTGGGCGCGCTCGGTTCCTGAGCGGCTTGAATTATTGAGAACGTCCGAGGCTCAACTGATGATAGAATCCATCGAAACTTTAAATCCTGAAGAGGTGAGAGCGAAGTGTTGACAACGCTGGACGCAGAGATGATTAAGAGTCTGACCAAAGAGGCTGCGCGTGAATTGGAGTTGCCCTGCGAGGCCGAATCCGTAGCGCAACTTATGGGTTCTACGACCTGGTACATACGCTTCACGGACGGCCACCCGCCCTTCTTCAACGATTTCCGAGAGTACGTAGGCGGCCCTTACGAGGAATCGCTGGTTAAAGAGAGAATCAAAAACTATCTCTTGAGCCAGCACACGCAAAGCGAAGGGCCGAGGGCATAATGGACGCAGAGACAATCAAACGCGAAGCGCTCGACGCCATACTGGATTTGCAACTGGACTCGACCGTCAGTGGCGTAACGCACGCGGGCAAGAACTGGTGCGTTCAGTTTTCCGGCGACTACGGCCAATTCTGCGACTCGTTCAAGAACCAGTTCGAGCGTGACAACAGCCCGCGCGTGATACGCGAGAAGATTAAGAAGCACCTGCTGGCCCAGATTACACAGCTTCGCAATAAAGGCGGGCGCAGGGCTACCAAGAAGGCTTTTGTTGATGATGAGCCGAACGTGGCGGAGCTTTTTCAGGAAGCCGTCACCGAAACCACTCGCGCCATAGGCCAGGCGATTGACCGCACGCTCGGCATCACGGGCGCAGGCATACAGGCCGCCAGCGACGTGGCCGAGAGTGTAACAGCCAGAACCGCAGATTTGATTCGACCCGGACGCCCTCAAAGCAAACGAGCGCGTGGCAAGGCCGTTAAGAAAGAGAGCGCCAATGTAAAGACCGCAGGGAAGGCTGAGCGCGGCGGGACAAAGCGAAAGGCTGCGGCGAAAAGCAGCCGCGCTACTGGCAAGAAGAAGGCTGCAACAAAGAAGACGGGCGGCAAGAAAAAGAGCGCGCGTAAAAGATAAAATTCAGAGACGGAAAATCAAAGAGGCCGGGCGCGAAGCTGTTTCTTCAACTTCGCGCCCGGCCCTTTGTGCTTTACCTGTCCGTTACTCTTACATGCTGCCGACTGTGTTCGGGGTAGAGAATTCGTAAAGCGACTCGCCCTTCTCTCTCGAGTTGCGAGTCTTCTGGCGAAGGAGCTTATCCATCTCCATCGCCTGCCTTACCTTAATCTCCGGGCCCCCGTTCTCTCTAAAGGACGCGAGGCTTGCTTTCGATGC
Organism: Pyrinomonadaceae bacterium; assembly: GCA_014534425.1. Lineage (GTDB taxonomy): Bacteria > Acidobacteriota > Blastocatellia > Pyrinomonadales > Pyrinomonadaceae > JACVRN01. The sequence goes on from JACVRN010000068.1 coordinate 9,584, forward strand.
GGCGTCGGCTATCCGCTCGATGTCGCGCGCGTGGATGCCCGAAGCCCTCAAAGCCTTCTGCTCTTTCTCAGAAAACAGGACAGAGCGGGAGGGCAGCGCGCTTGCTACTTCATCCGCGCCGTCGGAATCGGCCTCGACCGTTTCGGGCAGAACCAAAATTGTCTTCGCGCCCTTTGCTTCCGCGCTGATAACGCGCACGCGCGCCGGAGCCGTTTCGTTCGATTGAGAGCTACGCGCAGCTTCGCTGGCGCGGGCGGCCATGCGCTCAAGCGCGCAGGCTTCCCTCGGCTGCTGGCTGCGCGCGGCCATAAGCTCGGTTGCGCGGGCAGTCTGAGCGCCGTCCGCTTCCGGCATCTGGTAGCTCAGAAAGACGCTCCAGAATTCGGACTCGGCCCGCTCCTGCGCTGCGTTCGCTAGACGGTAAGCATCGTAAAACGCCTGCGGCGCGGCTGCCAGGGCTATGATGGCTATGAACAATACGTTAAGACGCCTGTTTTTCATCTCGGTTCACCTGCCGCTTAACCGTGCGGCTGAAGCTGTCTCTTTTTCACTTTGGCGTGTTGGCCGGGGCTTTCTCTCTCGTACTGCTCCAGTTCCCCAAAACCTTTTCTGCTATCGGCTGTCAGGGCTTAAAAACCTGCTGTTTCCCTGCTCTATCTCTATAAACACCGCTTGCTGCCGATTTGTGGCAGAAAATTTTTTCTGCCTTTAATTACCTGTAAGACGTCTGAAAGTTCCAAATCATTAACGCTAATTGGCCCAGGAAAGTTTTAATTTTACAGCAGTCTGTCCCCGTGCGTTGTAAAATGAATGTAAATAAATAGCAAAGGCGCTGGGCCGCAGGGGCTTCAGCGCCTTTGATGAAGCGGGTTTTGCGCGGTCTTAGAAATCCACGCGTGCGCCCAACTGGATGGTAAACGGAATCCCCACCGGCGGGCCAAAGCCAGGGCCGAAGAGCGAGACCGGCTGCCGGAAGGTGCTGCGCGAAGTGGCCGTGCTCAAGCCCAGCCTATCCTGGAAGGATAGATTCTCCGTGTTGAAGATATTGAAGAAGTTGACGTAGCCCTTGAGCCTGACCTGCTCGCCTATGCGGAAGACCTTCTGCACACGCAGGTCAATGTTGAAGTAGCGACCGCTACGCTCCTCTATTATGTTGCCGTTGGCATCCGTGATGAACCCTGTACGGGTGTTATTAACCTGCACCTGTGTACAGCCGAACGGGTTCAGCGCCCTCAGGGCCGCAGAGTTTCCGCGCGCCGCGAAGACGGCAGCAGGGTCAGCCCCTACGCAGATGCGGTCTACGGTCGAGCGCCCGTCGCCGTCAATATCAATCCCCGTGTTGAGAGAGTAGGGACGCGCGCTGGCGTATTGCAGGATGGGCGCAAGCTGCAAGCCGTAGGGGATGTCGAAGACGCCGCTAATAACTATGCGATGACGCTCGTCAATGCGCGTCGGCCCGAACTCTTCCGGCCTGAACTGCTGTTCGGGAGTAATGGCTATGCCGTTGCCGCTATAGGAAGAGAGCGGCTGGCCGCCCCAAGACCTGGAGCTAGACAGCACGTAGCTGGCTGAGAAGAGCGTGCGCGCCGTGCGCCTGCGGATTGTCGTTGTCCAACTGTCGAACATAGAGCGGTTGGTCGCGCTGAACATGTTTATCTGTTCCAGGCGGCCTGCGCCGAGTCCTGCGGCTACGAACGCAGGGTCGAAGTAGCGTGTGTTGGCTCCGCGCACGCAGAGCGGAGATGCGGGATTAGAGCCTGGGAAGGCAGGATTGCAGATGCTGCTGATGCGCGGGTTGATGTTATAGACGCGCGGCTCGTGAAGCCCCAGCGTGTGCACGTAGTCGCTTGAGAGCACGTAGTTGCTTCCAATCTGCGTCTCAACGCCTATGGAGAACTTCTGCACGTAAGGGTCTTTCATAGTAGGGTCGTTGATACGACCAAAAGCGCCGAACTCAAGGTCTGTGTTACCGCCGCCCGACGCAGTGGGCAACGCGTCTACGCCGAAGCGGAAGGTCGCAAGCTGTCCCACGCCTACGTCCGTGTTAACCAGGTCGAGCAGCGTCTGGTAGATTGTGTCGTGCGACTGTTGCAGCGAGAAGAGCGTCAGATTCTGAAAGACCTGATCGTAGAAGATGCCGTAGCCGCCGCGAATCACAGTCCGCCCTCGCCCGTTCAAGTCGTAGGCGAAGCCGAAGCGCGGCTGAAACTCCGTCCAGCTAGGAGTCGTGCGCGTTAGGTCTGCGCTCGTGATTGCCTGTGCGCGCGGGTCATTAAGCTGGCTCAGAATCCTCATAGTGCGGTTGTTCGTCTGGTCAATGAGGATGTTGATGCTGGCATCCCAACGCAGGCCCAGGTTGAGCGTCAGTCTAGGCGTCACCTTGTAGTCGTCCTGAAAATAGAGGGCCAACTGGTGCAGTGTTGGCTGGTCGGTTGCGCCCTCGCCGCCACTGAAAGCGATTTCGGATACTGCGCCCGGCGTGGCAAACCCTTGCGGGTATCTGCCGTTCAGATTGTTCCTGATAGTGAGCGGGTCGTCGAAGAAGAATATCTGGTAGCCATTGGCCCCGAACAGAAAGAAGCCGCCGAGCTTGGTGTTGATGTAGTTCACGCCGAACTTCAGGCTGTGATTTCCCGTCAGCCACGAGTAATCATCACGCAACTGTATTTTCCGCTCTTTGGTCTGCTGCGGAACGTTGACGTTGGCCCCGGACTGCACGGACGGGAATTGCAGGTTGGGTTGATCCGTCACGGCCAGGATGGCGTTCTTGAAGTTCTGGAACTGGAAGGAGAACTGGTTAAGCCGACGCGAGTTGAAAGTGTAGTTGTGGTTGACGACGAAGCTGTTCAGGCTGTTGTTGTTCGTGTTGCCGCCGAGTATGTCCGCAGGCTGTGTCACGTCGAACTGGTCGTTCGGCGAATCGTTCTTCTGGTACGAGTAACGATAGAACATCGTCTGCTTGCTGCTGATGCGATTATCAATCTTGATGGTCAGCAGCGTGTCGTTGTAGGGCGTGGGGATTGTGGGCGAAGCCGTGACGCCTGGGATGGCTGCTATCTGCGCCACCTGATTTGCCGTCAGCGAAAGATTCTGCCGCTCGCGGAAGCGCTCAATCGCTCCGAAGAAGAAGAGCTTGTCTTTGATGAAGGGGCCGCCGAAGGAGCCGCCGAACTCTTCACGGTCATACTTGGCCTTCTCAAGGTCATCGCGCTTCTCAAAGAAATCTCTGGCGCGCAAGGATTGGTTGCGGAAGTTGAAGAAGGCCGAGCCGTTGAAAGTGTTCGTGCCGGATTTGGTGATGACGTTGACCACTCCGCCCACGCTGCGACCGCTCTCGGCAGTCCAGCGATGCTGCAAGACCTGAAACTCCTGTATTGATTCGTAAGCGAAGTTCTGAAGGAGGCTGCCGACGACGTTATCCTTGTTATCGCCGCCGTCCACGCTGACGTCTATCTGTCGCCCGTCGCCGCCGCTAAAGGCTATGTTGCCGACGCGCGTCTTGGTCGGATCAAAATTGCCCACGGGCCTGGCTTCCGGCGCGATGATAGAGAGGTTGGCGAAAGTGCGATTCAGTAGCGGAAGGTTCTGCACTTCGACCGGAGTGATGTTTCTTGCAAGCTGCGAGTCTGTGGTTTGAACGGCCAGAACGTCTGTCGTCGTGATATTGACAATTTCCGTAATCTGGCCCGGCTTAAGCTCTATGTTGAGCGTCTGCTTGGAGCCTACGTTGACCTCAAGGTTCTGCACCTGCGCCCTGCTGAAATTCGCAGCCTCGACCGTGATGTCGTAATTGCCCGGAGGCAATTGTGTGATAGTGAATTCACCATCATCATTGGTGCTTGCGGTGCGCGACACTCTGGTGGCATCGTTTCTGGCAGTCACAGTCGCGCCCGTGATTACGCGCCCTTGCGTGTCGGTTACGCGCCCCGTGATGTCGCCCGTCGTTACCTGAGCGAGCACAGAAGACGCTATCAGGAGACTTATCAGGATAACTATTGAAAGCGAGGTGAAAGTTTTAAACGAGCAGTTCATGGGGCTGGCCTCCTCACGAAAAGAGATTGAAGCTCTTGCAATTTCCCTGCTTGGGCGGTGTCTGGAGAGTAATCTAGCCGTGCTATTTATGCCCTTACAGCCCAAAAGTCAATACAAATTCGTAGCCCGAACTGGATTATAGTGTTATTTATGTAAAGCTACTGCTTTAAAAGAGAGACTGAAAGTAGAGCGCGAGTCTCTGAATTTTTTTTGAGCAAGGGGCGGGATTTATCCGAAATGAAACACGTAATTCTTCTGGGCGATTCCATCTTTGATAACGCGGCCTACGTGCGCGGCGGGCCGGATGTCATCAATCAGCTTCAAGGGCAACTGTCCGACGAATGGCGCGCTACTCTTCTGGCCGTGGACGGGAGCGTAGTAGAGGACGTTCACAGGCAGTTGCAGCGATTGCCTGCGGACGCAAGCCACCTGGTTATCAGCGCCGGAGGCAACGACGCGATTAATCACGCGGACATACTGACGGCCAGGGCAAACGGTTTCGCAGAGGCCCTGAACCGGCTGGCCGATGTGTCTGATAGCTTCGAGCGTCGCTATGAAGAGATGCTGCGCGCCGCCACGTCCCTGGGACTTCCTGTAGCCGTCTCCACAATCTATTACCCGCGCTTCCCGGACGCGCAATTGCAGAGAATAGCCGTCGCGGCTCTTTCCATCTTCAACGATGTGATTATACGCAGAGCGTTTATGGCCGGTGTGCCGCTTCTTGACCTGCGCTTGATATGCAACCAGGCAGAGGATTACGCCAATGAGATTGAGCCTTCCGTGCGCGGCGGCGAAAAAATCACCGACGTCATCGTTGCTCTTTTGAGCACGCACGACTTCAACCGCCGACGAACGGAAGTTTTCATCTGAGACACAAACACTGACATGAGAAAAAGAATGAGCAAGGAAAAAGAGCCGGAGAATTGTGAGACAAAGAACCTGGCGGCCATGAATCGTAGGCGCTTTCTTCAATCGAGCGCAATGACAACTGCTCTCGCCTTTGTGACGCCGCTTCTTTCGCGCGCGGCTGAACCCGCCGCAGTTTTTTCTCACACGGGGACGCGCGCATTCGAGTTGGACGAAGCGACAATCGGCGACCTTCAGGCTGGCATGCAAAGGGGACGCTGGACTGCGCGCTCGCTCGCGGAAAAATATCTGGCGCGCATAGATGAGATTGACCGTCGCGGCCCGAAGCTTAATTCCGTCATAGAGCTTAACCCGGACGCTCTGAAAATCGCTGAATCGCTCGACCGCGAGCGCAAAGCCGGAGCGTCGCGCGGCCCACTGCACGGCATCCCCGTCCTCATCAAGGACAACATAGACACAGCCGACCGCATGATGACCACGGCAGGCTCGCTCGCGCTCGTGGGAGCAAAGCCAGCGCGCGATGCTTTCGTGGCGGAGCGGCTGCGCGTTGCGGGCGCTGTGATTTTAGGCAAGACAAATTTGAGCGAGTGGGCGAACTTTCGTTCCACCCATTCTACGAGCGGCTGGAGCGGTCGCGGCGGTCAGACGCGGCTTCCTTACGCGCTCGACCGCAACCCCTGCGGCTCAAGCTCAGGCTCGGGCGTGGCCGTCGCCGCAAACCTCTGCGCCGTAGCTGTCGGCACGGAAACAGACGGCTCTATAGTCTGCCCTTCGTCCGCGAACTCAATCGTAGGCATCAAGCCCACGCTCGGCCTTGTCAGCCGCGAGGGCATCATTCCCATAGCGCACAGCCAGGACACAGCAGGCCCTATGGCGCGCACTGTGCGCGACGCGGCAATCCTGCTCGGCGCACTCGCAGGCGTTGATGCGCGTGACGAGGCTACGAACGCCGGTCGCGGAAAAGCTCTTCCTGATTACACCAAGTTCCTGGATGCTGCGGGGCTTCGCGGAGCGCGCATAGGTATCGCCAGAAAGTTCTTCGGCTTCAGCGACCACGTTGACAGGCTGATGAATGAAGCTATTGACGTGATGAAGCGCGCGGGCGCTGTCATAGTTGACCCCGCGAACGTTGAGACCGCAGGCAAGTTCGACGATACTGAGTTGGAGGTGCTGCTCTATGAATTCAAAGCTGACCTCAACAAGTATCTGGCGGGGTTGGGCGCGGGCGCTCCCGTCCATTCCTTAAAAGAGATAATCGCTTTCAACGAGCGCAACCGCGAGCGAGAGATGCCTTTCTTCGGCCAGGAGCTTTTCATCAGGGCCGAGGCCAAGGGGCCGCTCACGAGCCGCGCGTATCGACAGGCGCTTGCCAAGAACCTTTTGCTTTCCAGAGCGCAGGGGATTGATGCCGTGATGATGAAACACCGTCTGGACGCGCTTGTTGCGCCTACAGGCGGGCCGCCCTGGACTACGGACTTAATCAACGGCGACCATTTCTCAGGCGCAAGCTCTACGCCTGCGGCTGTGGCGGGTTATCCGAACATCAACGTGCCTGCGGGCTACGTCTACGGCCTGCCCGTAGGCACCTCCTTCTTCGGACGCGCATGGAGCGAGCCGACGCTCATCCGGCTCGCCTTTGCCTTCGAGCAGGCGACCAGGCACCGCGCTGCGCCGAAGTTCGACGAGCGTGTAAACTTCTGAGCGCTGCGTCTTCGTACCAGCCGGGCTGTTTGTCTATAAAGAGCTTCGCCTGCGGAATCCTGATGAAGTCTCGCGCCCACGCGTCGCGCTCGACCGGCATGAAGTCTTCCACTAGAGAGCAAGGCTCGCCATCTATGGGAACTTTTCTGTTGGAGAGCTTTTCGTAATCTTTCGTGCGCCCGCGAACCCGCGTGAGATAGTCGCGGAAATGCACGGGCTGTATTCGTAAGCCTTCGACCCAGTAATAAACCCTGCCGAAGTAGGCTTCGTGCAGCCAGCGCTCAAACGGCCTGGGCGCGTAGAGTTCCGCCTTCAAGCTCTCTTTATAAATAGGAAGCCACAGCACGTAGATGCCGCGCCGCGCGTACTCCTCCGTTCGGCGGCGTATCTTCTCTAATGTAAGATTGCTGGCCTGAACCTCTATAGCCACTGGAACGTTGTTGATGTAGGCGCTCACGTCCGGTCTAACTGCGCCGAGGTCTCTCTCCATCTCGCACTTGCGAACAAGCGTATGCGGCAGAAGAGCTTCATAAATAGCAATCTTGCAGCGACGATGCTCTTCAGATTCTCCTGTGCCGTATTCGCAGGTCACGGGCGGCTTGTGCGCGAAGTGAGGCGCGATAAGACCGCCTCGCCTGAGCGTCACGACCTCAGAGCAGCCAGGGCAGCAGAAAGGGCGCTCGTCCCTTTCCGCCTCCCAAGCCCCTACCTTTCGCCCGTCGAGTTGTCGGATTGCAGTCATCACCCCGCTTGTTCCTCAGCCTCCACCAATTCATTCAGCATCAACTCTACCGCGACCGGGTCAAGGTTTCTTTTGAAGATGATGGTGTGCGGCGGAATCTTCGTTAAGGGGTCGCGGCTGCCGCGCAGTTCGTCCCAGGCGGCGAGTATGAAATTATGAAAGCGCGCGTGCGCGAACTCCTTTAGGCGATTGTCCAGGTGGCGCGGCGTCCAGAATCCAAGGACTTCAAGATAGAAAGTGTGCCCGTCAGGGTGCTTGAGAACAAAGTCCGGGATGAAGGCGCTTTCGCCTAAGGGGATGACTTCGCGGCTTGGCTCAAGCGTCCAGGCGCTCTCGTACTTCTCCCACTTGGCCGCGAATCTTTCCTTGACCGGATTCTCGTCCGCCAGTCCTTCGAGATAATCGGACTGTAGCCGCTTCTGGCTACTGGATAATTCAAAGAAGGCGTTTTCTCGTCCAGGCTTTCCAGAAGCAATCTCTGCGCGCATCTCCCAGCCCTTGCACAGAAGCAGCGCGGGCAGAAAGACGGCCATCTGCACGCCGTACTTCTGCGAGCGATGAAACATAGAGACAGGCCCGTCCAGCCGCACCTTATAACCCGTCCGCGCGTCGCCCTTGATGGTGTGAATCAAACGATACGCCTTGATGGCCGAGAACAACTCGCGGTAATCGTCGCGCGCCAGAGGCTCCACATCAAGCCGCATCTCAACGCAGTGATACAGAAGCGCCTGCGCCTGCGCCAGATTGTAAATGTCCAGGAGCTTTTCCGGCGTCAGTGGTTGAAACTCCACCAGCTTCTGATTCTCAGGCAGGTCTGCGTAAAGTCCGTTCAAGAGAACTTCGGGCTGAGCGCCCAGTTCAAGAGCGACTTCGCGCAGGATTTCCCCGCGCGCTTCCGCATCGCTTGAAACGGGATGAGAGGCGCGTGCGCGTGTGAAGAGCGCGCGACGAATCTCTGAAGGCTCGACCGCACAGGCCGTTTCAAACTCGCAGCGATCCATCAGGAGCTTGATAAACCCGCGCAGGATTTTATAGTCGGTGCCCGTTCCGACGTACTCTTCCAGCGCGTGGTCTAATTCCCTTCTGGGCTGCCCCTCGTGCTCGGAGAAGATGCGAATCAGCGAGTCCGCGTCAGCCAGATAATCCTCGTCGCGCCTATCAATGTATCGCGGCCCGCAGCGCCCGCCACGCTGCCAGCTTTGCGCCAAATCAGCCGTCAACATAAAACTAAAAAGTCCGTCCCCACAGATTCGGAGTGCCGTCGCTTTGGCCGACTCGGAACTGTCCGGCGTCGGTGCGGCGGCGGCTGATGTTCTCTTCGGTCGTCTCACTTGTGACGACTTCGTAGAGGATAGCTTCCTTGCCGGGCTGTTTGCGTAGGATGCGCCCCAATCGTTGTATGTGCTCGCGCGAAGAGCCTGAGCCGGAGAGCACCACCGCGACGGATGCTTCCGGGATGTTGACGCCTTCGTTCAAAACTTTAGAGGTCGCAAGCGCCAGCACGTCGCCGCGATTGAAGGCTTCGAGCCATTCTCGCCGCTCCTTGATTCCGGTCTGGTGCGTGATGGCCGGAATCCAGAACTTTTCCGAAATCTGGCAAACCATTTCATTCTCGGCAGTGAAGACGAGCGTGCGGTCTTTGCTGTGTCGCCTGAGCAAATCTCCCAGCACTCTTAATTTCGATTCCGTCCCGAGAGCAATACGCTTCTGCTCTCGGTAAGCCATCATCGCTCGTCTTCCTTCCGAGCTTCGCGCGCTCTGAGCTATGAAAAGCTGCCATCCGTGCAGGCTGCTCAAAGAGATGTTCTTGTCGCTCAAAAACTTTCTGAAGATGGCGCGCTCCTCTTCATAACGCTCGCGCTCCTCTGCGGAGAGTTTCACCTCCACGCGCACAAGCTGGTAGTCGGCCAAGTACTCGCCCGCAAGCTCATGCGCCTCGCGCCTGTAAACCGTTGGGCCTATCAGATGCAGAAGGTCATCTTCGCTTCCGTCCGCGCGCTCTGGCGTAGCCGTCAGCCCAAGACGAAAAGGCGCAATCGCCATCTCGGACGCGTAGCGATGAACGCTCGCGGGCAGGTGATGGCACTCGTCGAAGATTATGAAGCCGAACTGATTCCCCAGCCGCTCCATGAAGCGAAAGGCCGAAGCGTAGGTCGTCACAGTCAACGCGCCTATCTCGTAATAACCTCCGCCGATGAGTCCGACTTCTGCCTGAAAGCAGGAGAGCAGTATGTCGTACCACTGGTTCATCAAATCAATCGTCGGCACGACTACGAGCGTAGAGCGCTGCGTCTGCGCTATAGCCATCTGCGCGACAAGACTTTTGCCCGCGCCCGTCGGCAGCACCACGACTCCGCAACGCCCCGCGCGCCGCCACTCCGCTATGGCCTCCTCCTGATAAGGCCGTGGCTCGAACAACAGCTTCGTGGGGAAATCAAACTCGTGATAGCCCCTCGCCACGTCCTTAAACTCAACGCCGCTCCTGACCAACTCCCTGACCACAGCGCGATAGGCCCACGCTGGAGCGCGCCACCTCAACACCCTCTCGTCCCAACGAAAAGCCGCAGGCACAGTGAAAGAGCGCTCCGCCCCGTCCAATAGCAGAGTGCCCTGCTGAAACCTCAATGTGAGTTGTGCGGGATTCACTACAGGCTAGCTTTGTCCCCCGGCTTCGTCCTTAGATTATCTCCCAATCTTCTACGATTCGGAACAGGCCCTAATGCTTCACGCGATAGATGACGTATACGCAGCCGTTTTTGAAGGGCTTGCAGTCAATGAGTTCAAGGTTTATCTGGTGATTCATTTCGTGAAAGAGCGGGATGCCTTGCCCCAACAGGACTGGGTGGATGTTGAAGCCTATTTCGTCAATCAGGTCTGCTTCAAAGAGCGATTTCGCCAGAAGGCCGCCGCCCATGACGCAGATGTCGCGGCCTTCCTGCGCTTTTAAATCACGGACGAACTCTGCGGCATCTGTCTGTATGATTTCGACAGACTTGTCCTTGCTCTTCTTCAAAGTGCGCGAGAAGACGTAGGACTTCATGCCGGGGTAAGGATTGCGCTTGCCCTTGGTCTGCTTGAGCGCAACTTCATAGGTCTTGCGGCCCATGACGATGGTGTCAATCGTCTTCCAGTACTCCTTCATCACGGAGTACGCTTCGTCGCTCCACATGAGCCAGTCAACGGCGTCGTCGCGCCGCGCTATGTAGTTGTCCAAACTGTTTGCGCCGCCGAATGTAACCTTTCGCATCTAAGGCTCTCCTGACATTAAACGGTAACGATTACACGTCTGCGAGCGTGAGTGGCCGTGGCTGCTTTCCATCAATGTCCGTGAAGCCGTATTCCTGGGCCAGGCTGGCAGCCACAAGCACCTGCCCGGATTTCTGCATGATGTTTGGGTCGGAGGCCAGAGCGGCTACGGCCCGGCCAATAAACTGCGGCGATTCAGAATTGCTCATGTCCAGAAAAGCCGCCGCTTGCATTATCTTCTCGGTTCTCACGAGTCCAGGATAGAGCGATACGACCGCAACGTTGTGCTCTCGAAGCTCGTGCGCCATGTCCGCCGTCATCTTATCTGTGGCGGCCTTCGAGACGCCGTAAGCCACGTTGCCTATGTGTTTCTGAGCAGCCCAGAAAGAGATGTTGACTATTAAGCCATCACGCTGCTCTATCATCGCGCGAGCGGCGTGAGCGCTGGCAACGTAAGCGGCGCGCACGCCCGCCGCAAACATAGCGTCCCATCGCCAGAGAGGTTGTTTCCAGAACGGCACCATCCAGGTAAACTGACCATTCTCGACCATGTTCTCGTAGCCGCCCCAAACGTTATTCACCAGAATATCCAGTCGGCCCCGCTCGTCAGCAATCCTGCGAAATACCGCTTCGACTTCCGAATCAACTGTATGGTCGCAACGCGCAGGAATGATGCTCGCGTCTGAAGCAAAAGTCTCTTCAGTGATAGTCCGCCCCGTCGCGTAAACGGTAGCGTCGGCTTCGGCCAATCCAAGCGCTACGCCTTTGCCAACTCCATAAGTAGCGCCGGTCACGAGAGCAACTTTGTCGTTCAGGCTTTTCATAAGCTATCTATGCCGCCTGCTGTTTGGCGATTCTGCCGTTGAGGAATGAAAGCACCTCGCGCTTTTGTCCCGCCGTCAGGCCGTCTATCTTTCCTGCGCCGAACTTCTTCTGAATCCAGTCCTCAAGCTGCTCTTCGGTTTTTCCTAGCGCGCGACAGGCCGACAGAATAGCTGGCCGAAGGTCTGCGTCTTCATCCACGGCGGCGGGGCGAGCGGGAGAGAATCTGCCTTCGTCTGCGGTTGCTCGCAATCTGCCTTCGTCCGCCGCCACACTGCGCTCGGCATTCTTTGCGAAAGAGTTGTCTCTTGCGTCAACGGACGCTGCTGAAGTCGGGATGGTCATGATGTCTTCGATGTCCTGCGTGAAGAACTCCGAAGCATTCACGGCGAGCAAAGTCGCTGCCACGAGCGCACGTTTTTGGCTCATCTTCTGTATGGTGTTGACCTGGTCGGCAATGTCAGGGTTGAAGATGCGCCCGACCGTTTGAGTTTCAATCGAGGCGTCGCCGTTAGAGAATTTCGCGCCGCAGCCCCCCTTCTTCTTGAAACAAATCCAGCCGCCTCCGTATTCTTCCTTGCCCTTGATGATGGCGGCTTGTTGACAGGACGGGCAGATGCGCTGCGCCTCACGGTAGCGGTACTTGGTCTCGCGCGAATTGCAGGAAGCGTCCGCTTCGGCCACCAGCAGTTCGCCGCGATAAAGCTGGCAGCGAGAGAGGTAGTAGAAGAAAGGCTCGCCTTCGTGCATAGCGCCCGTCCAGTCTTCTATGCGCTCTATCACCTGAAAGCGCGTAGAGAGGCCGAAGAAGGTGGTCAGCTTTTCCGCTCCGGGCTTGAGCAGCGTCAGCTTGTCCGTGCCCGGAATCGTGCCGTAGTCCACGTCGCGCCTGAGCACGCGGCTGACAAACTCCGTGATGGTGTTGTAGCGCTCTACTGCAAGCTCAATCGTCATCGCGGGCATGAACTGCGATTGGTCAAGAGTCGCAAGCGCGCCCGCTACGTCCGGCGCATTGGAAGCTTTATCAGTCATAGCTCTTCTCTCATGCTAAAGGAAGCGGAAGGCCCCAGGCGCTACGGCCTTCCCCGGCGGGTTAACTAAAAAGGAATCTCGTCCTCGTCAATCTCTGCCTGTGCGGGCGGGACTCGATTGCCTGCCGTGATGCGCGAGCCTTGAGCGCCCTGTCCGCTAGCGGCGGCTGCGCGCACGGGGATGCCTTCGCTGCCAGCGCTCGCGGCGGAGTCTATGAAGTGGACGTCCGTGGCGTTGACCTCCAGCGTGTATCGCTGCTTGCCGTCTTTGTCCTGCCACTCTTCTACGTGCAGGCGACCCTCTACGTAAACGCTTCGCCCCTTGGAGAGATATTTGGAGACGGTCTCGGCCTGCTTGCCCCAGACTGTGACGCGGAACCAGGTGGTGAAATCCTGCTGCATTCCGTTCTTGTCCTTGCGCTTCTCATTCGAAGCCATGGTAAAGGAACAGACGGCGGTGCCCTGCGGCGTGTAGCGCAACTCAGGGTCTCGGCCCAGGTTGCCGACAATAGTTATCTTGTTAAATGACATCTCGTTTTTCCTCGCTTAAATTTTTCTTCAATTCGGAGTGCCGAGGCGCGTCTCGCACACGGCACCCCTTGTTGCAAGCGTGAAACATCGTACCACAGGCAAAGACTGTTGTACATAGATGATTAAGCTTGATAACTCTTTGAGAACTCTTTGAGGAGTTTTTGAGGACTTCGGTGCAGCCTTCCCTGTATTAACAACACGCGCGCTCACTAGCTCTATGCGTGTTATGTCCTTTCTAAAGATAGCTTCCATGCATCTTTCAAACTTCCACCACCTCGGGAGCCTCAAAGGGTTTCGGTCTCCCGGAGTCTATTCCAGGAGGAACCATGAAAAAGATTCTGTCCCTTCGTACTGCCCTCTGCCTCTTTACACTGCTGCTCGGCATAGGATTATTCTGTCCTCAAGCAGCCAATGCTCAACAGTTCCCCCAGCAGGTCGTGCCGGTGCCGCTCTACAGGTTTATCGTTCCCGGCTCGAACTACGGCTTTTTTCTAACCCCCAACTATCAGGAAGGCGTCGCCCGTGGGTATTACTTTAACGCTACCATAGGCGCTGTCGTTCTTCCGCCGGGGCCGGGCTGGACTCCTGCGCCCGACCAAGGACTGGTGGCTATGCACCGTTGGCGTGTGGCTCATAGAGCAGGCACTAACTATGCTTACTCCGCAGACCTCTATCCCAGCATCACGTCGAATTCAGAGAATACTTACGAGGGGTTGATGGCTTACGCACTGCTTCCCAGCACACAATGGGGAGGCGCTGGCGCTCTTGTCCTTCACCTGTGGTATAGCACGACTAACGGATACTACTATGACACAAATGGCAGCATGACCGTCCCTCCGCCCCGTCCAAACTCCTCTTACAACTGGCAGGGCGTGGCGTATCGCCTGCCGTCCGGCGGCACTAATCCGCCTATTTGCGGCGTGACAGTAACCTGGCCCAGGGCCATGTGGGCAGGACAGTTGCCGGGGTCTAGCTCAACAGTCTTCTTTATTTGCCTGATTGACTGCTCATACTCGCGCATGAGGAATAGAGTTGTGCCCAGATTTATGTTGCCCTGTAGCGAGAGCGGGTCAAGCTTTAAGGAGAGCTTGTGTTCCTCAAGCGCTTCATCGAATCGCCTGTTGTACATCAAGTATTCGCCGTAGCGCTTGTGCGACATGGCATTGCCCGGATGAAGCTCTATGGCGCGCTTGTACTCTCTTTCGGTTCCTTCCCAGTCATGATCGTAATACATCTTAAGCAAGCCGAAGGAGGCGTGCGCTTCGGCCAGCAGGTCGTCCAATTCCACAGCCTTGACGGCTGCCGCCCTGGCCTTGGGCAGCGCTTCGCTCGGAGGCAAGTATAGATTGGAGAGCCTGTGATACGCGTCGGCCAGCCCGGCGTAAGCCAGAGCATAGTTAGGATCATGTTCAATCGCCTGCTGAAAATATTCGATTCCCTTTTCGACGGCCTCTCTGGTGTACTTGTTCCAGAAGAAGCGTCCCCTCAGGTAGAGGCGATAGGCTTCCGTGTGTTCCGTGTAACGCTTGGTTAGAAGCTCCTGCACATGGCTGGTCAGTTTGATTCTCAGGTTGTAAGCAATCTCCCATGCAATCTCTTCCTGGACTTCCAAAATATCGGAAGACTTGCGATTAAATTGCGCGCCCCAGACGGCCCAGCCTCCCTTTACGTCAACAAGCTCTGCTCTGATAATCAATCTTTCGTCATAGCTCAGAATCCTGCCCACAAGAACGGCGCTCACTCCAAGAGCGCGGCCCACCACCTGCGGGTCAACCTCCAGCCCTTTGTAGTGGAAGACGGTAGAGCGCGCCATGACCCTCAGATGCGATAGCTGCGAAAGCGTGTTGATGATGCTCTCCGTGATGCCGTCCGCCAAGTATTCTGCGTTCGGCTCGGCGCTGGCGTCGAGGCCGTTCTCTATAAGACGTCTGGTCTCTTCTAGGACCGCCTGGCCGATCCCGTTTGCCCCCGCGGCGTAGATGGGATTTCCGAACTCTACCTTGACGTCCACGTCGCGCAGGGCCGGGATGAGCATTTGCAGCGTGGCGGCGAGCCACTCGCGGTCGCGCCTGCTGCGGCGCAGGCGGGTCAGGGGTATGCGCAGGGCCCGGGCAGAGATCACGCCGCTTACCACGACGGGGACGACCGCGAGATCCGGCGCGAGACGCGCGAAGAGGTCGGCGCTCGAGGACCAGCGGCCCAGCGATTCGACGGCGCCGGGCAGGACC
>JACVRN010000285.1 GCA_014534425.1 Pyrinomonadaceae bacterium
AGAGAAGCTGCCGGAGCAGATGATACCGAGCCACTTCATCCTTCTTCAAGCACTGCCATTAACACCGAGCGGTAAACTAGATAAAAGAAGCCTTGTGCAGGCAGAAGGCACCAGAGCATCTCTAGCCGTGCAATACGTAGCACCAGAGACGGCTACCGAAGAGATGCTGAGTGGAATATGGGCGGGAGTATTAAAGATAGAGAGAGTAGGAGTGGAGGATAACTTTTTCGAGTTAGGAGGGCATAGTTTACTGGCGACGCAGGTGATGGCGAGGGTAAAAGAGGTGTTCGGTGTGGATGTCCCTTTGCGTAGAATCTTTGAACTGCCTACGGTCGCCGCCCTGGCTCGCAGTGTTGAAGCGGAGATGGGTATGGGACAGGGCTTGACTTCGCATCCCATCCGGCGGCTCCCGCGTGACGAAGATTTGCCTCTGTCGTTCGCGCAACAGCGCCTGTGGTTCCTGCATCAACTTGAACCCGATAATCCTTTCTACAACATGACTGCCGCCGTACGCCTCTCAGGCAGTCTTAACAAAAGCGCACTCGAACGCACGCTGAGCGAGATTTTAAGACGGCACGAAGCCTTGCGAACCAACTTCGTAGTGGTGAACCAGCAGCCAAGGCAGGTGATTGCTCTGGCGTATACGCTGGAGTTGCCTGTGCTGGACATCAGCGCGTTGCCCGCAACCGAATGGGAGGCGGAAGTACGAAGACACGCAAGCGATGAAGCCGTTAAGCCCTTCGATTTATCGCGTGACAGGTTGTTGCGAGCGAGCCTGCTGCGCCTCTCTGATAATGAGCACGTGCTGCTCATCACGCTTCATCACATCATTGGCGACGGCTGGTCGGTTGGCGTCTTAATCAGTGAAGTTGTAGCGCTTTATGAAGCCTTCTCTACGGGACTTGAAACGCCTCTGCCTGAGTTGCCGATTCAGTACGCGGATTATGCTGTGTGGCAGCGACAATGGTTGCAGGGCGAGCTTTTAGAGCAGCAACTTTCATACTGGAAGCAGCAGTTAGCCGCGCTGCCGCAGGTGGAATTGCCGACTGATCGCCCACGCCCGCTCGCGCAAACATTTCGAGGGGCCGTTCATTCAATCGCGCTGTCGGCTGAACTGTCCGAAGCCCTCAATGCCCTGAGCCGTCGTGAAGGCGTGACGCTCTTCATGACATTGCTGGCGGCTTTCAAAGCGCAGCTACATCGCTACACAGCGCAGACGGACATAGTAGTCGGAAGCCCCATTGCCAATCGTCACCGGAATGAGGTCAAAGACTTGATCGGCTTCTTCGTCAACACGCTGGTTCTGCGCGCAGACCTTTCGGGAAATCCGACTTTCCTTGAACTGCTGCAACGCGTGCGCGAGGTGGCGCTGGGCGCATACGCGCATCAGGACTTGCCTTTCGAAAAACTGGTCGAAGAACTGCATCCTGAAAGAGGTCTCAGCCGCCAGCCTTTGTTTCAAATCGCCTTCGTGCTTCAGAATGCGCCGCGCACCGCGCTGGAGTTGCCGGGCCTCAGTTTGACTCTGCTGGACGTTCACAATCAGACGGCGAAGTTTGACCTGGGGCTGGAGATGTGGGAAAGCCCCGACGGATTAAAAGCCAGATTTGAATATAATACAGACCTCTTCGACGCAGACACCATCGCCCGGATGGCCGAACATTTCCAACGGCTTCTCACAGAGATAGTCGCAAGCCCCGAGCAACGAATCACAGAGTTGCGACTGCTCACGGAGCGAGAGCGCCAACAACAACTCCACGAGTGGAACCAGACCGCTCAGAACTATCCGACACAAACTCTCCATCAGTTGTTCGAATGTCAAGTAGAGCAAACGCCGGACAATATCGCTCTTGTGTTTGAAGACGAGCAACTCACTTACGCCGAATTGAATGAGAGAGCCAACCAACTGGCTCATTATTTACAGAAGCTAGGCGTAGG
>JACVRN010000119.1 GCA_014534425.1 Pyrinomonadaceae bacterium
CCAACTGATTCTCGTCACTCTTTTCTGCACCTTCGGGCGGTGCGCCTTCGTACTGCGTCTGCTGTGCTTCTACTTCCTGATATTTTGAAAGCTCCTCATCGGGGATTTCATAAGCCTTGCTGGCTTCTCCTTTTTTCGGCAGTGTGCTGATAACAGCCATAACAATCTCCTTATCGGTTTTCGGTTATTTACTTCTCAACCCATAGTGGCGGCTGGCAGCAAAACATCACATGCAGATTCCGGCTAATGGTGAGGACAGGCACACGAAGTTTCAAGGAGGATTAATCCCGATGGTGAAGGCTGAAGTGGATAATAACCGTTGCCTTAACTCTTAATTCTTATAGTGCCTGAATTGCTCTCTTGGCCGTGGGCTTTCACTTTAACAGTACACTTGCCGGGTGCCAGATTGTTGGGCAGCCTGAAGACCACCTGCACAAAGTCGAAGTTGGGCCGCACCGCCTCCGCCGCCACCTCATAACTTTGATTGTTATTATCGACCAGGCTGACGGTGACGTTGGAAACGACCTCGCCCTGTTCCAATTGCAGGTTGGTCATAAAGAGAACGACCCGCGTGTTTTTGTCAGTCCCCTGATTAAGCAGGTTGGTCGTGTTCATTACTGGGAACGGGTCTCTGTCAAGTAGCACAGAATCCAGAGCCACCGCCTGCTGAGGGTCTGGGCCTGATTCGTCCAGCGCCAACTGAAAGGAAGATGGCGACTGGCTGCCAATTCTCGGCCTCAAGACGAATAAGCCCTGCTCTATTCCACCGACGATAACTATTCCGCTACGAAAGAACGGGTAGTTGCTCCAGGCACCGTTGAACTCCGGCGCGTCGTCCACAGGGTAAATGTCGAAGAAGCCCGCCTCGCTCAAGCTCGCGGTTTTGATATTGCTAATGTCCAAGATACGCAGGCCGCTTCGGTAGTTAGATTGGTAAGCGCGGTTCCCGCGAATATAAAGGTTGTGGTCAATCGCCTTGCTCTGGCCCCTGTAAACGCCTGCCACTGTGGGCGCGTCCAAATCGGAAACATTCCAGATGTAGGTTGAAGAGTTAACGCCGCTTCGCATCTCATCCAGTTCATCATCAAGCAGGAAATGCTTTTGATCTTCGGTCAGCCATCCTTGATGCGTATAGCCTACGCCCTGGTAAGTCGTGCGCGACAATTGAACTGGCGCGTCCTTATTCGTCACGTCAACAATGGTCAGCGTGTCCTCGTTGGAGCTAAAGCAGACCTCTCGTCCCCAGTGCGCCGCATCCGGCCCGCGATAAGTGACGCACTGCGTTTCGTGCGTATAGCCGTCCTGGTTAATGCAACCGGCGAAGACCGGCTGGAGTGGATTACGAATGTCTACCATGTGCAGGCCGCCCGCGCATGTATCGCGGCTGCCTGCGGCGTAGGCGAATCCCGTCGCTTCATTTATCGCTAATGTGTGCGCCCGCTTGAACCCGTTGTAATGAGCGTCTTCCGTGAAAGTGACGGGCGTTGTGACTACGTTCCGAAGTCTCGTCAGGTCAAAAACCTGCATCCCGTGATTGTCTGCTTCGCTCACTATGAAAGCGTAATTGCCAGTCACCTTAACGCCGCGCCATACAGAGTCGACGCTATGAGTCGGCAGGTTGCCTATATAAACAGGCTTCTCCGGGTTGCTGAGGTCTACAAAAGAGGTGCCGCTTGAGCGCCCGACCACTGCGTATTCCTTGCCTGTGAGAGGGTCTGTCCAACCCCAGAGGTCGTTGACCGTGCCGCCTCCTATGTCTGCCAACGGAAGAAAAGAAGCCAAGTCTATATTCTTGCAGGGAAACGTTCCGGCCATTCCGTCTATACAGGGCGTCTTGCTCATGGCGACTAGCGGCTGGCCGTTGAGTTGCCCGTTCGGGCCGCCGCCGTGCGGATGGCCTTCTTCGTCGTGAGCGCGCACACTGAACAGTAATCCCGCAGTGAGAAATGCCGCGCACGCGACAATGATGATGCGATACTTTTTAGAGGATAATGTAAGCATGTGGCAGTGGCTCGTTTCAGGAAGTGCGAAACAGTACTTATGGGAAAAGTGTAGAACCGTCTGCGGGCGTCTGTCAAAAAAATTTGGGGACTTAAGGAACATTTATAACTTGATGGCGTGTAATTCAAAGTATCTTTATGACTCTTTCTGAAGGGAGCAGATAAATGTCACTTAGAACATATTTGTTGAGTATCGTTCTGGTGTTTGCGGCAGTGACGGCTTTGAGCGCCCAAACCGCCAAGCCGGACGCTCCGGCTTTTAACGTGACTTCCCTGGATGGCAAGCAGTTCGATTCAGCTTCTCTGCGTGGGAAAGTAGTGGTTATAGACTTCTGGTTCACAGGATGCCCGCCGTGTTTAGAGGAATTACCAAAGCTGAACAGCCTGGTGGAAGAGTTCAAAAACAAGGACGTAGTCTTTATCGCGCCTACCTGGGACAAGGAACCGATTCTGCGAACTTTCCTGAAGGAGCATCCATTTAACTATCACATCATTCCCGGCGCCATCCCCCTGATACTTGCGGCGTGCAGGGACGGCGAGGGGAATGTGGTAGTTCCAACACACATGGTAATTGATCAGGACGGCAAAGTAGAGATAAAGGCAGTCGGCGGGTTTACTACGGATGAAGGGAAAAAGAGCTTTGATGATATACGCAGCGCCATTTCGCGCCTCGTAAATGCGTCAACCGGCAAAGCAAAGTAAAGCTACTCTCATCATCGCTCATTGCAAAAAATTTGAGCGCGTCTTTCAAGCTTTACTTGAAAGACGCGCTCAATAGTTTTAATTAACGTTTCTGTTTACAGCTTAACGTCCGCCGCGTCGCTGCTGGATTGGAGTCGAGGACGGGACTTTGATCTCCTGTCCGGGCTGAAGCTCTGCGTCTGCGGCCACGCCGTTGATTCTAGCCACTTCGTCGGCAGAGACGTTGAAGCGTGCGGCGATGACGCTGATGGTCTCGCCCGAGCGAGCCTTCACTATTCCAAGACCCTTGGCCGCAGGCGCACCCGCAGGCTTTCTCTCGCTGGTCATGACGACGACCTGATTCAGGCGCGGGGCCTGGTCACGACGGTCGGGAGGAACGTTCTTGATGTAGGCGACGGCCTGTGCGGCTTTGCCGGCAGGGATGCGAACCGCGTAGGCTTCGCCGCGCGGCGTCACGTCCTTGCGAAGCTCAGGATTGAGATAGCGCAGGTAATCAACGCTCGTGCCCGTAGCTGCGGCAATCAATTGCAGGCTCGTCGCAGACTGAACCTGAATCGTGTCGTAATAGAGCGGAGCGTCCGGGCGAACCTGGCCGAAGCCGTACTTCTCACGATTCTTCGCAATCAGAATCGTCGCCAGGATGTTCGGAACGTAGTTGCGCGTCTCCTGTGCTATGTACGGGTAGATGGCCCAGAAGTCTGCGCGTCCGGCGCGCTGAATCGCTCGGTCAACGTTGCCCTCGCCGGTGTTGTAAGCGGCCATAGCAAGTTCCCAGTTGCCGTTGTAGCGGTTGGCAAGGAACTTCAAATACTTGGCCGAAGCGCGCGTGGCCTTTTCAAAGCCGTTGCGCTCGTCAATCCATGCGGTCTGACGCAAGCCGAAGTTGCGGCCAGTGCCGGGGATGAACTGCCAGAGGCCAGAGGCTGCGGCGGATGAATAAGCCTTCGCTCGCCAGCCGCTCTCGACCTGTCCCAACCAGACTATGTCTTCGGGCACGCCCTCTTCGCGGAAAATCTTGCGGGCCATCTGCATGAACTGGCCTGAGCGGCGTATGCCCGTTTCCATAGTGACGCGTCCGCGTCCCTGATAATAGTTGATGTAGCCCTGTATGAGAGGATTGACGTTGAACTTGAAGTCTATGGAGTTTTTGGCAATCTCAAGACCTTCCAGGTCTGCCGGGTCTACGTTAATCTCCGTCGGCGTCAGTATGAGCTTTGCCAGTTCGTCGCCGAGCGCAGGCTCGAACTTCTGATCCTTAAAACCGACCTCCTGCTCGTCCTGCTGCTGCTGCGCGCCTTGGCTTCCACCCGTCATCGAGACGGGAATATTCTGCGCGACCTGCTGGTTGAGGATGTTGCCGGGCGTGTTGCGCTGCTGCGGAACTTCTAGGCGGTAGATGCGCTCGGTCAACTCCAGATAGTAGGTCTGAAGGCGCGGCAGTCCGCGAACGTCCAGGCCGGAATTCAAGATAGTGTCAACGGCTTTGTCGAACTTCTCTCGCGCCTCAAAGCGCTGGTTGGCCTGAAGATGAATCTCGCCTTCATGAAAGAAGCGCTCGGCTTCGGTGATAATCTGCTCCACGCGTGGGGCAGTCTTGTCTATCTCGTTCGGAGTGCTTCTCAGGGACGAGCCTACGGGGCCTTGCGCGGAAACATTTATTGCGGAGATGAAAAATATAGCGAAAAGAGCCAGGGGGGCCAGCGCGCTCAAGCGGGGGAAGGTCTTCCTCATCAGTCGTTGTTCTCCTTTATCGAGGCCTTTAGCACGCGCCATGACGGCGAAGTGCTTTTTCCAGAGTCGCACAAGCGGCATCCACCAGATAAAAACGCGAGGGGTTTAAATTAGTTCCTTTTTGGCTTGGGCTTCGCGCGGTAGGGCTTAAGCTATTGTTGTAGCGAAGCCACAGAACGCGAAGGTTAGCATACGCCCCAAGGGGTGTCAAACCCTTGCCCTATTACAAAGAGAAGGCGAAGCGGTTAAATATTCCACTTAAACACCGCCTCGCCAGTTAAATAAAGATGCGCCCGAGGCGGCATGGGTTGCGCCCGCACGGGCAAAATTTTGCCGCCTCTAAGTGCAGAAATAATTAGGATTACCCCGGCTCAATGGCTGGGGCCGGAGGCCGCCTGCGGGAGCCTCGCGGGCCTTGTTCCACGCACGGGCGCTGGCGGCACGACCTTCTCCCTCAGAGCCTCCCGGAAGACCTGCCGGACGTTCTCCACGAAGACGAACCTGATGTCCCCGAAAAGCTCCTTGGGGACTTCGTCCATGTCGCGGCGGTTTTGCTGCGGCAGGATGATGGTCGAAACCCTGGCCCTGCGCGCCGCCAGAACCTTCTCCTTGACGCCGCCCACGGGCAGCACATTCCCGCGCAGAGTGATTTCGCCCGTCATGGCTACATCTTTCCTGATGGGTCTCTGCGAAAGCACGGAGACCATGGCGGTCGCCAGCGTGATGCCCGCAGAGGGGCCGTCCTTAGGAATAGCGCCTTCGGGGATGTGTATGTGCAGGTCATAGTGGTTGAAATCCTCTTCGTTGATTTCAAGCTCTGCGGCGCGCGACTTGGCGTAGGAGTAAGCGGCCTGAGCCGATTCGCGCATTACGTCGCCAAGCTGGCCCGTCAGGACAAGCCCGCCCTTGCCCTTCATTCGCAGCGCTTCTATGAAGAGTACGTCGCCGCCTACAGCCGTCCAGGCAAGGCCGGTTGCGATGCCTATCTGGTCTTTCTTCAGAACCTCATCGGGGATAATCTTCGGCGCACGCAGGAACTCGTGAAGGTTCTTGACAGTGACGCGCACGGTCTCCGTGTTCCCTTCCGCTATGCGGCGCGCGACCTTGCGGCAGATGGTGCCAATCTCACGCTCAAGCTGGCGAAGGCCAGCCTCCTGCGTGTACTGCTGTATGATGGCAGTAATCGCGGTCTTGGAGATGTGCAGGTTCTTAGGCGTGATGCCGTTCTCCTCCATCTGCTTCGGCAGAAGGTGACGCCGAGCAATCTCGCGCTTCTCTTCTTCTGTGTAACCGGCGAGCCGAATCACCTCCATGCGGTCTCTGAGCGCGGGCTGGATGGTGTCCAGGACGTTTGCCGTCGTCATGAACATCACGTTCGAAAGATCAAACGTGACGCCGAGATAGTTATCGCGGAAAGAGTTGTTCTGCTCAGGGTCTAAGACTTCAAGCAGAGCGCTCGACGGGTCGCCGCGAAAATCCGCCCCGACCTTATCAATCTCATCGAGCATGATGAGCGGGTTGTTCGTTCCAGCCTGCTGCACCGCCTGAATGATGCGACCGGGCATGGCTCCGACGTAAGTGCGGCGATGGCCGCGAATCTCCGCCTCGTCATGCACGCCGCCCAAGGAGAGCCGCACGAACTTTCTATCGAGCGCGCGGGCTATGGAGCGCCCCAAGGAAGTTTTTCCGACGCCCGGCGGGCCTACCAAACAAAGAATCGGCCCCTTGGGTTTCTCTTTTAATTTACGCACGGCCAGAGCTTCGACTATGCGCTCCTTGACGCGCTCCAGGCCGTAGTGGTCTTCATTCAGGATGCGCTCGGCTTTAATTAAATCAAGGTTATCTACAGACGCTTTTGACCACGGAAGGTCTGTCATAATCTCAAGCCAGTTTCTCAGGGTCGCGGTTTCGGCAGCGTCCGGGTGCATGCGCTCAAGTTTTTTAAGCTGGCGGAAAGACTCTTCCTCGGCAGGCTTTGGCATCTTGGCCGCTTCAATCTTTTCACGAAACTGCGTGACCTCTTCGGCAAGCTCGTTGCCTTCGCCAAGCTCCGACTGGATGGCCTTCAACTGCTGGCGCAGATAAAACTCACGCTGCGAGCGATCGATGTCGGCGCGTGCCTGCGTGTTAATCTCCTGCTGGACTGTCAGGACTTCAATCTCTTTATTGAGAAGCTCGTTGACGCGACGAAGACGAGCGGTCGTGTCAGCTATATCCAGCACGCTCTGCGCGTCCTCGACTTTCAATTCGAGATTGGAAGCCGAGAGGTCTGCGAGGCGGCCCGCGTCATCAAGGTTAGCGATAATCGCCATCACTTCGGGCGAGATGTTCTTGCCCAGATTCGCTGCCTTCTCCATAGAAGCGCGCACGTTTCTGACAAGCGCTTCGACTTCCAGAGAGCGTTCGGGCGCGGGCGGCTCCTGCATGACCGTGAGGCGTGCGCGAAGATATTCGCCGCCTGCTTCGACTGCATCGAGACGAGCGCGCGTCAAGCCCTGCACCAGAATTCGTATGCGACCGTCCGGCAATTTCAGCATACGCATGATGACGGCAACCGTGCCTATCTGATAAAGGTCTTCGCCCGCAGGCTCTTCCTTGTCCAAATCCTTCTGCGAGGCCAGAAGTATCATGCGGTTTTCGCCCAGGGCTTCGTCCACGGCGCGAATCGAACGCTCGCGCGAGACAAAGAGCGGGACAATCATGAAGGGATAGATGACTATGTCTCTGAGCGGAAGCACGGGCAATTCGCTCGGAATCTGTAGCTGCTCGCCGCCTGTGCCGTCAGCGCCGTCTAATCCTTCGGGTATCTCTTGATTGATGATGGTGGCCATGATTTCCTTCTATTAAATATGAGTCCTAATCTCAAGTACGAATCAAAATAAGTTTACGGTTCGACTAAAGCTCAAAAGCCCATTTACTCGCCCGCGTCCTTGACGGGCACTTTAAAAGCCGCGCCGCGCCTGTCCTTCAACTTCGGGAGACGCACCAGGAGAATGCCGTTGCGAAGCTCCGCAGTGGCCTCGCGCACGCTGACCGTCCAGCGAAGCGGAATCGTGCGACTGAACGGCCCGTAACTCCGCTCAGAACATAGATGCGACAGAACGCGCAGGCGTGGCGCAGCTTTTTTCTTCTGGCCGCAGACGGTCAACTGTTTGCTGGTTAATCCGACCTTAATATCACCGGCCTTCACGCCCGGCAATTCCAGGCGCACCACTATCTCGTCCTCCATCTCGCAGAGGTCTACGGGCGGAAGCCAGGAGCCTGGCACGCTTGGAACATCTGCCTGCGTGGCCTCCTGCAAGGCCGCGTAGAGTCTTCCCACGCGGTCGCGCAGGCGCTCAAGCTCTATGCGCTCAAGTCCAGTGGCGTGTACAGCCTTGACCATTGCGACCGTGACCTTTCGCGGGCGTTCTCTCTTCATGCTCTCTTGGCCTGCGGGTGGCCGCCGCCCTGACGCGAGCGCACCAGATTCTTCAGTTCGTGCATGAACTCCGACACGTCCTCGAACTCCAAGTAGACGGAGGCGAAGCGAACATACGCGACCTTATCAAGCTCTTTGAGCCGCCGCATTATCATCTCGCCTATCTTGCTGGTAGGACGTTCGCGCTCGGGCGATTCCTGCACGTACTTTTCAATCGAGTTGACGATTGATTCGAGCTTCGAAGAAGGAACGGGGCGCTTTTCGCAGGCGCGAAGCAGGCCCGCCATCACCTTGTTTCTATCAAAGGTCTCGCGCCGCCCGTCCTTCTTAATCACCATGTAGGGGATTTCGTCAATCCGCTCGTAAGAGGTAAAGCGCCGCTCGCAGCGCAAACACTCTCGCCTGCGGCGGATTGCATCGCCCTCGCGCGACTCGCGCGAATCAACCACCTTATCTTCCAAAAAACCGCAGAAGGGACACTTCATAAACAACTCCGTTGTTTAAGTCCAGAGAGTCTGGAGAGTCATGGGAGTCTAGAGAGTCGAATAGATTTTCTTTTCACTCTCCAGACTGTTGATGTCTAAGTCTTCGTCTTCCACCGCATGCTCGACCGCTTCGGGCCGTGCCAACTCGCGCACTCGCTTGAGGCTCACTTCGCCTCTCAGAAAGTAATAAAGGCCAAAGATTAGGGCCGGGCCGAAGAATACAAGGTGCATGATGATGGCTATGGCCGCAGACTTGTTCGGGTCAACCGAGAGAAAAGTGTGCAGGCCGTATTGCGTCGTGGCATGAAACGCTCCGGCAGAGCCGCCCGGCGTAGGCACCATAGAGCCTACCAGCCCCCAGCACATCACAAAGAGCGATTCCTTTGGCCCGAATCCAAGCCCGAAGGCGTGCAGGATGAGCCAAGTGGCTATCCCTACAGCTATCCACAGCGAGCAAGTCCAGGCAGCCGTCACCATCAACTCGCGCGCGTCCACAAAGATGCTCAGCGCGCGGGCCAGTTGCTCAAGCAGGTGTATGACGGTCTGCGAAACTCTCTGCGGTATAAAGCTCAGGCGCTTGAACCTCTTGTCCAGCCAGCCAATCGCTCCCTTTGAGCGACGCCTGAACCACGCCAGCCCAAGCAGCCCAAGGGCTATAGCCGCCAGCAGAATCACGCCCGAGCGTCGAATAGTTGCGAACTCCGCCACGCGGTTTGCCGGAACGGGAAACCAGAGCAGGTTAAGGGCGAACAGGACTGCTATCAGCGTCATGTCGCAAATGCGCTCGACCGCTATCGTGACGAAGGAGGCGGCGGGGCGCACACGCCTCTCCCTGAGCGGCAGCACTACGGGCCGCACGACCTCACCCGCGCGCCCGAAGACGAAAATCGCCGCAAAACCCATAGTCGTCGCCACGAAGACCTCTCGGAGCCGCGCAGGTGTGAGCGGCGCAAGCAGAGTCCGCCAGCGATAGGCGCGAATCAGGTAGCCCACGCAGATGACTGCGACCGCCGCTAGGAGCAAGCGCCAGTCGGCGCTTCTCACGGCACCCGTTACTTCTTTCCAATCAAGCCCCCGCCCGAACCACCACAGGATGAGGGCGGCGAGCAATATAAGTACAATGAATTTCAGGTGTTTACGCAAAGAATCAAAGCCTCTGTCGATGCTGTCCGTGAAGGCTCGCACGCTCGCGCGTGCTTGACTTCACGGGCAGCCAACCACAAGATATTGGGTGGCCGTCAAAGGCTACTACAGTTCACTCTAGAGGCGCAAGACAGCAGAGGCCAAGGGTCAGCAGCTAGAGATTGGCAGTTCTCTTTCTTTTGGCTAACCTTGGCCTTCGGGCCTCTAGCCTCTTTTCTCGTGGAACTTTAGCCCGTGGGCCTTCGTAACATCTGCTTGACAAGGGGAGTTTTCCACCTTGTGGGGCTTTGAAGCCCGGGGCGTTCGGGCGCAGCAAAATTGGAGAAGGATAGGGTGGGAGCTGCAAAGAGTTTGGCTGTGGGCAACGGAGCCGAATTGGTCAGAAGGTGTCGTGCGGGCGACGGCGCGGCCTGGGAGGAGATTGTTTCCAGCTTTTCGCGCCGCATCTATAACTTAGCCTACCGCTTCACCTCGCGCTCGGACGCCGCAGAAGATTTGACGCAGGAAGTTTTCATACGCGTCTACCGTTCTTTGGAACAATACGACCCGAAGCAGGGCGACCTGCAAAACTGGCTCATGAGGCTGGCGCGTAATCTGATTATTGACGATTACCGCAGAAGACAGCGCACGCCGCATGACACGCAGGCCGATGATTTGGAAGACCATACTTATCACCTGCGCTCTTCTTCGGGTTCGGTGCAGAGCGAGATGGAGCGCCGTGAGCTTGGCGCACAGGTTCAGGCAGGGATTGACAAGCTCAGCCCAGACCTTCGCACCTGCGTCATCCTGCGAGACATAGAAGAGTTGAGCTATCAGGAGATAGTCGATCTTTTGGGGATCCCGGAAGGCACTGTGAAATCACGCATCAATCGCGGGCGCATAGAACTGGCGAAAATCCTGCGTCGCATGCGAGTGGTGGCGATGACGAACACTTAACAAAAAATGGAAGCCTGGAACGTCTACAGGGCTGTTAGAGGCTCCAGGCTTCCGAACTGAAATTAGAAACTTTCAAGAAGGGGCGAGAAACGGAAAAACGGAATGCTTTGCGCTGAATTTGAGGATCGTTTGACTGACTATCTGGACGGCGTGCTTGATGCCGAGACGAATCGTGCTTTTCGAGAGCACGCCCTGCGCTGTCCCGTCTGTCACGAGCTTTTAAGCGAGGTCAAGAACACTCTTAACGCTTGCCGCTCGTCTTCAGCGCCCATGCCGCCTGCGGCGGAACTTGAGGCGCGAATTATTATGAGCACCATGCCGAGCGCGGGCATGAGTTGCGAAGAGTTTGAAGAATACCTCACGGACTACCTGGACGGATTCCTCCCTGCTCCCCTTTTTCATCGTTGGGAAAGACACGCTGCCATCTGCGAGCGCTGCACGGAACTGCCCGGACAGGTCGTGCGCTCTATCGGAGCTTGCTATACCTACATCAGCGAAGAACTGCCCGTGCCCGTCGGCCTTCATGAAAGGATACTGCAAGCCACTTTGGGCACGACCGATGCCGAAGAGGTGCGAGCGCCGTTTGCCGCGCGCCTCGGCGCATGGGTACGCAGCCTGCTTGACCCGATTGTCTCGCCCCAGTTTGCAACCGTCGCCACCATGCTTTTAGTCGCCGTGCTTGTCCTGACGAGCACCGTCTCTGCCGACGGCTCCGTAGGCGGCATGTACCGCGCCAGCATCAGGCTCGCGGAAAAGACCTATGTCAACGGCGCTTCGAGCATGAAGGGTTTGATTAACACAGGCGA
Source organism: Pyrinomonadaceae bacterium (assembly GCA_014534425.1). Lineage (GTDB taxonomy): Bacteria > Acidobacteriota > Blastocatellia > Pyrinomonadales > Pyrinomonadaceae > JACVRN01. Next base: position 11,225 of record JACVRN010000119.1, read on the forward strand.
TAAGCAGGAGTCTGATTCTCCCTTAGAGATGAAAGAGGGTCGTTAATAGCAGATAGAAGTGGAGCAGATGGGGAAACTGATGAATTGCGCTTATCACATGAGAAACCCTGCGGTCGTGCAGTGTAACAACTGCGCGCGACCGCTCTGCCCCGCCTGCGACCATAGGATTCGAGGCTTTCCCTTCTGCCAGGATTGCATTGTGACGGGCGTTGAGATGCTCAGGCAGCAGTCGCGCTCGCAATCCGCGCCCGTGGTTCGCCGCAACAGTTCCCCACTGCTTGCCACGCTTCTTTCCTTCATAGTGCCTGGCCTCGGCGCTGCCTACAACGGGCAGACCTCCAAGGCCATAGTTCACTTCGCCATCTTCGCAAGCTTTTTTCAGATGGCTATAGTCACGGACGGCCTGCCCTTCTTCGTCCTAGGGTTCATAGCGACTTGGTGCTTTGCCGCCATTGATGCCTGCCGCACGGCGCAGATGCTTCGCTCCGGCCTTGCCCCAAGCGCCGAAGAGGATGTCATCGCGCGTCGTCTTTACGGCAACCCGTTCGCGTGGAGCGTCACACTTCTTGTCCTCGGCACAATCTTCCTGCTGCACACGGTCTTCCAGATACAGCTTCCCGTCAAACAGTTTCTCCCCGTCCTGCTGGTAATCCTGGGCGCTTACATGCTGGTGGATTATTTGCGGCGCAGGCAGAAGCGCGTGCGCGAGGCTGCGCCTATGTTCGACGCGAATCAACCGCCGCCTTCCGTCATCAGCGCGCCCTTTGAAGCAAGCACGCGCTTTGGCACGGGCGAGATAGTGACGCAGGTTTCCGCGCGCGACGCCGGTGGGCCGCTTCCGTTTGAAGGAAAAAGGTAGAAGGATGAAAGAGCCTTTAGCTCTTTTCCAGCCGTCGCTTTTTGTCAGGGGATTCTGTTATAGTGCATCCGAAGTTAGCGCGCGAGGGCGCTATTTCAAGCAATCCGGTTAGTCAGAGGTAATTCACGTTATGTCAGCTTTCATCAAAGCAGCCAGTGGATGGGGCATAGTCTTAACCATACTTCTTCTGGTCGTCACGCTCTTAAAACAGTTGATTGCGCTCGTCAGCTTTATCATCGCGGCGCTCAAGGTTGGAATCGTAGTCGTCTTCATAGCGCTCTTCCTCCTGATAATCCTCGCCATCCTGCGCGGTCGCAGTTCGCGCAAGCGCGAGGCGGAAGATATTTAAAAGTTTCCTCGGCATCGAATTTCAGTTAAAGCCCACACGCGATTGCTCAAAGAATGAGCGCGTGTGGGCTTTTCTCGTCTCTCCCGTCAAACTCCTGAACGCCTTCTGGTCGGTTGCAATCTCCTGCCTGATGTGATAGTTTGCGCGACCTTGCAGCTAATCAAACGGAAGACCCTAGTTAGAGGTAGAGGTTAATCACACTTCAGAGGGGAAGGTCTTCGGCTGTCAGGGTTCCATCAAGCAGGTAAAGAAGTCCCCGGAATTTTTAGGTTTAGCATCAGTCGCCCTCGTCCGGCAGGCTGTGCCTTTCTGTTGTCCGAATGGGTTTAAGGCGCTCCCTCGTGAACTGCTTAAGCGCTCTCCCCCGTCCCGGCAGCCCAAGGAGCAGATTTGATGGTTAGAGACGACCGTCTGTACGCATTTATTGTTGCCCGCACTAATAGTTCCCGCGCCCGCATTCGCCGTATACGCGTTCATAAGCGAACACTCAAGTTGCTGACATTCTTCGGCGTCCTGGGCCTCTGTGCGGCCCTCTACGGCTTTTACGGGCTGACGCAGCAGGCCATACACCTTCGCATAGAGCGCGAGAACGAGCGCCTGCGCGCCGAAAACGAGCGCCAGCGCAAGCAACTCAACAATCTGAACCAGCGCATAGAAGCCGTCGAGGACAACGCGCGCCGCCTGGTAGAGATGTCCGGCGCTACATCTGAAAACAAAGAGGTCGAGGGCCGCGCAGCCGGTGGCCCCGAAGTTCTCTTCGACAGCCTTCCGAGCCTCATCGCCATCGAATACAAGACCGATTACCTGGAACGAGAGTTGAAGTCTTATGAAGAGGTGCTGAAGCGCCGCACGACCATGCCTTCCATCTGGCCGGTCGCGGGCGAGTTGACGGACGGCTTCGGAGGCCGTCGCAATCCCTTTGGCGGCGGAGGCTCGGAGTTTCATACCGGCCAGGACATAGCCACGCTCTGGGGCACTCCCGTCATGGCTGCTGCCAATGGCACCATCATCTTCGCAGGCTGGCAGAACGGCTACGGCCAGATTGTCATCATAGACCACGGCAACGGCTTGACCACGCGCTACGGCCATCTCTCAGGCATTGACGTGGAAGTCGGGCAACAGATTGCGCGAGGGCAGCAACTCGGTCGCGTAGGCTCTACGGGCCGCTCTACCGGGCCTCATCTTCATTACGAAGTTCGCATCAACGACGAACCCGTCAACCCGCGCCAGTACCTTCCCGGCGTGCTTGAGTAAAAGGTAAGACAGATTCAAACAGGGATAGGCAGGATAGAGAGGATAAAAGAAGAGCAATCGCTTTATCTTTATCCTGCTTATCCTGTCTATCCCTGTTAATTCCTCCCCTTCTTCTGCTAATATCTCGTATCCAACTTTCAATTTACCAAAATCAGATTCAAAGGAAGATTCATCATGACCGCCAACAGACTCTCGCGCGCTCTCGCCGCAGCGCTAATGGTGCTGATGCTCGTGAGCATCGCGCCGCTACGCGCCTTTGCCGAAGAAGGAATGTTTCTGCCGGATGCGATTGCCGGGCTGCCTTTCGACCGGCTAGCCAAGCGCGGGCTGAAGCTCAAGCCCGCAGAGCTTTATGACCCAACGGGCGTTAGCCTCAAGGATGCCGTCGTCATAGTGGGCGGCGGCACGGGCGAGTTCGTTTCGCCGGACGGGCTGCTCCTGACGAATCATCACGTAGCCTTCGACGCGCTCGTCGCTCAATCGAACGCCACGAAAGACCTCGGCACTTTGGGCTTTGTCGCAAACTCTCGCGCCGAAGAGCTACAGGCTCCGGGCTACACCGTTACCATCACGCAAAGCCTCAAGGACGTGACCAGTGATGTGCTGAGCGGCGTGAATGACACGATGTCTCCTGCTGACCGCAATCGCGCTATACAGACGAAGGTTCGTGCGATGGAAGCAGAGGGCACGAAACAGGCCGAGGGCTTGCGCCGCCGCGTGCTGCCCATGAACGAAGGTCTCTCTTATTACCAGTTCGACTACTTAATCCTGCGCGACGTGCGTATAGCTTATGCTCCGCCCAAAGCTATAGGCTTCTTCGGCGGCGACGACGACAACTTCGAGTGGCCGCGCCATTGCGGTGACTTTGCCTTCATGCGCGCTTATGTTGGGCCGGACGGAAAGCCTGCGGACTATTCGCCCAACAACGTGCCGTACAAGCCTAAGAAGTTCCTGCCGCTTTCGATGGCCGGAGTCAAAGAAGGCGACTTCACTATGGTCATGGGCTATCCAGGCTCAACGCGCCGTTACCGCGAAAGCTACTCGGTCGCGTACAACCAGGACATTGTGCTTCCCTTCCTCGTTGACGTTTACAGCACTCAGATAGAGTCGCTCAGGAACGCAGGCAAGTACAATCCCGCGCTGCGCGTGAAATTGCAGGCCGCCATCTTTGACCTAAGCAACGCGCTGAAGAACTTTGAGGGAAGCGTGCTGGCAATGCGCCGCGCCGGAATCGTAGAGAAGAAGCGCGCGGACGAAGCAGCCTTTATGCGTTGGGTAGCCCAAGACGCCCAGCGAAAGTCAAAGTACGGACAGGTCTTGTCGTCGCTCGACAAAGCCTATCAGGAGTTGACTGCAACGGCACAGCGAGACCTGCTGGTTCAACAGATGTTCTCGGCCAGCGACCTGCTGGGCATGGTCTATCTCGCGCAGCAGTTCGCCGCAGAGAAGGAGAAGCCTGAAGCCGAGCGCAATCCTCTGCTCAACGCCGCCGCTATGCAGCGAGCGAGGGTGCGCATTGCGCCTACC
>JACVRN010000027.1 GCA_014534425.1 Pyrinomonadaceae bacterium
GCCTTGATGTACTCGTTGACTTCTCGCGGCTTAATCGGTCGCGCCTTGCCTTCCTCGTCGTAATAGTTGAAGAGACGATGCCCGCCTATCTTCTTGATGTCGCCTATGAGCATAGCCAGTTCTTCGTCCACGATGATGCGGCGGTGGCGTATGTGATGCTTGCCCACGAAGCTGAAGATTAGACGCCCGCCGCGCCTTATCTCAAGATGGCGATTTCTGAGAGTCGTGACGCCGTAGGTGCGATAGCGCCTGACGCTCTCTTCGGAGCCTACGCGGAAATAGAGGTCGTTGATGAGACGCACTATGACGGCCAGCACTCGCTCCTTCGGAAATCCTTCGCGCGAGATGTCTTCGTTGGTTCTGCGTCTTAAATTCGGAAGCTGTTCGCCGAAGCGCTCTATCTTCTCGTATTTTTTGCGCTGCTGGCGGGCCGCGAACTGCGGGTGATATAGATACTGTATGCGGTTGCTCGTATCAACGCCAATGGCCTGAAGTCGGCTCTTCGGGCGCGGAGAGATGCGAACATGCTTCCAGGCCGGAGGAATAACGAGAGATTGTATGCGCTCAAGCTGCGAAGGGTCGCTGATGAGTTTTCCGGCTGCGTCTTCGTACCGGAAGCCTTTCGTCTTGGAGCCGCGACGACGCCACCAGCGCGAGCGCTCGCCGCGCTCAACTATCTCCTGTGGTCGCCTGATTATCGCCGTTTGTGTAGGCGTTTGCACCGCCTGTTCAGTGGTCGCCATCCCTCTTTGTTCGATTCCCGCTCGTTAAATTTAAGTCCGCGTGCTTCCTAATCAAACGCCGTTCCTCAAGCGCTTCGAGCGCGGCAATAGTGACAGAAACTTGATAAAGTCCAGCCGTGCGGCCCTTATTATTTTAATAAGCAGGCCGTGCGCGCTCGAAAGTCTTAGAGAACTTTTCCACTTGTGATATAAGAACAGCGTAATTCATACACCAGGCGCTTTTTCGAGCCACAGAGATTCTAGCTGCTCCTCGTCGCCAGAGCTTTACACGGGATAATTTTCATGGAGGCATTACAGAGGTGAGTTCCCCCTTGATCGTGCTCACCGCTTCGACTACGGAAGCGAGCGAATGGCGTCATAGCATATGGCAGCAGATGATGTCTGCGACCGTCCCTGCCAGATTCAGCAAGCATATCATCAACCCCGCATCGTTGATTACAGAGTCGTGGCCCGATGGTCGCGCCAAATACGTCCCCAACGGCCTGCGTATGGTCGAGACGCTTCTGCTCAGAGAGTATGCGGAAGAGGACGTAGTCACCTGTTACGTAGAGAACCTGGAAAAATTCGTGGGGCCGGAAACAAAGGTCGTAGCCATACACGCTCATAACCCACTGGGCATCTCCTACGCGACGGACGTTTACTCTAAGCTTGCGGGCGACAACATGATGCCCCTCAATGCCACGGAGTTCCTGCGTATAGTCCAGCATCCGGTTCTGAAAAAGTATAAGCCGAAAATAGTCATAGGCGGCCCCGGTGCTTGGCAACTTGAGAAAGCGAATCGGCTGGACGAGTTCAACGTCACGCACCTGATTGACGGCGAAGTCGAGCTTGTCTTTAACGACCTCTTCAAGCGCATCATCGCCGGCGACCCCAGTCTGCCGCGCATCATCAAGCTCTCCAAAGACACGCAGCCGTCAGTCGAAGAGATTCCGGTCGTGCGTCATCGCTCGACCTTCGGAGTGGTGGAGATAACAAGGGGCTGCGGTCGCGGTTGCCAGTTCTGCTCACCTGCGACAAAGGTCGGGCGCTCTTTTCCGCTTAAGCACATAATGGAGAGCGTGCGTATGAACGTCTCCGAAGGCGCGACCGAAGTGATGCTCGCCTCCGAAGATATGTTTCTCTATGAGCAACTGCCGAACTTTGTGACCAACACGGTGGCGCTCGAAAAGCTCTTCGCCTCGGTCAAGGGCGTCCCTGGCTTAAAGACGATTCAAACCTCGCACATCACCATGGCACCCGTGGTCAAAGACCCCACGGTGATAGAGCGCCTCACGCCGCTCATAGTTCCCTACTCGCACGTCACGCACAAGGATTCGACGGATGCGAACAAGTGCGTCGCAGACCCGATTATCGGTCTTGAGACGGGAAGCCCGCGACTCTTCAACACCTTCATGAAGGGCAAAGCTTATCCGTACAAGGCGCACCAGTGGCGCGACGTTGTACTGAAAGGGATGGAGATACTGAACCGCCACAACTGGTATCCGTTCTGCACCTTCATCATAGGTCTGCCGGGCGAAACCGACGAGGACACCAGACAATCCCTAGACCTGCTTTATGAATTGCGCGATGCTAAGGGAACGTTCGTGCCTACCTGGTTCGTGCCTCTGGAAGACACGCGCATGTCTCAGAAGGAGAGCGCGAAGCTCATAGCGATGACAGACCTTCAGTGGGAATTCTTCTTCACCTGCTGGAAGTATAACCTGGAGTTCTGGCACGGCGCGCGGCACAGAGCAAAGTTTCAGTTGGGCGTGCCCATTTACTATCGCATGCTCGGCAAGAAGCTCTTCGGTCGCGGCATCAAGTACCCGCTCTATCGCTTCGCGGGCTGGCCCGACCGCTTCATGCGGAAGCACCTGTACCTGGACTTCACAGGCTACAAGCGCACCTCGCGTTTGATGAAGCCCTTCGATAAAGAGATTATTCCGGGCTTTGAATCCGTGCGCGGTCTCAACATGGTGGACGCCAGCCAACTGCACGTCATAGGCAACAGCGCAAGCGCACCCGCAGCAGAAGCCTTCAACGCCGGAGACTGAATGGAAAGAATCGATTCATTTGTTCATTGATTCATTGATTCAATGAACAAATGAATCAATTTCTTCTTATCCTGTCTATCCCTGTTAATTAATTTCTTAGCCTTCGTTTGAATCGAATTTCGGGTCGCCGTTGACGGCGACTACGACGCGTCGGACGGTTGGAAATTGTTTGAGCGTGCGAGTGACGGCTTCTCTGAATCTTCCGGGCGACATATCGCCGGGCCAGCCGGGCCAGGTGCGCGAAGCCACGAAGTTGACGCGCGCAGTCCCACCCCTGATTGTCAACGAGCCTATGTCAAACTCTTCGACGGCCAGGCTCAGGTATCCCTGCTTTTTTTCGGAAGCGTTGGGGCCGCGCAGCAGAGCTTCAAGCGCGCCGCGCGCAGGCTCCTTACCCTCCACCATTCGCTTGACCGCGCTCACGCCAAAAGGATTAGCAGTAGTAGATGCGCGCTCGCTCCAGAAGTAAACGCGAACCTCTTTTTTACGCTGTCCCCTGGCGAGCGCTGCGGGCTGCACAAGAACGGTCGCCAAACTCACAAGGGCGAGCGCAACTATTATCAAGTCTCTCTTCTTTATCTTCATGAACGGTTCCTCTATCAGAAAATATGCGGGAGAGCAAGGAATTATCCTTGTGACGCTCGGTGAGGCGAAGATTTGCCAGGACGGCTTTTATAAGAACTATCTCTTCTTCTTGCGCGCGACTTTCTTCTTTGAGCTTTCGCCTATGACTTCGGCCTCGTCGCCTTCCACGGATTCTTCGTCTTTAATCTTCTGCAAGAGCCAGAGCGGTTTGTCGCCTTCCTTTCGTCCCTTCATCTTGAAGAGCCGCCACTGGCCGCGAAGTCGTTTGCCGTCTAGATTGAACTTGAGCGCGCCTGCGCGCCACGCACGCAAGGGGTCTTCGTCACCAATCATGGAATATGTGCCTATGTCCCAGCGATAGACCTGCCCCGCTCCGTAATGTCCTTCGGAGATTTCACCCGTGTAGGTCAGATAAGAGACGGCGTGGTCTTCCACCTCCACGGCTAAACGCTTCACAGAAGGGTCTCTGGAAGGCCCCTTCGGCACAGCCCAGCTTTTGAGCACGCCTCCCATCTCCAAACGAAAGTCCCAGTGAAGATGGCTCGCATGATGCTCCTGCACCACGAATCTCATCATCGGTTCCAAACCTAATCGCTCACGGGTTCAAGGTCGCGGTTGGCGGGGCCGTTGATGACGCGGCCCACAGAATCGTAGCGCGAGCCGTGGCAAGGACAGTCCCAGGTCTTCTCGTTTGAGTTCCAGTTGACTATGCAGCCCAAGTGAACGCAGACGGCGGACATGCGATGCACGACTCCGTCTTCATCACGATAGACGGCAATCTTCGACAGCCCGCCGCGAACGAGCGCGCCCTCGCCCGGCTTAACTTCGCTTTCATCGTCCACCTCGCCAGGCGTCACGTAATCCGTGTACTGCGCTATGACGTTCAGGTTCTCTTTGGCAAACTCTCCGATGGCGGAGACGGTCTTGCGCGAAGGGTCATAGACTTCGGCCCAGTGATTGTCGCGCCCTACGATGAGGTCTGTCAGGATCAGCCCCGCGATTGTCCCGTGCGTCATGCCCATGCCGGAATCGCCCGTCGCTATGTAGACGTTATCATCATCAAGAGGGTTGTGGCCTATGAAGGCAAGCCCGTCAATCGTCTCGAAGACCAAGCCCGACCAGCGAAACTCTATCTCGCTTATCTGCGGAAAGCGGAATCGCGCCCAACGTTCAAGGCGGCTGTAGCGTCTTGAGTAATCATGCTCCTGTCCTGCCTTGTGATCCTCGCCGCCTATAATCAGAATCTCGTATTCCGCGTCTCTTTCTTCCGCCTTCTGCACGCGTATGTAGTGATAAGGGTCAGGCGTGTCCCAGTAGAGCGCGTGCGGCACGGAGCCACGAGGGACGCGAGCGCCTATCACGTAGGTCATGTAAGGGGCCTGCTTGGTGTGAATCTCAAAGCGGTCGTTGATGGGTGAATTGGTAGCAACGACTATGTCCGAGGCTGTGACGGTGTAGCCGCCGCTAGTAGTGACTCGCGCACCATCGCCGCCATGAATCTCTTCGGCGTGCGCCGCGCCGCCCGTGAAGATTAGACCGCCGTCGCGGCGTATTAATTCCGCCAGGCTGTTTAAATACTTCATAGGATGAAACTGTCCCTGGCTTGGAAAGCGAAGCGCGCTTCCGGTGTCGAAGGATTCAAGAGGAGCGCGGCGCACCCTTTCCACCGTTTCAAGTCCCGAGCGATGAGCGGCCTTCAGTTCGTCTTCGAGAATCTTCTTTGATTTACGCGGCGGCGTGAAGAGATAGCCGTCAACACGCTCGAAGTCGCAATCGATTCCCTCTTCCTGCACGATTCTTTCAATCGTGTTGATGGCCGCCGTGTGGCTCTCTGCTACGATGCGCGCGCCGCGCTCGCCGTGCAGGCGCTCCATCTCGAAGTATCGGTCGTCGAGCGCATTCGTGAGATGAGCGGTAGTCCTTTCAGTATTGCCGCCGCCTATGGGGCCGTCGTCCAGGACTACGACCGAGCGGCCTTCGCGCCCCAGAAGATAAGCGGTCGTCAGCCCGGCCATGCCTGCGCCCACGACGCAGACATCTGCGCGAGCGTCCGACTTCATAGCCGACGCCTGAGCTTCGGGCGCAGTCGCCCGCCACAGAGAGATTGTTCTTCCCGAATCGCTCCTCATATTCTTTTACTCCACGTAAAACTCTTGACAGAATTTCTGATTAAGTAGCAGTTTATTGCAGCACTGGTTCCGATAGATTCAGCGAACGGGGGATTTTGAATCATGTCGAGTCCGGCAAGCATAGCGGGTCACCCCATTCATCCGATGCTTATTCCTTTTCCGATTGCGCTCTGGGTCTTTTCACTGATAGCCGACATCGTCTACATCTGGCGCGATAATCCGGCCTGGGAGTGGATAGCCTTCTACACTCTGGCGGGAGGAATCATCGGTGCCGCTCTTGCAGCCGTGTTCGGTATCATAGACTACTTCGCCATCCGGGATAAGAGAGTGTCTAAGATTGCAGCCTGGCACGCGCGCATAAACGTGCTGGCGCTCGTGCTCTTTGCCGCGAGCTTCTACTTGAGAACGACCAGGGGCGCTGCGCTCGTCGGCGGAAGCCTCACCATCCCGCTCGCGCTTTCAATCATAGGAGTCCTGAGCATCACCGTTAGCGGCTGGCTCGGCGGAGAGCTTGTCTACAAACACGGCGTCGCAGTTGACCTACAGGGTCAAGAAAGAAATTAACAGGATTAACAGGATGAGAAGAAATTTAATCATTGGTTCATCGGTTCATTGAATCAATGAACCGATGAACCAATGAATCAATCTCTTTCGTCCTGTCCATCCTGTTTGAATCTTCCTTATTTCCGGTCAGCTTTCTCTGCTTTCGAGGTCTTCTTCGACCGTTTCTCTGTCGCCTTCGGCGGTGCCGGGCGTTCTGCCCGGGTCGCCCGTCTGCTGCTCTGTTCCAGAAGACGAACTGCCTGAGCCGCCGTCACTATCACGCTGGCCTTCGCCCCTTTTCTCTTCCGCCATCAGATGTCTCCTCGCTCGCTTTATTGTCCAGCCTGTGCGCTACGGCCCGAAGCGCCCGTCTCCATCAATTGTTTGAAGCGGCGCAGGTCGTCTCGAATCTGCTGCGATGGCTCTTCGCCGAAGATTTTGGCGACCGTCGCGCCGACGACTCCCGCAGGCGGATCATACTTGAGAACGACGCGAACCTCCGTGCCGCCTCCGCCCGGAGCCGCATTGAAGTGAACCGAGCCAGCGTTATCGACCTGTGAGCCTTCGAGCGAGCGCCATGCTATCAACTCGCCCGGCTTCTCGTTGTAGATTTCCGCGTCCCATTCGACGGTCGTGCCCGCAGGAGCCTTTGCAACCCAGTGCGAGCGATTGCCGCTCGTCGTCACAGCCTCAAGATGATTCATGAAGCGCGGCAGGTTCTCCAGACTGCGCCAGTAGCTATAAAGCTCCTGCGGCGTTCGATTGTTAATGACTATGCTCTCTTCAACTTTGACGCCCCTGTCTGCGGGTACGCTCACCACAGGACTCCTCTTCGCCTCTTCAGCCGTTCCGGCTGTGTTGATGCCTGCGGCCTCGTACATGGCGCAGTGGCCGCTAGTGCCGCGATAGATTAGAGAGCCGCCCACGAGCGCCAAGACCGCTCCGCCCCAGGAGCCGTTCTTGATAAGCTGCGTCAGCCCGTAGAGCGCAAGCGCCCCGCCGCCTATGGCCGAAGCCCAGCGCTCCGTCTGCCCCACGTTAACCTCGCCGAAGAGTCCGGGCACATTCCATGAGCGCTCCGCCGCGCCTGTTTCCGCACCCGTCACACCAGCCTGCTCAAATGCCTCTTGCATTGATTCTGCCATTTTAAGTCCCTCCGATTGTTCTATTACTTTTTGCGACTCCCGAAAGAGTCTCAGGAATGTTTGACGAAGCTTGTGCGAAACCGTCTCTTTGTTCTGAAATTAAAGTTAGATTGAAACAGGATGGACAAGATAAACAGAATAATAGAAGAGCTATTGTTTTATCTTTTTTGAATCTTCTTCTACTCTTTGTAGCCGTCTGGATGCCCCTGCATCCAATGCCAAGCTGACTCTATGATGACTTTCAAGTCCTGCATGGCGGGTTGCCAGCCAAGCTCGCTCTTAATCCTGTCGGAACTCGCTATCAGCACGGCGGGGTCTCCGGCGCGGCGAGCGCCCATGCGTATCTGTATGTCGCGGCTCGTTACGGCGCGCGCGGTTTCAATCACCTCGTTTACGCTGTAGCCTTCGCCTCCGCAGCCAAGGTTGTAAATCCTGCTGCCTTTATCCAAGATGCCTAGCGCGAGGATGTGCGCCCGCGCCAGGTCAACGACGTGTATGTAATCGCGTACGCACGTTCCGTCGCGCGTCAGGTAATCGTCGCCGTAGACTTCTACGTGCGCGCGGCGTCCCGCCGCAGCTTGCAGCACAATCGGAATGAGGTGCGTTTCCGGGTCGTGCCATTCGCCGCAAAGCTTTGTCGCTCCGGCAGCGTTGAAGTATCTGAGCGAGGCGTAGCGTAACGTGTACGCGCGCTCGTACCAGCCGAGTGCGCGTTCAAAAGCCAGCTTGGTTTCGCCGTAAGGATTCGTTGGGTTCGTCGTGTCGCTTTCTTCAATCGGCTGCTTTTCCGGCTCGCCGTAAACGGCTGCGGTCGAAGAGAAGACCAGTCGTAGCACGCCTTCCGCAATCATAGCGTCCAGCAATCGAAGCCCCGCGACCGTGTTGTTGCGATAATACTTCGCGGGCTTCTCTACGGACTCGCCCACGAGCGAGTCTGCGGCCATGTGAATCACTGCCTCTATGCGATTTTCACTGAGCGCCGCACGCATGCGCTCCACATCCATGAGGTCGCCTTCGATGAGCTTTGCGCCGGAGACTACAGCCGCGCGATGACCTTTATAGAGACTGTCGTAGACGACTGCCTCGTGGCCGTCTTTGACAAGCTCTTCCGTCACCACGCTTCCAATATATCCGGCCCCGCCCGTGACAAGAACGCGCATACGCATCAAATGATTTTCAGAATTTGGAAATCGGCCCGCATCATAACATAGAGAAGGGCCGTGCTTGAGCTTTGACGCTAAAGCACGGCCCAGGCTTTTCAAAACAGCTTTCTTCTTTAAGAGGCCACGACTTCCGAGGCTGCGGAGGCCGGACGGGTCTTGTTCTGAGCGGTGTCCGCAGGCACGTAGTAGAGTATGCGATTGCAGTTGTCGCACATGATTATCTCTTCGCCGCGACGAACTTCGGCCATGACCTGGGGGCGCAAGGCCATGAAGCAGGCCGAGCAGGAGCCGTTGCGCGCCTCTGCCACGGCCACGCCGTCGCGTATGCGAGTCGAGATTCGTTTGTAGGTGGCGCTCAACTGTTTCGGCAGGGATTCCATCAGGCGGTCGCGTTCCTGACGGCGCTCCGCGAGTTGCTCTGTCTGTGTGCGCGTCTGTTCTTCAAATGCCTTCATGCGCTCTTCATGCTCCGCTTGCATGGTGGAGATTTCAGGCTCGCGCTCCTTGAGTTGAGTCTCGGCCTGCTCAAGCGTCTCCATCTTCTCCAGTACTTGCGTCTCAAGTTGGGAGATCTGTTTGCGCGCGGCGTCAGCTTCACGAATAGCCGCCGTGTATTCATGCTCGTTCTTCGAAGACATCAGGTTGCGCTCTGCGCGCTCTAAGCGCGTGCGCTGCTCCTGTAGCTCTGTTTCGAGCCGCGCACGCTCATGACGGGCGTCGTCGCGGCGCATTTCTATGGCGCGAATTTCAAAGGCGCGCTGCTCGAACTCTTTTTCGATATCAGCGCGCCTTTGAGGGATGCTATCTATTTCGGATTGTAGTCTGCGTATGCTTGTGTCTGTGTTCTGCAAAGCGATTAACTGCTCTAATTCCGCTTTCACTCTCTTCTCTCCTTAAAAGATCAGGACTCAAAACAAAAATGGATGAATTCCGCCTGTTCTCCTGAAAGACGAATCATCACACATTCGCGGCTTGCACGCAAGTTAAGAAGAGAATTAACAGGGATGGACAAGATAAGCAGGATAAAAGAAGAACTATTTCTTTCTCTTTTATCCTGCTTATCTTGTCCATCCCTGTTTGAATCCGACTTATATAAGCTTTACTTTGCGCCGACGGCGAGGGCTGCGTTGATGCGCCCGCCCGTCACGACCTTTCCTTTCAGAGCAGGCAGTGGGTCTGTGGCATCCATCAATCGCTGGCGCAAGTCCTTGACCGAAATGTCAGGGTCAAGCGAGAGCACGAGCGCGGCCACGCCGACGACTTCAGGCGTAGCCATAGACGTTCCCGAATGCTCCTCGAAGGCACCATTCAGCCAGGTGCTCAGAATCTCTGCGCCGGGCGCTGCTATGTGAACCGACTTTGCGCCGTAGTTGGAGAAGGACGCCAGATCGTCGTTGCGGTTCAGGGCCGCGACCGCAATGACGTTCGGCAGGTTGTAGCCGGCAGGATAATGCGGCGAGCGGTCTGAGTCTGCGCTGGAATTTCCTGCGGCAGCGACAAACAGTATGCCCTCTTCTCCGGCTTTGCGAATCGCATCCTCAAGCGCTTTGGACTTGGCGGTGGAACCCCAGCTTGCGTTGATGACGCGCACGGGAACGCCCGCTCGCTTTCTATCAATCACGTAGTTGATGGCCTTAATCGCGTCTGCGGTCGTGCCGGAGCCGTTGGCGTTCATGAACTTCAACGGCATAATCTCGACCTTCCAGTTGACGCCCGCGATGCCCTGATTGTTGTCGCCCTCCGCGCCTATGATGCCAGCGCAGTGCGTGCCGTGGCCGTTGTCGTCCATAGGGTCGCCCGTGTTGTTGACGGCGTTGAAGCCGTGCGCGTCGTCAACCGTGCCCAACTGGTCATCCGAGTAGCGAGACATATTAGGCGGTCGCACCCACATGTTTTTGATAAGGTCAGGATGCGTGTAGTCAACGCCGCTATCCAGGACGGCTACGACCACTTTGTCCGAGCCTTTTGTTTTTTCCCAAGCGGCAAGAGCGCTGATGTCGGCCTTGGTCTGTCCGCCGCGCTGTCCAGTGTTTTCAAGCGACCACTGGTCGCCGAACATAGGGTCGTTCGGGCCGTTCGTAGCGGAATCAAGATAAGAAGGAGGAACCACGCCCTTAGGCTCAGGGTCAAGATTGATGGTGTAGTTCGGCTCTACGTACTCCACGTCCGGCAGAGCGCGATACTCGTTAACGACCGCGTTCACATCCAAGCCGTCCTCGTCCTCTATCACAACCAGATTATTGACGCTCTCTATGCGGTCTTCTACCAGGTCGTGTTGGCGAAGGGCTATGTCCTTGATTCTGTCGAGCGTCGTGCCCTGACGAAAGCGCACCAGGACTTCAGCCGCGCTTCGCTCTGTGACGCTTCTCGGCGGCTGAGCTATGGTAAAGCTCACGTTCGAGCGGCGCGGATGCCAGTCCCGTTGCCAGCGACGAATCTGCCCGACCATTGCGGCCAGCATGATAATCGTCACGGCCAATAATAGATGCTTAGGGAAATTCTGCCGGTTCATCTTAATACCTCAAAAAAAGTCTAGAGAGTCTGGAGAGTCTGGAGAATCTAGAGAGAAGAAAGAATCTAGTTGACTCTCTAGACTCGTTCATATCTTATAGTTCGAGCCTTTGTAGTTGTAGAGACGAAGTTGGTCGCGGGCGGCGCGGTATTCGTATCCGTTGCCGGATGCGTTCAGGCGTATGCGCCAGCCGGAGGTAATCATCTGCCCGCTCATCTCGTCTTCGACGGGCGCGCCGAGCGCCAGGTCTGGAAAGTCCGCCTGCTCTACGGCGTCCTCTTGTATCTCGCTTTCCTGAACGCCGAGCCGCTTTGCCAAATCGGCGCGAGCGCGCCTGACGGCGTCCTCCTTACTCAAGGCCATTCCTTAGACTCCTTTGAACGAGACGGCTCTTATCTCTTAACATAAAGAACGCCGGAAGTAAGATGTCAGTTCCGCCGGGTTTGCCGTCCGCCACTCTTCCTTTATTCTGCTCCCGCGCGGGCCGTCAAGTCAAAGTTTTTGAAGTCGGTCTCAGAAAGTTTCGATGAGTAAAAATTCGGAAGCAAGGGAAGCGCTCGCAGACAGGCTCTACGACGGGCGCGAGCAGGCGGAGAACGTGCGCCGAAGCCTTGAGCTTCTTGAGCGGGCGTCTGAGGATTACGAAGCGCTCTGGCGCTTGAGCCGCGCAAGATTTTTTCTCGGACAGGAAGCGCAAAGCAGAGATGAAGCCCGCGCGCATCATCTAGCGGGCGTCGAAGCTGGAAGCCGCGCTGTGAGTTTACAAGACGCACGCGTCGAGGGCCATTTCTGGCTCGGCGTCAACCTGGCGCTTCTGGCTCAGATTGAAAAACCTTTAGGCGCGCTTCGCCGCGTCCTGCGCGCACGGCGCGAACTCAAACTCGCCGTCGCCCTCGACGCGGCCTATCACGCGGCTGGCCCCTTGCGCGTCCTGGCTCGTCTTGAATCAAAACTTCCCCTCATATTGGGCGGCGGAAGACATCGCGCACGCGCACACTTTGAGCAGGCAATAAGCCTGGCCCCTTCAAACACCGTCACGCGCATCTACTTCGCAGAACTGCTACTCGAATGCGGAGACACAGACCGCGCACGCAAAGAACTGGAAGCAATAATCGCCGCTCCCTTCGACCCCGCCTGGGCATTTGAAATCAAACGCGACCGGAAAAAAGCTCTTGAGCTAATTACTTCAGGTCTCCGAACAGATGTTGAAGGAGCGCTGTGATGATGATGGCGGCTGTTTCGGCGCGCAGGATGCGACCGCCCAGGGTTATGACTCGCCAGTTGGCTTCGCGCGCGGACTGAATCTCTTCGTCCGTCCAGCCGCCTTCGGAACCTACGAGCGCCGTCAGGCTTTGCGGCCTCTCGGAAGTCTCCAGGCTTTGCGTCAGACTTTGGCCGCCGCGCTCCGCAAACATCCAGCACCATTCACCGCCAGCAGGCGACGCGCTCTCTAATAGAGAGTCGAAGCCTGTAGGCTCTTCGATTACGGGAAGACGCGCGCGGCCAGATTGTTTGGCGGCTTCGAGCGCTATGCGCCGCCAGCGAGCGGTGCGCTTCTCGGCATCCCGCTCGTCGCGCAAACGTATGTCCGAGAGCTTCGTCATGACGGGCACAATCTTGGTCACGCCAAGCTCCGTTGCCTTCTGCACTGAAAGGTCGAACTTCTCTCCTTTCAGGAGAGCGAGCGCCAAAGTTAAATCGAGCGCGGATTCGGGGCTTGCAGCCTCTACCTCTTCAAGAATGCTGAGCGCGGCCTCGTCACGCCGCAGGCTCTCTATGCGACAAAGATACTCGCGGCCTTCGCCATCGAAGACGAATACCTCGTCGCCAGCTTTGAGGCGCAGCACACCCCGCATGTGCTGCGCCTCTTCCGCAGCGAGCGTCACGCTCTGGCCGCGCCGGAACTCCTCCGGCGGCGCATAGAATCTACGACGAGACATAAAAAGCAGGGATGAGTACTAAATTATCATCGCTACCCATTCGCCTTTGGCTGCGAGTTCGGTTTCGCGTGTGATGCCCAGGCTTTGCAGACCCTCGCGCACGAGTTCGGTCTGAGTTTCGAGTATGCCTGAGAGAATCAATCGCCCGCAGGTTGCCGAAACCAGTCGGGGCAGGAGCGGCACAATCACGTCTGCGGTCAGGTTGGCGCAAACCAGGTCTGCCGAAGCCGTGGTCTCTTCTACGGTGCCCGTGCGAAAGCTTATGCGTCCGGCAACATTGTTCAGTCTTGCGTTCTCGCGCGCAATCTCCACGGCGTCCGCGTCCGTGTCGCATGCCTCAATGCGCGCGTTCGCGTAGAGAAGCGCGGCGGCGATTGAGAGAACGCCTGTGCCTGTGCCTACGTCAAGAAAGCTACCGCCCCTGAAATATTTTTCGATGGCCTCAAGACAGAGCCGCGTGGTTTCGTGCGTGCCTGTGCCGAAGGCCATGCCGGGTTCTATGCGTATCACCGAGCGCGCGTCTGCTTCGTCCACATCGCTCCAGGGCGGCGCGATGATGAATCGCTCTCCTACGCGTACGGGCTGCCAGGACTTCTTCCATTCTCCCAGCCAGTCGCGGTCTGCCACCTCTCGCACATTCATCTCACGCACAGAAGAAGAAGGCAGATTGTAAATCTTCAGAGCATCGAAGAGCGCTTGGCGCACGCGTTCTCTTGCAGGAGGCGAATCAAAGTAAGCGGTCACAAGAATAGTCTCGCTCGCGTCGCGCGG
This sequence comes from Pyrinomonadaceae bacterium, assembly GCA_014534425.1. Lineage (GTDB taxonomy): Bacteria > Acidobacteriota > Blastocatellia > Pyrinomonadales > Pyrinomonadaceae > JACVRN01. The sequence goes on from JACVRN010000027.1 coordinate 13,565, forward strand.
AGCGTTTGCGCCTAGCTGGTTGCTCTCCGTCCCTAGCGCTTCGGCCTCCATCAAAGCGTACTCCACGGCTTCAATCGCCACGCGCTCAACGACCACGTCTAGCGCGTACCAGACTTTCAAGGACTCGTCTTCTCTCACTTCCCTTTACCGTGAATGCCTAGCGTGTCGAGCAGATGCTCGCGGTCGCGCCATCCCTCTTCGACCTTGACGAACAGTTCAAGGTGGCAGCGATGGCCGAGCAGTCGCTCTATGTCCTGGCGTGCGCGCGTGCCTATCTCGCGCAGTCGTTCGCCCTGGTGGCCTATGATGATTTTTTTCTGCGTCGGGCGCTCGACGAAGATGGCGCAGTTGATGCGCGCAAAATCTTCTCTCTCCTGCTCGAACTTTTCCGTGACGACGGCGGTGACGTACGGAATCTCTTCGCCCGTGGCGTGCAGGATTTTTTCGCGCACAATCTCCGCGACGATGTTTCTCAAGGGCTGGTCGGTCAATTCGTCTTCGCCGAAAAGGGGAGCGCCTTCCGGCAGGTTGCGAATCATCTCCCGGCTGAGCACGTCCAACTGGTCGCCCTTCAGGGCAGAGAGCGGGACGACCGCGCGCCACTCGTACTCCTGCGCGTACCACTCCATAAGGGGAAGAAGCTTTGACTTGTCCGGCAGCCTGTCGGTCTTGTTGAGCAGGAGGAGCGCGGGCTTTTCCGAAGCTTTGACTAAATCGAGCACGAAGCGGTCGCCGTTGCCGGTTGAGACGGAGGCGTCGCGTATCAGGCACACAAGGTCAACGCCTTCCAGCGCCTCGTGCACGGCGGCCATCATGCGGCGATTGAGAAGATAACCGGGCTTGTGCACGCCCGGCGTATCAACCAGCACAATCTGCCCTTCGGGTTTGGTAATCACGCCCTCTATGCGGTAGCGAGTCGTCTGCGGCTTATTAGAAACAGCAGCAATCTTTTCGCCCACCAGCCTGTTAAGCAGCGTGGACTTCCCAGCGTTGGGCCGCCCGATTAGCGCCACGTAGCCGCTACGATAAGTTTTCTCGTCTTCGCTCATGAACCCTGCTAATAGACACCATTTCACCACCTGTTTTCAACTACGCGTGGTGAAAGATTGCTCGACGCTCTAAATAAAACAGGTCAGTACCGCCTGCTTAAGACGAGCGATACTGACCTGTTTATTTCAGAGGCTTCGGACTTTACTTATGCGCTTTCATACGCACAGGGTGATTCTCTTCCTCCTGCTGGTTGTTAATCATGGCGTAGAGCTTGTTGGCCTTGTCGGCATCGAGCGTCCTCAGCACGTTGTACTCCGCCATAGCGCCCTGGCGATTGCCTAGGGCTACGAAGGTGCGGCCACGCATGTAACGAATCTCTGCGTTGTTGGGCTGAAGCTGCGCTGCACGCTCGTAGGCGTCTGCGGCCTGCTCGTAGCGGCGCAGGTTGAAGTAGGCGTCGCCCAGATACCAGTGAGCCGTCGCCCAGCGCGGGCTGACACGCGCCGCAGACTGGTAGTACTGGATTGAACTGGCATAATCACCGTCGTTGTAGTAGGTATTGCCCATCCCTAGCTGCGCGTCTCCGCTCTCTGGATTTATCTGAAGCGCCATCTGGTAAACCTTGCGCCCTTCCTCAAAACGCTTCGCCTCCGTATAAAGGTCTCCGGCCTGTATGTACTCTTTGAGGGCTTCCTGCTTACGCCCCACGTTGTAGTAAGCGTCGGCCAGATACCAGTGAGCCGTCGCCCACTTAGGGCTGATGCGCGCGGCCTGCTGGTACGGCCCTATGGATTGGGCGTACTGCTTGGAGTTGTAGTAGGAGTTGCCGAGCGAGAACTGCGCGTCGTCGTCGTTCGGGTTCAAGCTGACGGCTTTGTTCAGAATGGGAATCGCGTCCGTGTACATCTCAAGCTCGTTCAGGGTGCTGCCCAAAGCCCTGAGCGCTTCCTGATAATCCGGCTTAATCTTGACGGCGTCTATGTAAGAGGATGCGGCCTCACGATAGCGCTTGAGCGCGTGATAAGCGTCGCCCAAGTAGTAATGTGCAAGCTCCCACTGCGGGTCAAGCTGCGTCGCCTTCTGATAAGCGGGCACGGCTTCCTGATAGCGCTCCGCGTTATAGAGAGCGTTGCCTAAATCGAACCATGCTTCCGAATCGTCAGGCGTGACGCGAACCAGTCGCTGGTAGATTTCCGCCGCGCGGTCATACTGCTTGGCCTGAAAGAGCGCGTCGCCCTGTTTGTTCAAGTCGTCCGCGCTAGGGCCTGTAGGCTGCTGCGGGCGGGTCGTGTTGGACGCTGTGGCGGGCGGGCGTCTGCGTGTTCCTCTGCGTACGTTGCGCCGGGCCGAAGGCGTGCTGCTGCTGCGTATGGAGACGCCCGCGCCGCCACTGATGTCGCCGCCACCGCCGCCGCCCACAGTGCCGCCCGGGCCGCCCCCGTGTCCCTGCCCGAACGCTGCCCCTTGAGCGCCGCACAGCAACACGAAGACCGAGACGACGTGGAGCGCTAAGCGCGAGCCTATAAATTCTTTGATCTTCATCTTTCAACTCCTGAAGGTTGTTAAAATCTCAAAGTTTCTGATAAGTGCCAGCCGCGTGGGGGAGAACGGTTTCATACGAGATTTCTTGCGAATCCAATCGGGATGAGAGACGCGCGCCGCCCGCTAATTTTGCTCTGACACTAAACGCCCAGTCACAATTTATCTTACAACAGAGAAGGCAAAAGGAGAAAGAATTTAATCATTTATTCATCGGTTCATTGATTCAATGAAACAATGAATAAATGAATCAATTTCTTCTTATCCTGTCCATCCCTGTCAATTCTCTTCTTAGCTTTTTACTTATTCGCCGCCGCCATTTCGCCGTTGAGGCGCAGGATTTCCAGGGTCATCTCGGCGGAGGCGTACATGTCTTTAACGTCGAGCCATTCGTTGACGGTGTGGATGGCGCGCATGCCCGTGCCCAGGTTGGCGCATTCGATGCCTTTGCGGTTGAAGATGTTTGCGTCGCAGCCTCCGCCCGAAGCCATAGTCTGCACGTCCAATCCCATGCGCGCCGCAGCCTGCTTCACCAGTTGCACCACGCGCGATTCGTCCGGCACGTCCATGGCGTAGTATTCCGGCTCGACCTTTGACTCGACCCACGCTTTGGTAGTCTTGCCTTCGACCGTGACCTCTTTCCCCGCCGCCGCATCTTCAAAGCATTTGACCATGTGGTCGCACTGAGCTTTTAACTTCTCTTCGTTGAGTGAGCGCGCTTCGCCTTTTAGCTCCACGAGGTTCGTGATGATGTTGGTGGCTTCGCCGCCGCGTATGACGCCTATGTTGGCTGTGGTCTCTTCGTCTATGCGACCGAGCTTCATCTTGCTGATGGCTTCGGCTGCAATCTGTATGGCTGAGATGCCGAGTTCAGGCGCGACGCCCGCGTGAGATTCAAGGCCGTGTACTTTGAACTCAAGATGATTGGCCGAAGGGCCTTTGGTGAAGAGAAAGCCGGGGTCGTCGGAGTCAAAGACGATGCCGTACTTTGAGCGTATGCGCGAGGTGTCCAGATGCTTTGCGCCGAGCAAGCCGACTTCTTCGCAGATGGAGAAGACCGCTTCTATGTCCGTGTGCGGGATGTTCTGCTCTTTCAGGCAGCGAATGGTTTCGATGATGACGGCGCAGCCGGATTTGTCGTCGCCGCCCAGGACGGTTGTGCCGTCAGTGCGTATGATGTCGCCCTCTACAATCGGCTTCACACCCTCGCCGGGAACGACCGTGTCCATGTGAGCGCTCATCATAATCGGCTCGGCGTTCGGGATTGTGCCCTTGAACCTTGCGATGACGTTGCCGGAGTTTCCGCCGACCTTGCTCCCGGCGTCGTCAATCTCGACTTCCGCGCCCATCTCTTCGCAATACTGCTTGATGCGCTCGGCCACCTGCCGCTCCTTGCGCGAGTGGCTGTCAATCTGTACCAGTTCCAGAAGAAGATTCTTGATGCGCTCCTGATTAATCATTCTCGCTCCTCGTAGGTTTAAGTTGTTCCCGAATCCTACTACACGCCTGAGGGCGCACGCTACTTTTCGAATTTCAAGCGCGCCACTCTTCGCCGCGACGGTTAAGCTCGTCCATCTTGCTTTGCAACTCTTCCAGCCTGGCCTTGAGCGTAGCCTCGTCCGCATCCGTAGGGACATAGACAGGCTCAGCAATTTCCATCAGCGCACGCGTGAAAGGCAAGGGCACCTGGAAAGCATCCCAGGAGGGCGCTTGCCAGAAGCGCGAGGCCGTGACGTTGAAGGGCAAGATAGGCTGCCCTGTCTTTTTCGCCAGGAGCACTGCGCCCATCTTCGCCACGCGTCTAGGCCCCTTCGGCCCGTCAACCGTAAAGCCCACCGGAATGTGTGCGCGCAGGAGTCTTGCCATCTCAATCATCGCGCCGACGCCGCCGCGCGTGCTTGAGCCGCGCACGCTGCCGAAGCCGAAGCGTTGCAGAAAGCGCGCTATGTACTCGCCGTCGAAGCTCTGCGATGTCATGTAGACTATGCCGCGCCGCTTCCAGAAGTAGATTGCCAAGTAAATGCAGTCGTGCCAGAGCGTGTGAATGCCCGCGAAGCCCTCGCGCTCGACCCGCTCGTAATGCTCCCAACCCCTTATCTCGTAGCGCGTGGTAAAGCCTATGACGTTAATCAGGGCGTAGAAGAGCAGGTCTGCGAGCCGTATCAGGAGCCGCTTCTTGAAGGGATAGGCCGAGAGGCTTCGGAACCTGTAATAGCGCTCGAATGTGCCCTCTCGTTCCCCATTCGTGCGCCTCTGATTGTTTCTTTGTTCAGCCGATGCTTGCATAAGAGTGGTCAAGGTTAAAGGGAAAAAAGGAAAAAGAAAAGTCGCCGCACGGGGGCCGAAGAGCCGAAAATCGCCGTTCTGCCCTTTACCTTTGGCGCGAATTGAATATTATTTGAAACGTGAGACCCCGATTTGGCGTATAGCGGTTCGCTATGGGCGTTGATGTAGGGGGCATCTCCCTCCTCGTACAAGAAAAAGTCCGAACGGCAGAGAGGTTGATGGATAGACGGCGAATCCTCATCGTTGATGATAACGATGAACTACGCACTGCGCTGGAGCAGGTCTTGCGCGACCTGGGGCACGACGTGGTTGCGACCAACGACCGCGAAGCCGCAGTCGAGCGCGCGGATCTGGACGAGTTTGACCTGATTATCTCAGACCTCACGGACGACGCCGAATCCGGCGTGGAAATCCTCTCAGAGCTTCAACGCCAGCGCTTGGCCGTCCCCGTCGTCGTCTCATCGGACGAAGCGCAAAAGCCCGGCATAGTTAAAGCCTTCAAGATGGGCGCGGCCAATTTCCTGCGCGCTCCCTACAACAACGACGAGTTGCGCGCGATTGTCGAAAAGACTCTCTCATACAAGCTGCGCTTCGTTGAAGATTTGAAGGTGCTGCCCTACGTGCGCGAGAAGATTGATTTTGAATTGCCGTCGGATGTCACTTTGATGAACGGCGTGCTCCAATACTTAATCGAGCGCGTCTCTCGCCTCGGCGTCATCAAGCCCGAACGCTCCAACCTCTACGTCGCTCTGGACGAAGCATTCGTCAACGCAGTCAAGCACGGCAACAAGAACGACCCGTCAAAACTGGTACGCATCACGGCAGAGCTATCCGCCAAGGAATGCCGCTTCACCGTCGAAGACGAAGGCGAGGGCTTCAACATCAGCGAGATTCCAGACCCGTGCGACCCGGAGAATCTCTTCAAATCGTCGGGCCGTGGCGTGCTTCTCATCTACAACATCATGGACGAGGTCAAGTACAACGAGCGCGGCAATCAACTGACGATGGTCAAGCGCCCGGAAGACTCCTTTGAAAACGACCTGATTGAATCCCTCACGACCGACGACAATCGCGCACACAACTGAGATGCGCCAGGCAAAAGCGCAAAGCTTTCTAGCAGAGTGGCCCTTCTGGCTCCTGCCAGCCCTGCTATCACTCGCCCTTGCCATCTACTTCGTAGACCCCTTCATAGGCGACTGGGACGCGCTCGATTACACGGTGCTATCGCTCGCAGGCAAGCCCTCCACGCTGCTCTTCGGGCGCATGCTGTTTATCTTCTACAACCACGCCCTCTGGCTGGCGGCTCATGCCCTCTTTAATCTTCCGGCTGAAAAAGCCTACCTGCTTTTTAAGTACGCGGTCGTCTTGCAAAGCCCTCTGGCCGTTATAGTCTGGTGGAAATTCGCGCGTGCGTTGACGAAATCCGTAGAGGCCGCGACGCTCGCGGCATTGCTGCTTGCGCTTTCATCCTTCTTCATAATCTATAGCGGGCAGGTGATGACGGAGATTCCGTCTATACTTTTACTGGGCTTGGGATTGCTGGTTCACCTGCGGGGCCTGCAAAGAAAAAGCTTGTGGGTAGTTATAGCGGGCGCGTGCCTGATGGGCCTGAGCGTCAACCTGCGAGAAGGGACTGCGCTCTACGGAGTGTGGCTCGTGCTGGCTCCTTTCAGTTGCGGGTGGAAGTTGGGGCGGCGAGAGATTATGACAATCGCGCTCGCGTGCGCGGTCTTTTTCCTCTTCGCCGTGGGCGGGTTCGCGTTCTTCTATTTAGCGAACGTAGGCAATTATCGTTACGAGTGGCGGGCCGCCTTTGAATCACTGAGAGCCGAATCGCTGCGCCATCCGGTGCGGCTTGAGAACATGCTGACGCTCCTGTGGTACTTCCTTCTGGCGGGGCCGGTCGCGCTCCTCTGTTTTCCCTTTGCCGCCTGTAGAGAGTTTAAGCGTCGCGGTTTTACGCCGCTTCTTCTGCTGGCCGTCATAGGCTTTCTTGCCAATCTCTCATTAATCATTCACTACAGCGTGGTGCTCAACGGTCGCTATCTTCTGACGGGTCTTCCGGCGCTCTTGCCCCTAGTAGGCTCTTACCTGTTCGAGGCGCAGGTCGCGCTTCTCAAGGATAGTCGCCGCGCCTTCATCACGGCTGTCGCGGGCGTCCTGCTAGCCACGGCGCTCTTCAGCAACTATTACTGGCCGGGCAACTACGCGTATGCTCTGACCCGTGCGCGCTCAAAAGATTACCGCGAGCGGCTTGTTCTCTTGCCGAAAGACGCGGTTGTCATTGCGGGCGGTCAGACTGTCGGAGTCACTTACTGGCGCGGTGTCGGTTTAGGCGATTGGGATGTTATAGGCACTGGCGCGGGCTGGCCCGGCGCTGCGCTTCCCTCCGAGATAGAGAAATATTTGAATAGCGGGCGAAGAGTTTTTCTGGACACTGACGCGCGCCTCTGGACTCCCTGCGGCTGGCAACTGGCAGAGATACGCCAACTCACGGAGCTTGAGACGCGCTTTCATTTTCGCCGCGTCTCGGAGACTATCTTCGAGATTAGACCCTTGACGGACGACGCGGCGCAGGATGCCCCGCGTTTAGAGCGGCTCCTGCCGGAGAACAGGCCGGAAGATACAAAGTATTGTTCAGGCTGAAAAGTTTAAGGCTTTCACTTTCCTGATTGACCAGAACAACATCAAATGCCGAGCTAAACGAACGCGAAGCGGCGCAGGGCTTCCGGCGCTCCTGGCGATGGTGGCTCCCGCCGTCGCTTCTGTCTCTGGCGCTCGCGCTTCTTTATCTAGACCCCTTCATAGGCGACTGGGACGCGCTGGATTACACGATTCTCTCACTGCGCGGCGCGCCTTCCTCTATGGCGCTTGGCCGCTCGCTTTTCATCTTCACGAACTATGCGCTGTGGCGCGCGGCGCACGCGCTCTTTAATCTTCCGGCGGCGGACGCCTACCTTCTATTCAAAGGCGCGGTCGTCCTTGTGAGCGCTCTGGCAATCATCGCGTGCTGGCGGCTTGCGCTGGAGGTGACGGCTTCGGAAAGAAGCGCGACCGTCGCGGCCATCCTTATAGCTCTTTCGCCGTCCTACATAGTCTATAGCGGACAGGTGATGACGGAGATTCCGTCGCTGCTGCTTCTAGCCATAGCCCTCACGGTTTACCTCAGAGGAGTTAAAAGAGAGCGCCTGTGGATGATGCTGGCGGGCGCTGCCATCCTGGGCGCGGACGTGAACGTGCGCGAGACCGTTGGCTTCTACGCTCCGTGGCTGGTGATTGCGCCTTTAGCCTGCGGCTGGAAGATTGGACGAAAGCAGATTGCGACTGCGGCGCTCGCCGCCCTGGTCTTTCTGCTCTTCGCGCTCTCGCCTTTCGCGCTCTGGTTCTGGACGGACGCAGGCAGCTTTCGCCTGTCATGGTACGGCTGGCGCGAGACCATGCAGGCGGAAGCGGCGCGTCATCCCGTCAAAGTTTCCAATGTGATTCCCTTCCTGCTCTTTTCTTTCATGACCTCGCCGCCAGTCTTCCTGGCGCTCCCCTTCGCCTTTGTGAAAGAGTATAGAGCGCGAAAGTTTTCACCAATACTTGCGCTCGCCGCCGCAGGGCTTTTCAGCAACCTTCTTCTCCTGCTCAACTACAGCACTACTGTCAACTGGCGATACTTTTTGACGGGCCTTCCGGCGCTAGCGCCCCTGGCCGCATCCCTTCTCATGAGCCTCGCCCAAGCGCGCACGAGGAACCACAGCCGCGCCTTCAGACTCGTTCTCATAGCCCTGGCGCTAACGGTTCCCTTCACGCTCTTTTCTCTACACTCTTTGCGTAAAGGGTTCGTTGAGAAACACGCGATGATGAGGGATTACCGCGAGCGGCTTGTTCTCTTGCCGAAAGACGCGGTTGTCATTGCGGGCGGTCAGACTGTCGGAGTCACTTACTGGCGCGGTGTCGGTTTAGGCGATTGGGATGTTATAGGCACTGGCGCGGGCTGGCCTGGCAACTCGCAGCTTTCACCCTTGATTGAATCCTATTTGACGGCGGGCCGCCGCGTCTTTCTGGACACTGACGCGCGCCTCTGGGCGCCCTGCGGCTGGCAGCTAGAAGAGACCAGGGAGATTGTTAAGCTCGAATCGCGCTTCCACTTTCGCCGCGTCTCGGAGACTATCTTCGAGATTAGACCCGTGACGGACGGCGCGGCGCAGGACGCTCCGCGTTTAGAGCGCCTTCTTCCTGAGAACAGACCGGAGGAGATGAAGGCTTGCGCGCCCGCGCAGTAGCTCTCTTCCGGCCTCCTGCTTTCTTAAAAAGTATTGACTCGCGCACCGGCTTGGCTACATACTTTTCCTGTCCCGCCTCACCTCTACATGAAACTCGGAAAAGAGGTCTCGCGTTATGAAGCGTATCATGGGGAATTTCGTCTTCTGGGTCTGCGTGAAGCTGATGTCTGTCGGGGCGCTGCATTTGGTGCTGGACGCGTTTTCAGTCTCGCCGCTCAAGAAGATAATTTAAGGGCCTGACGGGACAGGGCCGAAGAATGAGAGTGTCGGACGGTTCGGCGCTCGTGCTTTACGAGCAAGCTCTGGTCAGAACTCTACGTGTGGCCGCGCGGCTCGCGCAGGAATCCGTATGGTGAATCAACATGAAGTCGCAGGCGGACTGGCTGGCGCGTTACCCGCTCGCCCACCGAGCTATCTGGCGCGCTCCCTGATTCTGGCGCTCCTGGTAATCCCCCTGGGGCTGCTCATAGCCGCATCGAAGCTCGTGGAGACCATCAACATCCTGTACCATCCACACATCTCTGAGACGCCCGTATGGATGGGCGCGCTCATGGCTATCATGGCGGGCGTCGCAGGTCTACTCGGACTCTTCGCGCCCATCGCAAGTCTCACAAAGTCATTGCAGGTCACGAGCCGTTTCAACGCAGGAAATTATGCGGGCGCGGAATCCGCGTCAAAGCGCGCGGCCAACTATTCAAAGCAGAGCATAATATTCCTGATTGCGCTTTCGCTCATCATCTTAACAGACCTCTTCAGCTTCCTTGCATCCTAAAGACCTCTACGTTTAGATAGAGGTTGATGCCCTACGAGCTTTTTCTAGCGCTTCGCTATTTTTACTCGCGCCGCCGTCGGCCCCTGGCGCGCGTGACGGCGCTGTTTGCCGTGGCGGGAATTGCCTTCGGCGTAGCGGCCTTCATAGTCGCCCTTGCGCTCTCAAACGGTTTTCGTGATGAGATGCGCGATAAGATTTTATCCAGCACGGCGCACATCACTCTGATGCGGCGCGACGGTGGAGCCTTTACGGACTATCGCGCGCTCATCAATCGCGTGCGCGAAGTTCCGGGCGTGCAGGATGCTGCCGCGACTCTTTATGACGGCGCGCTCATTTCCGGCGCGAACAATTCCGCTTACGCCGTGCTGCGCGGACTCGACCCAGAATCAGCGCGCTCTGTAGAGCAGCTTCGCCGCTCGCTCGTGCAGGGCACCATAGAGCCGCTCCTGAATGATTCCTCTTTGACCGAAGACGCGAAAGAAGCGAGAGAAAAGCAGAGCGCGCAAGCGCCCCTGGAGCCGGACACCGAATCTTACAACGCGTCGCAGAGCGAGGCCGCTTTGCCCGTAGTCATCATCGGCGCGGAACTCGCCGCGCGCACAGGGCTTCGCGTAGGCGACGTGGGCCAACTCATCTCCGGCGACGCCACTTTGACGCCGCTAGGTCTTGCGCCGCGCTATCGTCGCGTGCGCGTCGGCGGCATCTTTCGTTCGGGTCTTTATGAATACGACGCGACGTGGATTTACGTCTCGCTCGCCGTTGCCGGCAGTTTTTCGGGCGAGCAAAAGCCTTCGGCCTCCGCCATCAGTCTTGAGGTCGCGGATATTTATAAAGTCGGTGAAGTTTCGGCGCGCGTGCGCGAGCGTGCGGGCCAGGACTTCATAACTGTTGACTGGCAGGAGGCGAACCGCCCGCTCTTCGCCGCGCTCACGCTTGAGCGGCGCATGGGACTTTTCATCATAGCAATTATAATCTTGCTGGCCGCGCTCAATATAACTACAACGCTCGTGCTGGTCGTAGTGGAGCGCCGAGCGGACATAGCCATACTCTCTGCAATGGGCGCACGCGCGCGTTCCATCATGCTGCTCTTCATCATAGAAGGCGCTTTGATAGGCGCAATCGGTGCCGCGCTCGGCGTCCTGCTAGGTCTTCTCATCTCAATCATAGGAGACCGCTATCGTCTGGTGAGTCTGCCCGCAGATGTTTACTCAATCAGCAACGTTCCCTTTCACACGCGCGCACAGGACGTTGCGCTCGCAGCGCTCGTAGCATTCGCCTTGAGCCTTCTAGCCACCATATATCCTGCACGCATCGCCGCGCGCCTTCGCCCGACAGAAGCCCTCAGAGACCAATGAACTCTTCCAGCCTCTCTCTTGTCGTGCGCGACGTGCGTAAGTCTTTCCGCACACCTCAGGGTGAAAGGCTGGAAGTTTTGCGCGGCGCGTCTTTCGCGGTCGAAGCGGGCGAGATGGTGGCCGTGATGGGAGCAAGCGGCGCTGGGAAGACCACTCTGCTTCACGTCGTAGGCGGTCTGGAAGAAGCCGACGGCGGCGATTGTTTCCTCGGCGATTTCAATATCACACGCGCACGCTCTTTCGAGTTAGCTCGCTTTCGTAACGAGCAGGTGGGCTTCGTCTTTCAGTTTCATCATCTTCTTCCAGATTTGACCGCCGCAGAAAACGTGGCCCTCCCCCTGCTCATCAATCGCACGCCTCTGAAAGAAGCGAGCAAGCGGGCAAGCCTTGCCTTAGAGCGCGTGCGCCTCCTTGAGCGTGCAGAGCACAGGGTCGCGGAGCTTTCCGGCGGCGAACAACAGCGCGTGGCCGTCGCACGCGCCCTCGTGCGCGAGCCTCAGCTTGTGCTGGCCGACGAGCCTACGGGCAATCTGGACACCGAGGTTGGAGATGAAATCGGCGCGATGCTCGCTTCCTATTGCCACGAGCGCGGGGCCGCCCTCCTGATTGCCACGCACAACCAGCGCCTCGCCGCGCTCTGCGACCGCATCCTTCGCCTTGAGCATGGACGAATAGAAATAAATTAACAGGATAAGAAGGAATTTAATCATTTCTTCATTGTTTCATTGATTCAATGAAACAATGAAGAAATGAATCAATCTCTCTTTTGAATCCGCCTTTGCTTAATATGGCATCTTGTGGAAAGAGCGGCGCATCTTCTCTTTTGTTAGTATGTTTCCTGGCAGATTAGGTTATAATGCGGGTTGGGTTTGGCGGCTGGCGGCTCCCCGGAAATATATTGGCGGCAGGCCCAACTGAAGAGAAGCGGCAATCATACAGAAAAGGTAATCCGTAATACCCCATGTTCGAACGCTATACTGAGAAAGCGCGACGTGTCATCTTCTTCGCGCGCTACGAAGCCTCGCAATTCGGCGCTCCCGCGATAGAGCCGGAGCACCTTCTCCTGGGCCTGATGCGCGAAGACAAAACGCTCACGGGCCGTTTCTTCCCGCGCGCCTCCGTCAATATCGAAGCGATTCGCAAAGAGATAGAGGGGCGCACCCTTCTCAGAGAAAAGATTTCTACCTCGGTGGAGTTGCCGCTCGCGCCCGAAACCAAGCGCGTGCTGGCCTACGCTCATGAAGAATCAGACCGCCTTCAGCACCGCCACATAGGCACGGAACACCTGCTGCTTGGACTCCTGCGCGAAGACCGCTCTATGGCCGCAGAGATTCTCTACGAGCGTGGCCTCAGGCTGAACGCCGTGCGCGAAGAGATTGCCAGGCAGACCGGCGCGGACGCCCGCGCCACGCAGAAGAAGGACACGCCGCATCTTGTGGAGTTCTCGCGCGACCTGACCGAAGACGCTCAGAACGACAAGCTAGACCCTTTAATCGGGCGCGAAGGCGAGATAGAGCGAGTGGTTCAGATTCTCTGCCGACGTACGAAGAACAATCCCGTGTTGATAGGCGAGCCGGGCGTCGGCAAGACCGCCATCGTCGAAGGTCTCTCGCAGCGCATAGTGCGCGGCGAAGTCCCGTCTTTCCTCGAAAACAAGCGCATTCTGAGCCTTGACCTCTCGCTCATAGTCGCGGGCACCAAGTATCGCGGACAGTTCGAAGAGCGGCTCAAGCAGATAATGCGCGAGTTGATTGAAAACCCGCATTACATAGTCTTCATAGACGAATTGCACACGCTGGTCGGCGCAGGAAGCGCCGAAGGCTCGCTCGACGCGGCAAACATTCTGAAGCCTGCGCTCTCTCGCGGCGAGATACAGTGCATTGGCGCTACCACTCCTGCTGAGTTCCGCAAGTCCATAGAAAAAGACCGCTCGCTTGAGCGCCGCTTTCAGGCCGTGAAGGTTCCGCCTCCGTCCGAGGCCGAGGCCGTGCAGATTCTGGACGGAGTGCGCGAGCGCTATGAATCCTTCCACCAGGTTCGCTATTCGGACGACGCCATAGAGGCTGCCGTTTATCAATCGAATCGCTACATCCCTGACCGCTTCCTGCCGGACAAGGCCATCGACGTGATTGACGAAGCGGGCGCTCGCGTCAAGCTTCGTGTTCGCCGCGAGCAGGGCAATCTGGACTGGAATCCGGGCGCGGAACTGCCCGGCACCACTTACAGCATGGACGCTGGCCTGGGCGTGCGCTTTACGGACGCGAGCGAGGACGCGCTCGTCTCTGCCGAAGTCACGCGCGACGACATAGAGGAAGTCATTGCGCGCTGGACTGGCATCCCTGTCATGTCGCTCAAAGAGGAAGAGACGCAGAAGCTCTTGCGAATCGAGACCTCCCTGCACGAGCGAGTGGTTTCGCAAAGGCCAGCCATCTCGGCCCTGGCCCGCGCCATAAGGCGCTCGCGCGCCGGGCTGAAGAACCCGCAGCGCCCCGTTGGCTCCTTCCTTTTCCTTGGCCCCACGGGCGTGGGCAAAACGGAAGTCGCGCGCTCTCTGGCGGAATTCCTCTTCGGCTCGGAGCGTTCCATGATTCGCTTCGACATGTCCGAATTTATGGAAAAGCACTCGGTCTCGAAGCTCATCGGAAGCCCTCCGGGCTACGTGGGCCACGAAGAGGGCGGACAGCTTACAGAGAGAATCAAGCGCTCGCCCTACTCCGTGCTGCTCTTTGACGAGATTGAGAAGGCGCACCCGGACATCTTCAACGTCCTGTTGCAGGTCTTCGAGGACGGCATTCTGACCGACGCGCTCGGCAACACCGTAGACTTTAAGAACACCATCATCATCATGACCTCCAACATCGGGGCGCGCTTCATACAGAAGAAGGGGACGCTCGGTTTCCAGGCCACCACAGACGCCTCGCGCGAGAAGATGGAGGAGATGGTCATGTCCGCCGTGCGTCAGACCTTTAACCCTGAATTCATCAACCGCCTGGACGAAATAATCATCTTTGACCAGCTACTGGACGAAGACCTTCTGGAAGTCGTGCAGCTTCAGATAGAGCAGATGAATAAGACGCTGACGACGCGCGGCCTTGAGATTCGCCTGACTCAGGATGCCAAGCGATGGGTCGTCAGAAAAACCTGCTCGGATCGCTCCTACGGCGCAAGGCCCCTTCGCCGCGCTCTACAGAAGTACGTCGAAGACCCGCTCTCGGAGGCTCTGATTCAAGGGCATCTCTCTGAAATCACTACGGTAGAGGTCTTTCTGGACGGGGATGAGCTAAATTACCGCCCGGCTGGCGTGGAGGACGCGTCGGACGCGCTTTTGATTCACTGAGCAGGCCAACCAAAAGCCTAAGTCTCAAGTCTCAAGTCTAAAGTCCCAAGATTAAAACGGCCTTTTTTTGACTTTGGTCTTGGGACTTGGGATTTGAGACTTTGGCTTTTACCCCCTGTTGCCTGTATAATTCGCAACTTTGCTGGACTCGGGATAAATCTGGCAACGGGCGGCGTGCGCGCCGGAATCTAAAGTCACGTCGAGTCGAGTCCACGCGAAAGGGGCGCGTCCATTCTTCAGCTTCTTCCAGGGAAGAGCTAAAAGGATGCCGGGCCGTTTCATTCTCAATCTTAGACAACCGAAATTTCTTTTCTTCAAGGACGCTCCCTAAAGTCTGACAAGAACAAGGGAATTAGCGCTTATGCACATTATGCGTGCTTTCTGGCTCATCTTTTTGAGCGCCATCATCTTAATTTTATCCTCTGGAACAAACCACACTGCCCTGGCGCAGGACACGGCCCCAGCCGGGCCGCAGCGCATAGTCGAAGCCGTGGACGTGCGCGGCAACCGTCGCAACCGCGACGAAGACCTTCTCTATTACGTGCAGACGCGCCCCGGCGATGTCTTCAACCCAGAGCAGGCGCAGCGCGACCTGCAAGCCCTGCTCGCGCTCAACTTCTTCGATAAGGTAAACGCTCGCGTTTACACGGAAGAGGGCACGCGCGGCGGCGTCGTCGTAGTCTTCGAGGTCGTAGAGCTTCCCATCATCCGCGACATACAGTTCGAGGGCTTGAAGAGCGTACAGGAATCCGACGTGCTCAAGGCTTTCCGCGAGCGGCGCGTGGGCTTCTCAAAAGAGGCCATCTACGACCCCGCCAAGCAGAACAACGCCGTCCGAGTCCTCAAAGAGCTTCTCTCTTCAAAGGGACACCCGAACGCGGAGATTGAAGTCCGAAGGGATGAAATCTCTCAAACTTCTGTCGGCATCACCTTCGTCATCAAGGAAGGCGACCGCGTGCGCGTGGCCGAGATTGATTTCGTAGGCAATCAGGTCTTCAAAGACGGAAGCTTGCGTAGCCAGATGAAGTACGTTACCGAAACGGGACTCATCGCGCGCTTTAAGGGCACGGACATTCTGGACAGAGAGAAGCTGGACGTTGACCTTCGACTGGTTCAGCAGTACATGGCCTCGAAGGGCTACTTGCAGGCCCGCACGGGCGAGCCTACCGTGGAAGGCTTGGGGCGTCGTCGCACGGGCTTCTTCATCCCGCTCCCGCTTATCTCTTCTATGGACGAGACGCTGCGCGTCACGGTTCCCATCACGGAAGGCAAGCTCTTCCGCATTGGCGAGATTAAAATCGAGGGCAATTCCATCTTCTCCGAGCAGGTCATACGCGCCGTCATAGGTCTCAAGCCCGGAGACGTGGCCGACGGTCGCCGCATAGGCAAAGCGCTCTACGAAGATTTGAGAAAAGCCTACGGCACGCAAGGCTTCATACAGTACGACGCAAGCCCGCAGCCCACGTTCAAGGATAATCCCACGAACCCGAAAGAGGGCATCGTGGATTTTGTGGTCACGATTGAAGAGGGCAAGCAGTTTACCTTGCGCCGCCTGGAATTCCTCGGCAACACTTTCACGCGCGACGTAGTGCTTCGCCGCGAAGTGCTCATCAACGAAGGCGACATCTACAACCAGTCGCTCTTTGAGTATTCGATACTTCGTCTCAACCAGTTGGGATTCTTCGAGCCGGTTGACGAAAAGCGCGACGCAGATTTCCGCACCAACGAGGAAGAGGGCCTCGTTGACGTGAACGTCAAAGTCACGGAGCGCGGTCGCCAGCAGATTTCCTTCAACGGCGGAATCAGTGGCATTGGCGGCTCCTTCTTCGGTCTGGAGTATTCGACCAACAACCTCTTGGGACGCGGCGAATCACTCTCGTTCCAGTTGGCCTATGGCAACCGCCAGCAGTCTTTCCAGTTCTCTTTCACGGAGCCTTATTTCCGCAACCGCCCGATTACGGTCGGATTTTCAATCTTCACCTACAAGCAG
Organism: Pyrinomonadaceae bacterium; assembly: GCA_014534425.1. Classification (GTDB taxonomy): domain Bacteria; phylum Acidobacteriota; class Blastocatellia; order Pyrinomonadales; family Pyrinomonadaceae; genus JACVRN01. Next base: position 30,105 of record JACVRN010000027.1, read on the forward strand.
AAGTTCTTCGGTGAAGGCACGTTCCTGTCGTCGAACATAGACGCGATTACAGGGCTGCTGGGCAACACGCTGGACTTCTTCAACACGAGCGAAGAGAACCTGTTCACGCGCAAGTCCTACGGCGCTTCGTTCTTCGCCACGTCTCCGCTCTCGGAGTTCTATCGCAAGCGAAGGTTTACGCAGTTTGCCCGCATAGGCTTGTCGTACCAGATTTCGCAGTCGAGCGTGGAAGACCCGCCCGTCAACCAGCAGAATAACCCGAACACTTTCATCCCCGTCATCTACGCGCAGCCCAACATCCTGACGAGCCGCATCGTCCCGACCTTCGTTTACGACACGCGCAACTATTCCAAGGAATCGGGCCAAGACCCAGTGACGGGCAAGCGCATTTCCGCTTCGCTGGATTTCGCGGGCGTAGGCGGCGACGTTCGCACCTACAAGCCTTCGCTTGAGTACATACAGTTCTTCAAGGTGCGCCGTAAGCGCTCGGATAACCCTGAGGTCTTCGGCTTCCGTATTCTGGCCGCCACCGTGGGAAGCTTTGCCACGACCTCGAAAATCAGGAACGCAAACTCTCTGGCCTTCATCAACGGCGTGCCTATCTTCGACCGCTTCTTCCTGGGCGACGAGTTTTCGGTTCGCGGTTACAACGTGCGCTCCATCAGCCCGATTGCGCCCGTGGACACCTTCATCACGTCGCGCAACGTGGTGCTGGCGTCCAACCCCACGGGAACTCCGGTTCCGATTCCGGGGCTGCCAGCAAATCTGGCTAACGTGGGTCTGTTCACAGGCCCCGAAGGCGCGAACGTAGCGCAGTTGTCGCGCTCGTTTACGAGCATCGGCGGCGACACTCAGTTCCTTGGCAACTTTGAGTATCGCATTCCGCTCATAGGGCCTGTCAGCGCGGCGCTTTTCGCGGACATCGGCACGACCTTCAACATGCGCGGGGGCAGCAACCAGGTCATCAACAGCGAGTTTCTGCAAGACCAGTTGATTCTTTCCACCGTAGGGTTGGGCTTGAACTTAAGCTCGCTGGCTGCGGGGCAGAATCCTAACCTGGCCTTTTTCACAGACCCCAACACTTTCTTCACGGGCTTAGTAATCCGTGATAACCGGCTTGCAGGGCGCGAGGAGTTTTCAAACGCTCTGAGGGTCGGCCCCCTTGACCCACTGACGGGATTGCCCTTCGGCTTCCAGTCGGCGTTCGTGCGCGGCGAAGCGCAGACCAACACTGTGGTTCGCGTAGGCCAGTCCAGTTTCGCAAAGCTAGCAGATTATCGTTCGACAGTGGGCGTGGAGTTCCGCGCTCAGGTTCCAGTTATTAACGTGCCGTTTCGTCTGATTTTCTTCTTTAATCCGAACGCTCGGCGCGGCACTTTCAGCGAGTTGCCCGGCATCTTTTTTAACGAGCAACGCAGAGGCGTTCGCTTCAGCGTGGGGCGGACTTTTTAACCCGAATTTACTTGACCAACGGGCGACGATTAGAGCTTAGCTGACATCTAAGCCAGCGTCACCACAAACTGTAAGGAGCATTAGCAAGAAAGTTATGAGAATATTTCGTTTGACCGCCGCAAGCCTCTTCCTGGCAGCCCTTTGTGTGCTGCCCGCCTACGGACAGGGCACGACCAGACCCGCAAGTCCGACTTCGGCACCGCAGACCGGAGGCAGCACGGGCGCAGTCGGCGATGCCAAAATCGCCGTCATCGACACCGGCATGTTTTTCGACCAGAAGCAGGGCATCGCGCGCTTTAACGTTCTGCTGACCAATCTGAATCGTGAGTTTCAGCCGCGTCAGACCGAACTCGACGGCATGCGTACGCGCATCACGCAGTTGACCGACGAGATTCAGAAGCAGCAGGGCGCAGGCGTCGTTGACCAGAAGTCGCTTCAGGCCAAGGCCGACCAGCTAGACCAGTTGAAGAAGGACTACCAGCGCAAGGGTGAAGATGCTACTGCTCTTTACAACAAGCGCCGACAGGAAATCTTCGGCCCGTTGCAGGAAGACATAGGCAAAGCGATTGAAGCCTTCGCACGCCAGCGCGGCATCACCATCATTATTGATGCAGCGCAGGTGCCTGTGCTCTACGCCGCCGACAGCGTAGACATCACGCGCGCCTTCATACAGGAATACAACAGCAAGAATCCCGCGACCGCTTCGACCGCCGCTCCTGGCCGTTAAAGCTCGCATTAATTGATTGCTGTCGTTGATTGGACGGGTGCGGGAGCGCCATGTGAGAGTTTTCCCGAAAACTCTTTTCGTGCGCTTCCGCATTCGCCTGTTTCTACAGGCTTAACTTAAAACAGGCAGCCTCTCCTTTTTAGCTCTTTCATCTTCTCTTGGCCCGAAGACCGTAGGGAGTTTCGGCGTATGGAAACGGTTCTGGACGCTCGCGCTATACAGGAGCTTTTGCCGCACCGCTATCCCTTCCTGCTAGTTGACCGCATCGTGGAGCTTGTGCCGAAAGAGAGAATCGTCGGCATCAAACAGGTGACTACGAACGAGCCTTTCTTTCAGGGACATTTTCCGGGCGCGCCCGTCATGCCCGGTGTGCTCATCATAGAAGCGCTCGCGCAGTGCGGCGCTCTGCTGGTCTTGCGCGAGATAGAGAACCACGCTGAAAAGCTTCCCTTCTTCAGTGGCATCAAGGAGGCGCGCTTTCGTCGCCCCGTCACGCCCGGCGACACGCTCATTCTGGAAGTCACTGCGCTCAGAGTAGGCACGCGCGTTCAGCGCATGCGCGGTGAAGCCAAAGTAAACGGAGAACTGGCCGCCGAAGCCGAGATTATGAGCGTCATAGTCGAGCGCGAGGAAAATAAATAGGGGTTTGGGGGATAGGGGATAGGAGTTAGTAAAAGAAAGCAAATTGAAATTCTTTTACTAACCCCTAATCCCCCGACCACTGTCCCCACCTTTTACTAATGTCCGCAGCAACAACGCAAACCATTCACCCGACGGCGGTCGTCAGCGAGAGCGCCCGTCTTGGCAACGACTGCTTCATAGGCCCCTACACCATCATCGGCGACGAAGCAACTTTGGGCGACCGCGTGCGTCTTGACTCGCACGTAGTCGTTGACGGTCGCACATGGATTGGCGACGATACGCACGTCTTCCCCTTCGTCTCCATAGGTCTCGCCTCGCAGGATTTGAAATACAGGGGCGAGCCTTCAGAGACGCGCATTGGCCGTAATTGTTCCATACGCGAGTTCGTGACTATACATCGCGGGACGGAGGGCGGCGGGATGCTGACGGAAGTGGGCGACGAGTGCCTGATTATGGCCCAGGCCCACATCGCGCACGATTGCATCATAGGGAACAGCGTCATCATGGCTAATGCCGCAACGCTTGCGGGTCATGTGATAGTCGAATCGGGCGCGAACATCGGAGCCTATTCGGGCGTGCATCAATTCTGCCGTGTGGGACGCGAGGCTTACGTGGGCGGCTACTCAGTCGTGGTCAAAGACGCGCTGCCGTTTGCGCTCACAGTTGGCAATCACGCGCGCTGCTACGGCTTGAACACTACGGGCATGCGGCGGCGCGGCTACTCGCGCGAGACCATGAGCGCGCTTCACCACGCCTTCCACCTCCTGCTCTCTTCGCGCCTCAACACCACTCAGGCAGTAGAGCGCATACGCCGGGAGATAACCGAATCCCCCGAAGTTGACGAACTCCTTCGCTTCATCGAAACTTCAAAACGCGGAGTCATTAAATAACAGTGATGAGTGATGAGCGGAATGCTTTTACTCACTACTCATCACTCATCACTTCGTTTATGCGCTACGGATTAATCGCTGGCAATGGCCGGTTTCCTTTTCTGGTGCTCGAAGGTGCGCGCCGCCAGGGTGCGTCCGTGGTGGTGGCCGCGATTAAGGAAGAGACGGATCCGGAGATTGAGCGCGTGGCCGAGCGCGTAGAGTGGATAGGCGTGGCTCAGCTTGGCAAGCTGATACGCTTCTTCAAGCGCGAAGGCGTGGAGCGCGCAATCATGGCCGGACAGGTCAAGCATGTGCAGATTTTCAGTGGCGCCCTTCCAGACCTGCGTATGATAAAAACCATCCTCAGATTGCCGCGCCGCAACACGGACGCCCTCATAGGCGCGGTCGCAAATGAGCTTAAAAGCGAAGGCATAGAGTTGATTGACTCGACCTATTTTCTACAGGAGAGCTTGCCGCAGGCGGGCCAACTCTCGCGGCGTAAGCCCGACGAGCGCGAGCGCGGCGACATAGAATACGGGCTTGAGATTGCGCGCGAGATAACCCGCCTCGATTTAGGTCAAACGATTGTCGTGCGCTCGCTCGCCTGCGTCGCCATAGAAGCCATGGAAGGCACGGACGCTACCATACGACGCGCGGGCGAACTGGCTCGCGGAAAACTGACCGTCATCAAAATCGCCAAGCCCGACCAGGACCTGCGCTTTGATGTTCCGGTGGTCGGCGTCCCCACAATTCAAACGATGATAGAGGCGGGCGCTACCTGCCTCTGCATCACTGCTGGCAAGACCCTGATGTTCGACCGCGAAGAGATGATTCGCCTCGCAGACAAAAACGGCATCGCAGTTGTCGCCGCACCCTCAATCTAAAACCGACGCCTAAAAAAAACAGGCGGGCTTTTTAAGAACCCGCCTGCGTCTTGAGCCGTTAGCGTCTCTCTTAACTACTGAGAATTGGTAAGCCCGGCTTGCGTCTGCTCGGCCTTCGGGTCGAAGGGCGTGGCGATGTAGCGTTGCGCTACTTTCTGCGCGTTGTCGTAGTTGTCACCGAGTTGCAGCGCCTGCTTGTATTCGGTGACGGCGCGTGCGCGGTCGCCGCGTGCGTCAAAGGCATTTCCGGCCTTGATGTGCGCCCAGACGGCTATCCACGCGGGCCTCATGTTGCCGTTCAGGGCCGCACGGAAGTTATCAATCGCCAGGTTCCAGTTGCGCTGCTCAAGATAGAGCAGGCCGAGGTTGTAATAGACCCAGGAGTTCGAGCGATCCAGCTTGAGCGCGGCTTCGAACTGCTGCTGCGCTTCGGCGTAGCTTCCCTCCTTGAACTGCTCTATGCCGCGACGCGCGACGATTGCGACCTTCAAATCATCCGACATGCGAAGGATTTTGTTGTTCGGGTCAACTATGACTTCAAGCGGCTGGCCGTTGGACTCGAAATCGAAGTCCTCGCTCTTGTTTTCAATCCGCACGGTCGTAGTCTGACTGTCGCCCTCGCTTCTGAGCATCAACTCTACGGGCAGTCGAAGGTTATCGAAGTTCTGGCGGACTGTGCCGCGTGCGCGGAAGCGTCCGGCGCGTGTGCGTATAATCTGGTACTCGACGTTGAACTCAGGCACGCCCGTTCCTTCGACCCACTGCGCGAAGAAGTAACGCATGTTCTCGCCCACGACCTGAGTGGTCAGCTTTTCAAAGTCGTCAATCGAAGCATCCTTGCCGCGATATTGTTGCAGGAAGTTTCTGAGAAGCTGGTTGAACTTCTCGCGCCCTATGGTTTCGCGCAGCATGCGAAAGACCATAGCGCCTTTGTAGTAGACGATTGATTGATAGGCCGCCGACTGGTCGTCAAGAGTAGAAGGCGCGCGTGCAATCGAAGCCGTCTGCTCAAAGGTCAGGGCGCGCTCCTGCTCTTCGCGCTGAGCCGCGTCGAGCGCTCCGCCCGAAAGCGTAGCTTCGCGCAACGCGTACGCGCTCCACTCCGCGAGGCCCTGCGAAAGCCAGGCGTCGTCAAAGGATTTCAGGCCGACCGTTATTCCCCACCACTGGTACGCTACCTCGCGCTGTAAGCGGTCTTCGGGCACGGGGCGCGACGGGTCAAACATCTTGGAGGCCAGAAAGACCATGCCCAGACCGCTATAGGTATCGAGGCTTTCGTCATCAATCTGGGCGATGCTGATGCGCGTGCCGAAGGTCGGACTGCCGTAAGCCTGCGTGTAAGCCTGAAGGGCGCTGCCCATCAGTTCGCCGTAACGGTCAAGGCGATTTTCGCTTCCGGGCTTGAGGAAGAATTGAAGCTCGTAGGAGCCGAATTTGAGCGTGCGCGTGATGTACTGGCCTGCGGCTATGTTGCCTATGAGCGCGGGCGTCTTGTGCACGAAGCGGTAGCGTGTGTTGCCGTCTTTGCCTGTCGCGGGCGCGAGCGCTTCGTCGGACGAGCCTGCGACCTGAGTGCCGTTCGGCACTATGATGGTGATGTCGGCTGTGGCGCGGTCTGCCGCGTAATCGTGAAAGGGAAACCAGCGCGCGGCGTACATCAAGTAAGAGCCGTCCGTGCCTACGTAAGCCAGTCGCTTTGTGGCGAGCGGGCCGCCTTCGGGCGAGACGAGCGCGCCCGACCAGCGAAACGTCAACGTCACGGGCTGGTTGGCCGGGACGACTTCGCCCAGGTCAATGCGTACGCTCGGCCCCAGGTCGCCCACGCCCACGGCATCCTGCACAAAATTGGTCAGAGGCTTTCCATTGCGGTTGATGCTCTCGACCTTGAGCGAGCCGTTTAGCTCAAAGACCACGGAGCGCGTAGGCTCTAGCGGCGTGAAGGTCACTTCGGCGGCGGCGCGAAGCAGATGCTCAGCCGGAATCAGTTGAGCTTCGATGCGATAGTTGGTGACATCGAAGCGGGAGCGTCCTTGCTGCTGTGCGAAGGCTGTGCTTGCGCCCAAAGCGAGGAGAACGCCCAGCACGAGCGAGGCGTGAAAGAGGCGAAGTCTAATTCTTTTCATAAAATTATCCGTCAGCAACCTGTGTGAATTTTGCCCTGATTATACACCCTCAAGCCGCCCGTTTGCGCCCTCACAGCAGCCTGAGCGCCACCCGAAGGGTTGTTAGCTTCGAGAGCTTGAAGCGCGAGAGGCCGAGGTTTTCTAGGCTTTCGGACAGTTTGCAAGAGAGACCTGGCCTGGAAAGATTTTATCCTATCAACTTCCGGTCGTGGTCTCGTGTTGGATGGCCGAAAAGGCTCAGTGGTTGCCGAAAAGCAGGGATGAAAGCCCTATGAATGAATAACCGTAGGGGCTGAGGACAAGTCCTCTGCCCTGCCTCTACAGTCTATTTGACTATCACCGTGACATCCTTTGAGCCGCAGGGGGTGGTGAAGGTCACTGTATAGCTGCCGGTTCGTTTGCTGATGGAGGTGATAAGGAAGGGGAACGAGCCGTATTCCTTGAGCGTCTGGGCGAAGACCGTGATGTCGGGCCAGTCGCGCGTGGTCGGGGTTATCTTGTCTGCGCCGCTTAGCTGGACTGTGACGATGCCGGTTCCTCCGTTGTTTTTGATGGTGATGGTGTCCACGTTAATCGAGAAAGCGCAGTTTCCGCCGCTCGCCTCATTCTGCCGTCTCCTGGGGCAGGAGGGCGATGCATTGGGTGTAGGCTCCGGCGTGGCCGCAGCCTGCGGCTGACTCGCTTCCGTTTTAGATTCGGTCGCGGCGTTGTTGTCGGCGGTTGATTGAACCGGAGAGGCTGCGGGCGCAGCAGGCCGCGTTTCGGGCTGTGGCGAAGGCGCGGCGCTCTCAGGCGTCACAGCAGGCTGGCTTGAGGCGACGGGCTGTGCCGTCGACGCGCTCTGCCCCGTGGAGTCTTCTGTCTTCACGGCGCTCGCGCTCTTCTCTGCGGCAGCGTCCTTTTTATCCGTCGCAGCATCGGGCGGTCGCGTCTCAGTCGTGCTGGCCTGAGCGTTTGCCTGGCCGAGCTTTGCGTCCAGGCCCGCGAGCGAGCCGTTAAGTTTGCTGTAGAGCCTTTCTATGATGGCGCGGCGTCCCTCGTCCGGCGCGTTCCTGTCGTAGCTCTGTAGATAACTCTCAAGCGCCTCCTGCTCGTTGCCCGTAGCTTCGAGCGCTGCGCCCAGATGCCAGAGCGCCGTGCGCCGCCAGCCGGAGTTCTCAGGCAAAAGGCCGGAGGCACGACGCAGACGCTCGACCGCAGCCGTAGCCTTGTCCTGATTGTAGAGCGTCCAGCCAGCAATCTCCTCGATTCGCCCGCGCAGTATGTTGGCACGCGCGTTGCGCTCAAGCTCCTGCACGGCAGGCTCCGTCCCCGCACTGATGGCCTGCAAGCGTGTGGAGTAAAGCTCATCGCTCATGGTCGCAACGCTGGCCGTGGGCGCATCAATCGCAGCCTCTATGCCGCTTGACGCTGCCTCCGCGAAATCGAGCACGGCTTGCGATGTGACGCCCGCGCGCAGCAGGCGCTCGGCCACGTAAAGCTGTCTGTAGGCGCGCATGGCATCTTCGCCCAAAGCGAATTCCCGCGCGGCCATCACGGCCTCTTTCTCTCTCAAGGTCTCGCGCTTACCAGCTTCTCCGAGAGCCAGGTTGAAAGCCAGAAGGGCGCGCAGCTTAGCCGCGTTCGCTTCCGTGTCGGCAGCCGTAGGCTGAAAGATGCTGGCGCGTCTTTCCGGCGCAAGAAGCTCTATGAAGTTGGAAGCGTGAGCAAGGTTGCGCCCGCCCAACAGCGTCTCAATCTGTCCGTTGCGAAGAGAGAACGAGCGTTGAAGCTCCGCAGCAGCTTCCGTGTAAAGCCCTGCGGCATAGAGCGCGTTAGCCAATTCATAATCGAGCGTAGGGAATCTTCCGTAACGTCGCGCCACGCGCAAAGCCTGCTCGGCTGCAACGGGTCGCTTGTCCGCAATCAGCGCGCGAGCGAGTGCCACCTGTGCCCAGACATAACGCGGCTCGACTTCGACTGCCTTTTGCGCTAGCTCAAGCGCACGCGCATTCTCGCCGTGGGCCGCGTACCAGTAAGCAGCGCCCGTGAGCAACTGCAAGTTGCGCGGCTCGTCCGAGAGCGCCGCAGCCATCTCGCGCTCCGCGTCATCCCTTTTTCCAGAATCCAGAAGCGTGAGAATCACACCGGCTCGCGCCAATCTGTCCGCAGGATTACTGAGCAGCAGTTCGCGGTAGAGATTGAGCGCGGCGTCGTTTCTCCCTTGCGCGCGTCGCAGGTCTGCGAGGCTTCGACGCGCCGTCTGTAGCTTCGGGTCAAGCTCAAGGGCGCGAGCATATTCAGTCGCGGCCTCTTCGATTTGAAGCGAGATGTGACGCGCCAAGGCCAACGCCTGATGCGCCGCGGCCATCTCCGGCGCAAGACGAACCGCCATCTCGCTCACGCGCACGGCCCCCTGTCCATCCTCTATGCTCGTGTAAAAGTTCGTGAGCATCAGCAGCCGCTTGGCATCGCCTTTGACTTTTTCCTCCAGCAGCCGCGCGATTTCCATAGCGCCCGTGCGCTGGCCTCTTAAAAAGAGATACGAGGGAATCCGCACCAGGACTTCCGCGAACAGCCTTTCCGTCATCTGGTCGGGCGCATCCGTGACGGCAAGGCGAAACTGCTCAAGGCCACCCGCAGTATCGCTTGCGCCCAACTTCTCGTCGCCCCACGCGGCACGCGCGCTGACAATCAACTCCTGCGCTCTCAATTTCAGAGAGGAGTTCGGATGAGCGGCGATGAAAGCCTTGAGCTTCTCTATACGCTCTGCGGGCACGTACTGAAGCGCCGCGTCAAGCTCAGCCTTCTCCGCAGCCTCGTCGGTGGTCTGCTCCTGTAAAGCCGTGAGCGGACGAGCGCCAGCGTGAGAAGCGAATGCGATGAAAAGTAGAAAGAAGATTAAAGCGATGCTCTTCTGATTTTTAATCGTCATAAAGTGTAACTCTCAATCGTGAGTATAATTCTTTTACCTGCTGGCGGCTCCGCCTGGAATAATTGCCTCGGTCAAAACTCTTCCGATGGAATTGCTGGGCGCTTGCACGCGCAGGACTGTAGCGAGCGTGGGCGCTACGTCCGTCGGCGCTGCCTCTTGCAGGTAGCGTGATGCGCGAAAGCCTGTGCCCATCATAATCAAAGGCACATGCGTGTCGTAGGAATAGGGCGAGCCGTGCGTCACCGGAATAGGCACGTCGAAATACTTGAACGCTTCGTACACGAGTATCACGTCGCCGCTTCGCAAAGGATAAAAGCCGTGCAGCACGCGGCGCGCAATCGTATCGCCGGGCGCTACGGCGCGTCTCATCAACTGCGAGCGCGTGAAATATCTGGAGATGCCAGGCACGGTCAGCAGCGCTTCTCCTGCCACGCGCTCTATCTCTTCCTGGTCAACGCGGTCGCGCTTCAGTAGGACCCGGTTGAAATAGACGTTGCCGTTAAAGAAAGCCTGTATGTAATCTGCCGTAGGGTCAGGCTGTTGATTCCTGGGATTGTAACGCGCGCTGATGGCGTTCTTCATGGCGCGCAAGGCATCTGCCGCCGTGATGCGAGTGCCGGGCAAGCCCTTGGCGGCTGACTCTTCGGGACTAGGCCCAACGCCGTGATCCGCAGAGAAGATGACGAGCGTGTCTTTTAAGCTGACGCGAGCGTCTACGAAGTTCAGAAGCTCTTCAATCTTTCTGTCCACGCGCAGGGTGATGTCCATCATCTCCTGGCTGTAAGGCCCGAAGCGATGGCCTATGTAATCGTTCGCGGAAAAGCTGACGGTCAAAACATCCGTGTCCGCATCTTCACCAAGTCGCTCGTTGGTGATGGCCTGCTCTACGAAGGAGAGCAGCATCTCGTTTGAAAATGGAGAGTAATCGAGCGCGCCGTAAAACTGCTGGCCCGGAGATGTTGCTCCGCCCGTGATAACGTGCGGGAACTTGTTCGTGTCGCCCGGCACATCGCCTATGTTCTCCCAAGGGGGGTCGTCCGCGCCCGCGCGCCGCGTGTATTCGGTTTCGGGCAACAGCCGCTCCCAGCGTGCGCCGAAATACTTGTCCGCAGGCCTCGTCTCATTAAAGGCCGTCACCCATTGCGGCATCTGGTTAAAGTAATAGTTGGACGTAACCATTCGCCCGCTCGTGGTGCTGAACCAGTAGGCGGCGTTGGCGTGACGGCCCGACGGCAATATGGCCGAGCGGTCTTTGATAGAGATGCCTATGACCTTCGAGCGGTCGTTCGTAGCCAGCCTCAACTCGTCGCCCAAGGTCGAAGCCATAAGACGGCGCGGGCTTGATGCTTTCTCATCCGGCGCGCCGTTCAAAAGCCGCGCCTGTTCATCTTCAACGCTAGTGATGTTGCGCCCCTTTTCAAGGTCGGGCCACTCGTTCGCTATGATGCCCGTCTCCGAAGGCCACGCGCCCGTCATCAACGTAGCATGTCCGGGCGCAGTATAAGTCGGCATGTGGTCGTAGTTGACCTGCGTCCAGAACGCGCCGTCGCGCATCAACCGGCGCAGGCCGCCAGCCACGAAGAGGTCACCGAAGCGTTCGAGGTAATCATAACGAAACTGGTCTACGACTATCAGCAGCACGAGTCGCGGGCGAGAGGATGATGTTGTAGACGCAACCTGCGCGCTTGCGACTGGCGCTGTAGTGCGAGTATTCGCCTCCGGCGTGCGCCTACGCTGTTGCGCGCCGGTTCCCGCTAAAGAGATAAGCAGCAGAGAGAGTGAGAGCGCAAGGGCCGTGATGTAGCGCAACGGGCGAAAATGTTTCATCCTGAATCGCTCTCTTAACTTAACGTCTGATCGGGGCGACATGATAACATCAAAGCAAAGGCAAAAGGAAAAAGATGAGCGAGTTTGATGAAGAGTGGGCGCGCGTTCTGGCTGAGGCAGAGCAGAGGGCGCGTGCGCGCGGGCGCGGAGACGTGACGGAATATCTCACGCTCCGGCAGACGAACGACTTTGCGCGCACGGCTGGCGCAGACTGGCTCTTCTCTACCTTCATAGAGCACGCGGGGCGCGCCAATCGAAACGGCGCGAGCATTCGCATAGAGCGGCGCGAGGCGCATTGCTTTTCTCTGGGTAACTCGACTATGGTCGGGACGCTGCTGACGCTTCATGTGGGCGTGCGCTCTCTGACGGTCGAGGCGGGCTGGCCGCGTGCCCCGCGCGATGGCATAGTGCGCGGCGGAGGACTCGCGTCCGCACGCATACGCCATTTCGGTCGCCCCAAAGAGGGCGAAGAACTCCTGCTCGTCTACACGGAAGACAACAGGCCGCACTGGTTTGTGCTGATACAAGGCGGCACCCGCATACGACTCCTGGAAGAGCGCGTCCGTCACCACATTTCTAAACTCATAGGATAAATTTAACAGGATAGAGAGGATAAAGAATAAACTCTTTCTCTTTTATCCTCTCTATCCTGTCTATCCCTGTTTGAATCTTCGCTGACGATATGCGGCGCACCATGCACGTTTTGGAAGGCGCGCATGTAGGCCAACACTTTTAATCCTCCAGCCTCGACAGTATTTCTCATCATTAGGCGCGTGCGGCATGCCTCTTGCCATGTCGCTTTTTCGGAAAGGCTGCTGCACTCCGGCACGAGAGCCTCCCCGAATGCAGCGCTTGAAAACCTGAGTGAAAAAACTTTAAGTAAGGAGCATTAGAGTTATGGCTATTCGACGCACAATCATCCCGACCGTCATACTAGCCGCTTTCATTGTCTTATCTCTTCCCGCAATGGCGGCAGCACAAACGAGCAATCAGTGGTGGCAGCAACGTGATTACGGATACGGGCGGGACAGACGCGATGACTACAATCGCTACCAGCGCGAGCGCCTTCGTAACAGCGCGCGACGCATCAGCGACTTAAGCAGGCAGTTTGAGAGAGACCTTGACCGCACGCTCGACCGCAGCCGCATCGACGGCACCATTCGTGAAGACCGCATCAATGACCAGGCACGCAACTTCCGCTTCGCTGCGGACGAGTTGAGAAATCGCCTGGGCGACGGACGCAATCTTTACAGTTCCACAGGCGCGGCGCGAAACCTCTTGCAGATTGGCGCACGCATTGACCGTTTGATGTCGCGCATGCGCTTTAATTCCCGCGCTGCATACGACTGGGCGCAGATTCGCCAGGAGCTTCGCATCATCTCGGATGCTTACGGCTTCCGTGGCGGCGACTTTGCCTACGGTCGTTAACGGGTAAAGCTCAACAAAAAAAGGGCACTCGAAAAAGTTCGGGCCAATTAGAGAAAGCTTCAGGCTGGCATAAACGCCAGCCTGAAGCTTTCGCATTTTGCGCGCAGTGATGCCACAATAAGCCCCGTATGGCAGGCACTCTTTATCTGGTGGCGACGCCGATTGGCAATCTTGAGGACATAACCTTGCGCGCCCTGCGCGTCTTGAAGGAAGTGTCTCTCATAGCCTGTGAAGACACGCGGCACACGCGCGTTCTTCTGGAGCACTACGGGATAAAGACGAAGCTCACCAGCTATCACGAGCACAACGAAAGAGAGCGCGCAGAAGAACTCGCAACGCTTCTGAAAGAGGGACAAAGCATAGCTCTAGTCTCTGACGCAGGCACGCCCGCCATCAGTGACCCCGGCTTTCGTCTAGCGCGGCTTGCACAGGAGCGCGGCGCGCAGGTCGTCCCAATCCCCGGCGCTACGGCTTTCGTTGCAGCGCTCGTCGCATCAGGTCTTCCCACGGACGAATTTTTCTTCGGAGGCTTTTTGCCCGCACGCTTCACACAACGCCGCGCTCGGTTGACGGAAGTTCGCGCCATAGCTTCCACGCTCGTCTTCTACGAAGCGCCGCATCGCGTCGCGGAATCTCTACAGGACGCGCGCGAAATCCTGGGAGAGCGTGAAGCCGTCGTTGCGCGCGAGTTGACCAAGGTGCATGAAGAGATTGTGCGCGGGCGCTTGAGCGAACTGGCAGAGCATTTCGGTAAAGAGACTGCGCGCGGCGAGATGGTCGTCGTGATAGACCGCAATGTTTTAGAGGAGCCGAAAGAGGACTCCACCTTGACGGTCGCGGCGCGCGTGGCGGCGCTTGAAAACGAAGGCATGGATGCTCGCGCCGCACTCAAGCGCGTGGCGCGCGAGATGGGCCTCAGCCGCTCAGAAGCCTACCGCCGCCTGACCGCTTCCAGGCGAACATGAATTTGAGATGGTAGAAGAGAATTAACAGGGATAGATAGGATGAGAAGCAATTGATTCATTTATTCATTGGTTCATTGATTCAATGAAACAATGAACCAATGATTCAATCCCTTTTATCCTGTCCATCCTGTTTGAATCTAACTTTATGCAACCACCGCAGCCCCCTCGTAAAGACACGGCGCACTGCCCCATCTGCCGCGCCCGTCTTAATGCTGCCCTGCCCTTCTGCGCCATCTGTGGGGCGCAACTCGACGACGACTCTGCGCGCGAAGAAGAAGAACTGCGCGGCGTCCTTTATCTTCTTTCGGAACTGGAAGCGTGGGAATCATCCGGCCAGATAGCAGCCGCAGAAGCAGTACAGCTTCGCGCAATCTACCAGGAGCGCCGCGACCGTTTGCGCGACGAATTGGCTGCGCGTGCCGACGGAGGCTCAGATCAGACCAGGACGAAAGAGGCAGCAGCTTCGACCGCTACACAAACAGCAGAAGCGCAACCGTCGCAGCCCGCGAGCGACGCGCAAACACAGACGAAAGAGCAAGCGCCGCGCGAATCTGAGTTCGTAGCTTTTCCTCCGCCACGCCATCCACAACAGCCGCCGGTTGTTCGGAGGCCGCAGCGCACGCTTCTGGAAAGATTGGCTGACCCGCAGACCTTGCGTCTTCTGCTTTACATGGGCGCAGGGATGCTGGTCGTGGGCGTGGTCATATGGCTGCGCGACCTTCTTTATCTGAAGCTGCAAGAGCCTGTGGTTCAGGCTAGCCTGCTGGCCTCCGCCACTTTGGTCTTCATAGCTTCAGGCTGGTACACAATCCTTCGCACGCGCTCACGTTGGACGGGCCGCGCGCTGACTCTAGCAGGCTCGCTTCTGGTTCCGGTCAACTTCTGGTTCCTAGTGCGCTCCGGCCTTATAGAGAATAGGGGGCGCGCGTGGGCCGTCTGCGCTTTCTGCGCTCTCTTGTACGCGCACACGGCTGCCATCCTGCGCGAGCGGCTTTACGTTTACATGGCATGCGTGGCGAGCGTGGCAACCCTCTGGGCGCTCATCCTGCGCGATGCGCCGCAAGCGTCCGGCCTCTACGCGCTCTCGCTCATGACAGCGTCCCTCATCTTCATTCATCTCTCGCAACTGTTCCATGCGACGAAGCAGCCTGTAGATGAGCAAGGAGATGAAAGTGCGCGAAGCAGACCGGAGATGGGTCGTTGGAGCCGCGAGTTGTGGAGCGTGCCGCTCGTTCGCACAGCCCTGGCCTTCGCAGCTTTAGCCGCTTTCATCTACCTGCCCCTGCGATTCCTGCCGGGCGCTACATCTTTTTACGACGGCAGCTTTCGCCTGCGCTCAAGCACGTATAACGCAGGCATAGCCCTTCTGATTCTGGCCGCAGCCGCTTACGTTCTATGGTTCGCGGGCCGCTACGCTTACCTCAAATTGAGCGTCGCGTTTTACACGACGAGCGCGCTGCTCTTTTTCTTAACCGTCTGGGCCGCGTGCGATGGTTTCAGATTATCCGCGCAAGCGACGGTTCTGGCGCTCTCAGTCGTGACGCTCCCACTCTCGCTCATAGCGCGCAACGTGCAGGCGCGCACCACAGCCGCCCCGCTTCATTACGCGAGCCTGATTGTCGTCATCTTTCTGGCAATAGCGAGCGTCTCGGTAGTTCTGAATTCATCCGGCACCAACTTTACACAGAGCGCTGCTCTAGCGCTGGTCGCGGCGAGTTTCGCAGCGCTCAGTTCGCCGCGACTCGGCACTCACGTAGAGCAAACTGCGCTCGCGCACTTCGCCGCGCTCTACGTCTCCGCCAGCTATTTCGTAGCCGTAGCAAGCGCGTCAATCAAATCCGAAACCAGCAACTCTGCGCTCTGCGCCCTGTGGCCCGTCGCGCTTTTCATTCTTGCTGAGCTAACCCTGCGGATTAAACGCGAGACGCAACTCTCAGCGCCTTTCACGCGCGTCGCGGATACGATTGCGATGCTGGCGTTTCTGTGGGGCGGCTTCTACGCGCTTCTCATTCACCTGATGAGCGACGGCGGCTCTAGCTCCGCAGCAATCGTGGTGCTCGGCGGCGTGGCGCTCTACGGTGCAGTTCGTGCTGCGCGCTCGCGCTCCGTGTACGGGGCCGCGCTAGGCACGCTCGCGTCGGTAGTCATGACGGCAGCCCTGCTCGATGCTTTACAAAAGCGCGGCGCGTGGCCTTCAGCGTGGCCCATCGCAGCAGGCGTTATCGTCTTCGCTTTTCTGTTCGAGAAGGTTTGCGCGCGACTCCTGCGCGCCAGCGATGACGAAGCTGTACGGGCGCAGTCTATGATGACTGCGATTCGCGGTGTGCTCGATTCGGCGGTAGCCGTCTGCGCTCTGCTCTGGTTAATCACGGCCTTCGACCGCATCAACACGGGCGGCTTCGCGGCGGCCTCAGTTCTTCTGCTTGCGCTACTTTACTGGATAGAGCACGCGGCCAGGATGAAGAGCGCCTGGCTCGTCCGACTCGCGTGCGCGCACGCGGGCGCTTTTCTCATAGCGCTCCTCATAGCATTTCGCGTTGACCCGGAATGGCTCCTACTCGTCTTTACGCTCATAATCTTTCCGGCCTTCTTTATACTCAGCCGCTACGCCCGCGCCCACAACTGGCTTCGCGCGCCCTTGAATCAGTCGGCGGTAGTCGCACTCTTGCTGGCGTTTCTGATGGCGCTGGTTCAGGCGGGGCCGCATCTTCAGCCGGGTAACGCGCATCTGCTCTCGCCCTCGCTGACCACGGGAGCCGTAGCGCTTCTCTCTTTCGTCGCCAGCATCCTTTCCAGGGGGCGCGCCAGCGTCTTATATTTTCGCGCGGGGCTGTGGGTCGCGGTCGTCACGCTCATGCTCGCAAGCCTGCGCGCAGGCTTTGACCCAATCTCGGATATAGAAGTTTACTCCACGCCCATAGCCCTACTGATTCTCGTCATCGCTTACCTGTCTCACAGGCGAGCGTGGGAAGAGTACGACCAGGATGTAGGCGCGCTCCTTTGGATGGGAAGCCTGCTGCTCGCCGTTCCGCTTCTCGCGCGCTCGCTTGAGTTTCGTCTTCTGCTCGACAGCCCGGCCCCCTGGCGCGACGTGGCAGTCCTCGCAGCCTCCCTCGCGCTGATTCTCTACGGCGTCATCGGCAGAATGCGCGCACCCGTCATCGTAGGCTCCTTCTCTCTCGTCACAGAATTGGTCGTCCTGACTTTAACCAGCGTGAACTGGCTGCAAGTCCCGCTCAAGTACTACCTGATAACAGTCGGCGCACTCCTGCTCCTCATCTTCGGCACACTCGAATATAGGCGCGAGCAATTTCTATCAATACGCAAACGTTTTCAGGAAAGAAGAGAGCGGGCGCGTGAGCAGTTCGGTGAGTGGAGGTAAATAGTTTACGTCATATCTGATTAGCTATATATTAAATATTAAGGGGAACTCTCATGAGAAAGACCTCACAACGATTTGGAGGCGATTGGACGGCAGATAAATTAGAGCGCGTTCATAAATACCTCCTCGCATATATGAAAATTATGAAAGGTCGCCCCTTTCGTGTTGCTTACATTGATGCATTTGCCGGCACAGGATATGTAGAATTAAAAAAGAAACACTCAAACCAAGCCTCTTTACTACCTGAACCTGAAGAAGCAAAGACATTCATTGAAGGATCAGTTCGTATTGCCCTTCAAGTTGAACCTCGATTTGATAAATATATTTTTATCGAGTTAAAGAGAAAGCGAGCATCTGAACTTGAGAGAATCAAAGAAGAGTTTCCTTCTATCAAGGACGATATTATTATCGAGTCGGCGGATGCGAATTCGTATATAAAGAATTTGTGTTCAAAAGATTGGAGATCACGCCGAGCAGTGATGTTCCTTGATCCTTACGGGATGCAAATTAGCTGGGACACTATAGAAGCAATTGCTAAAACTAAGGGGATTGACCTATGGATACTTTTTCCGCTAGGAGTAGCAGTCAATAGATTAATCAAAAAGAATGGTAGAATAAGTGAAACTGTTCGGCGTAGATTAGATCGAATGTTCGGAGAATCCGACTGGTTTGCTGAATTTTATAGGAAGAAAGAGAGTGGAGGATTATTTGATGACGATACAGGTATGGAGAAAATAGCTAACTTTGATTCTATTGGTCAGTATTTTAATCGCCGTCTTAGTTCTGCCTTTGCAGGTGTTGCAGAAAATCCACTCCCTTTATATAACTCTCGTAATAACCCTTTGTATCTTTTGTGTTTTGCTGCTGCTAATGAGAAGGGTGCGCCGACTGCCGTGAATATAGCTCAACATATACTACGGAGGTGAAACAGTATGGGTGAGAAGTCTACTATTGAGTGGACAGAAGCCACTTGGAATCCTGTCACTGGCTGCACCAAGATTAGCCCCGGTTGTGATCATTGCTATGCAGAGCGCTTAGCAGAACGTTTGCGGTTAATGGGACAGCTTAATTACATCAATGGATTCAGGTTGACTCTACAGCCTCATATGCTGGAGATTCCGCTTAGATGGAGTACTCCTCAAACAATCTTCGTTAATTCAATGAGCGATCTCTTCCATAAGGAAGTGCCGACCGATTATATTCTTCAGGTTTTTGATGTAATGAATCGCGCCAATTGGCACCGTTATCAAATACTCACCAAACGCTCGCAGAGACTCCAGAGATTAAGTAGACAACTTCCTTGGCAATCTCATATCTGGATGGGTGTCAGTGTAGAAACTCAAGCTTATACATTCCGCATTGACCATCTTAGAGAAACTGAAGCTCATATAAAGTTCCTATCTCTTGAGCCGCTACTTGGCCCATTAGACAATCTTAATCTTAACGGAATTAACTGGGTAATCGTTGGTGGTGAATCTGGCCCGGGCGCTCGCGTCATGCGTAGAGAATGGGTCGTTGACATCCGTAATCAATGTCAGGCCGCAGGTGTACCCTTCTTTTTTAAGCAATGGGGAGGAACAAATAAGAAAAAGTCTGGTCGTGAGCTTGATGGACGAACCTACGATGAAATGCCTATGGCTAATGCTGTAGTAGCAGCCTAAAATTCTTCATCTAAAGCATTCTTTACTAAGAAAGGGAGGTACGGACACCTCCCTTTCTTAAATCAGAAAACCACTATTGATTCAATTCCGTAGGCAGTTGCTTGTCTACCTTCGGGCGTGCGGCGAGGTTTGCTATTTCCCAGCCCGTGAGGAAGATTGTGCGTGTGACTTTTTCCATCTTCTGGAAATCAATCTTCGAGACCTCGTCGCCGGGACGATGATAGTCTTCGTGCTCGCCGTCGAAGTAGAAGATGATGGGCACGCCTTTGCGCGCGTAGTTGTAGTGATCCGAGCGGAAGAAGAAGCGGTTCGGGTCGTTGGGGTCGTCGTACTTGAAATTGTAGCTGATGTTCAGGTACGACTGGTTGACGCGGTCGCTTAAAGCGCCAAGCTCCGTGCTCATCATCCTGGAGCCTATGACGTAGATTTCGTTCGGCCCCGAAAGCGACTCGTTCCTCTTGTTCGTGTCGCCCTCACGACGGCTTCGGCCAATCATGTCTATGTTTAGCTGCGTGACTATCTGGTTGATGGGCACGGTCGGGTTTTCCGTAAAGTAGCGCGACCCCCAGAGTCCCTTCTCTTCGCCGCAATGCCAAACGAAGATGATGGAGCGTTTGGGGCGCGGGCTGTGCGCGAAGGCTTCTGCCATAGAGAGCACAGCGACCGTGCCGGAGCCATCGTCGTCCGCGCCGTTGTAGATGGCATCGCCATTGACTGGCGTTCCCACGCCTACGTGATCGTAGTGCGCGCCGACGGCTACGTACTCGTTCTTCAGCAAGGGATCGCTTCCCTCCCAGATGCCTATGACGTTCTGCGTGCCCACGCTCTCTTTGATGGTGCTGACGGTAAAGCTCATAGTCTTGGATGGCGAGAGAGCGAAAGCAGCGCCCGGCTCGTCTACTATCCGGCGGCGGAAAATCTCAGCGCCGTTAACCGTCTCGCCGCGAAAGATTGCGTCTAACATGCCGAGCGAAACGGTGATGATGGGCAGCGCCGCCGCACTCGTGGTCTGCTGAAAACGCTCTACAACGGGTTGGCTGCCGCGCGTGACGGCTAGCTCGCGGCTGCGCTCCCAGTTGGTCAGAGAGTTGGCGTTCGGGACAAAGATGAGACCTTTAGCGCCGTGGCTCTGCGCGTAAGTGATGGGGCTGTCAAAGTCGACGCCCGCTTTGCCGTTCTGAATGTCGGAGAAGGTCACGCCCTTTGGCAGGTTGCCGCCCGCGACAATCATGATTTTGTCTTTCACGTCCACGCCCTTGTAGGCGTCTATGTCCTTGGCCTTGATGACCCAACCGTTGCCAACATAGACGAGAGCGCCGGAGGCCGAGCCGCCCGAAGGAGCGGAAACGCCGCCACTGGTGGAGGCCAGAAAATCGCTGCCGTAGCTGAAGGACTGTCCGCCCATCTCGGCGCGCGTCCCCGACTGGTTAATCTTAAATCTACGCAGGGCGATTTTTTGAAAGAAGGTGCCGTCGTCGCCGCCGGGCTTGAATCCCCAGCGCGAGAGGTTCAGGGCAATGAACTTCGCTGTCGTGTCCAGCCCGCGCGAAGGCGTGTCACGGCCCTCCATCTCGTCCGAGGCGACGAAGGAGAGATAGTCTTTCAACTGTGTGGCGGTAATCTGTTCTGCGGCGCGGCGTCCGGCGGCGCTGGTAGATGTGGCTGCACCCGTCTTCGACTGGCTGCTCTTGCGCTGAGCCTGCGTTGAGACGGGCAGGGGCGCGATCATGGCTAGCACTAGCACAAGTGCGGTTAAGAGTCTTTGCATTTTTCCTCCGTGAAAAAGATAAGAATTATTACGCAAGAAGGCATTCGATCCGGTGTAGTACGGGAAAACTCTTCAGAAAGTTTTGCCCAAAATACAGAGCAAGCGCCCGCCCGAAGCAGACAGTAATAAACCGAACCATCCTCGCCCGCATAATGAAATGTGACGAACCGCCCGAATTTGAGGCCGAAGCGCGGAAAGAATCTGTAGGGGCTGGGCAAATTACACAGCACGTGGTTTGTTTATAATAACGCCCGCAGAGGGCTTGGCCCAGCCCCAACTATTGTAA